>NZ_VTYA01000001.1:0-468934 GCF_013114135.1 Vibrio sp. 03-59-1
TCAAAACTGGCGTCAGGCTATGAGTCGGTTTATTATCGAGTTCGAGGAACGTCTCGATAAACACGTTAACTAAATGGCAGTTACACAGAATCTGTTACAGCCTCGAAAGGACTTAACGTTCCACGTTCAGTCCTATTTGTCCCAGCCAAATACATGAATACACACACTTGGTTTGAATAGTACTTCTGCAAAATAGGTTATTCCGAAATAAGTTCAGGTATTTCATCTAGCCCACTTTCAGCAATAGTCGGAGCACCCTGCACCGTTACACCATCACAGCTAACATAAACTTTTCCGTTCCTACGCACTTGAGTACATTCTTCTGGAATAATTTCTTTTTCGACCGTCTCTGTTACTGTTTCAGTGACTGTCTTAATAATAGGCTCTTCCGTTACCATCCTATATAAGTAATAAAGCCCCAAAGCAGCAGCGGTTGTAATAGCAACTAATAGCACTAGTAGAAAGGCTAACTTTAACCATCGAAGCACTCTGTCTAATCTACTGTTCCAAACACCATCTGAACTCTCTTTTCTCGCACTTGCTTCTTTTGAAGTAGCTTTAGCATTGGCCTCAGCAGTCCGACGATTAGCTTCCGCAGCTTTTCGTTTCTCATTCGCTATCTGTAATTCAATATGTGAATTTCGATTCTTTTGCTTATTGAGCTTAGAGCGTTCCTCTTCAATAAAGGTCTCTTGTTTTACAGCAGTTAACTCCGAATGCTCAGCTCCTGTATTATTTATATTGTTATCATCATTCTCTGTTGGAATACCTGTAGGGAATTTAGACTCTTCTAAGCTTTCGCTATTACTAGAGCTTGGCATCCCCGACTGAGTTGTGTTCTGGTTGTTTTGATTCAGTTGCGAAATCACTTGCTGCATCCGAATCTGGTGTAACTTCGTTAAGTCGAGGCTGCGCATTGATTAATTCCTCTAGCTCTTTGCCTGTGATATCAGCTGGTACAGGGATGATTCGCTCATGGATGATTACCTGAGGATCTTTAATGAAAATAGGTTCAGGTACAGTTTTAATCTTATCTACATAAACGGGAACTTCCGTTGGTACTTCGACGATTTTATCGACTTCCACAGCAACTTCTTTTACAACAACTTTTTCGATTTCTACAATTCGTTCTACTTCTACCTCTTTCTCGACAATCTTCTCAACCTCAACGATCTTCTCAACTTCTACTTCAACAGGTATTTCAATCTCAACAATTTTCTCAACTTCAACCTCTGTTGGGATTTCTTTAATTTTCTCGACTTCAACCTCTCGAATTTTCTTTCGACGATGAGCCCAAACCCTCATGTAACGAATCATTTTCCGATATGTAACTTCACGACGTGATTTCCTTTTACGTCGCAGTTTCATACTATCAGTAAGGCTATCCAAGCTAGCTTTTTTCTTTCTGAGAACTCTAGCTCTAACAGAACGTGCAATATGTTGAAGCAATGTATGCCTGACCTTCTTACTCTCCAAACGTTTTTCTCTAGCAATTCGGTTCTCTTCCGAGTTAAGAGACAAAAACAAATTGAGCAAAAAATACACTGGGTAAATCAGTCCAGAGACAAGCATCATAAATAAATCAAAAGGCTTCTGTAACTCAACATCAAACAAAGAAAATACAGATACAACAGCCTTTTCATAAGCGGCTTTCTTCAAGATGAATCCTGATTCAGTGCCTGCAAATTGATTCTTACTTTGTGTATTTTCTAATTTACGTTGTTCTATAGCGGTTTGTGTCTTATCCAAACTATCTTGAATACGAGATAAACGTTGCTGGTTATTCTCTCGAGTTATATTGAGGTTCGACACATCACTTGCTATTAGAGCCGCCTGTTGTTCAAAAGCCTTTACGGAGGAAGCACAATCAGCAACAGCAGAACAATCTACAGCTTTAAACCTACGAGTACTTGCTTGGTCATTTTGCTGTTGAATTTGTTCATTTTTAAGTGATATCTGTTCATTTATTGAAATCTGTTCCGCTCTAATTTCTGTCAATTGACGTTCAAACTTTTCAACATTGGTAAGAAGCGTAGTTAAGTATTCTTCACTGTTAGAAGTCAGTGTCTTTGCCTCTTCAACTTTACGAATTTCTTCTGTCGCTAAAGAATCCAGATAACTATTAACACCTGCATAGCAAAGAAACCAAAAAGATGGAACGAGAATGAACATCGAAACTTTTAGTACCCGACTAGATACACTCCACTCCTTGATCACTGCCGACGTCCAAATTAACACAGCAATCTCAGCACACCCCAGCAAAATACCAAATGGCGATATTGGTATAAATGGAATTAAAGGCTCAGCAGCAAAAAGGACATCATACCCTTTCACATTAAAGGTTATGATCATTGCACCCATGACATAAAGCATCAGAGTTAGTCCCCAGTGCTCTGGGAATTTCGCGGTTTCTATTTTCATTAATACATCTCTACGGAAAAGTATTCACGTATATTGTGAGCTTCAAGGATTAGCATGTCGTCACGACCATACTCAGCCATAAATTTGACGTACAAGTCCATGTCTCCACCAATGACCTTCCAATAGTCGATATATTCTTCGTACACTGCTTCTATGAATTCTGGGGTGTCTGGTTTGCTCGGTATATATGGGCGATGAAAACCAATTTCAGCTCCAGTTTGAATCCGTTTGTTAGTTCCTGCTGCATATATAAATCCACACGTAGAATAGCAATGCATATACTTATCAGCATCAGTGTCCCACTTATTATCATGCAAATATTGGCCGATCAAAATACCTTCGTCTAGAACACCTCCAGGGCTATGAAGCATCAATCGGTCAAGGTTAACTCCTTGTTTTTTAAAATGTTCGACATATGTAATAAACTTTTTATATGCCCCTTCAATTATCGGTCCCTCACCATATAAATAATGCCCATGCTCATCTTCTCCAATCATAAAATTCAATTTTTTAGAGTATTGCAAAGGGTGCTTATACTTCTCCGGAGCAAAAAAGCTCGGAAATATGAGTTGTTCAGGTGGCACTGTTGGTTTGGTAGGCTCAGTAGGCTCAGTAGGCTCAGTAGGCTCAGTAGGCTCAGTAGGCTCAGTAGGCTCAGTAGGCTCAGTAGGCTCAGTAGGCTCAGTAGGCTCTACATTAAGAGTCTCTTCTATCTTTTCAACATCTTTATCAACTATTTTCGAATTTGGCTGAGGTTCATTAGCTTTTTTATCTTGAGGCTCAGAATTTAGCTCGCTTGATTCGTCAGCATATAATGCCATTGCAGGCTCAACAGGAGCCTTAGCATTTGAAATACTAGGGTTCGAGCTATCAACTTGCTCAGCCCGACTTCCAAACTCGATTCTCTCAGATGTTGTATTTAATGATTTGTTGTATGAAGAGCAAGCTGAAACAAGAAGCATTAAGATCGTAGACACATATTTCTGATACAAGGTCATCTAAGAGCTCTCAATATGATAAAAGGGGCGTATCATATAGAATGACGTCTTATATATCAATATCCCACTCTAAAGAAAAGCTTCAAGGGATAAACACTAAAACTCCGTTGATTTACGACTTAACTGGATTTTAGCTGTCTGGTGATTTTATTGACTCTGTCATTCTTTGTAATCAGAAGAGCCACTCAGCAAAAACAAATAAACCCAGCGCGATGCTAGGTTTATTTTTTCAATAGACAATGAGGTTACAACGCTACTTGCGAATGATCATTTGCTCACGCTCTGGTCCAACCGAAACCATAACAATCGGCACACCCATTAACGCTTCAATCCGTGTGATGTAATCTTGCGCACCTTGAGGAAGGCTCTCGAACGTACGGCAACCAGTGATGTCTTCATCCCAGCCCTGCATAGTTTCATATACAGGCTGAAGATTTGCGGTTTGAGGCCAGATTGGGTTTTCGCTGTGTTCACCCTCATAAGCGACACAGATTTTAAGATCTTTCATACCCGTCAGGCAGTCAATTTTGGTCAATGCAATCTCGGTGGCCGCTTGCAGTTCAACCCCATTTCGAGTGGCTACCGCATCAAAGTAACCCATATCACGAGGACGGCCAGTAACCGCTCCATACTCATTCGAACTTTCGCGGAAGTTATCTTGCTCTTCCATCGCGGTCACTAAGGTTCCGGTTCCTACTGATGAGCTGAAAGACTTAGCAACGGCAATCACTCGCTCTGGTCTTAGCGCTGGTAAACCGCTACCAATTCCTGCATACGCTGCCGTCACATTAGATGAAGTTGTCCACGGATACTCGCCGTAAACAAGATCACGACCCGCCCCCAATTGCGCTTCAAATAATAGATTGGCTTGTTTGGCCTGCAATGCTTTTAGAGGCTCGGTGACATTGCAAATAAATGGTCTCCAAGTTTTTGTCTCTTCTAATAACCATGCCGTAAGTTCTGCCGCACTTTGGGTATAATCGAAATCAGGATATAACGCTTTCAACTGAGGCAGTTTCCAATCCAGCATGAACTGAATGCGTTGTTCTAATACCTCTGGTTGATTCAACCAACCGACCAAGATGCCTTTTTTCATGACACGATCACCGTAGGCTGGTGCAATGCCCTGTCGAGTCGAACCGTACGCGGCATCACCCAGTCGTAGCTCTTCTAGCGTATCTTCCAAAGCATGAAGAGGAAGGCATAACGTTGCACGATCAGAGATACACAAATTGACATCGACACCTACACTTTTTACTTCTTTAATTTCTTCTGTCAGCGCGGCAGGGCTGATCACCATTCCAGGGCCAAGAACAGCAATACAACTTGGATTGAAGATGCCGCTTGGAAGTTGGTGCAGTTTAAAGGTACCAAAGTCATTAACGACGGTATGGCCTGCATTATTACCACCTTGAAAACGAATGCTGGCAGAAGCATCTGATGCTAAAAAGTCAACGATACGGCCTTTGCCTTCATCACCCCAATTGGCACCCACAACAACAATAGACGACATAATAATTCTCCTCACTGATTAAGAAATGATCTTAGGCTCATTGATGAGATATGAGAAATTAATTATAATTATCAGCTTAATAAGAAACTCATATACCAACCTATTTTGTTCGCACACATAAAGGTAAACGATGCTCGATATCCATTGGCTTAAAACATTTGTTACGTTGGCGGAATATAAGCATTTTGGCAAAGCAGCCATCGCATTGCATATGACTCAGCCCAATGTGAGTTTGCACCTCAAACAGTTAGAGCAAGCCACCAACGTCAAACTCATTGAACGAAGCCCTTTTCATTTAACTCAAGCTGGCGAACGGTTACTTGAAAGTAGCCAAAGAACACTTCAAGAATTACAGGTTTGCCAAGCTGACCTTAATGCTCTCAATGATCTCGATAAAGGCGTGATTACCATTGCGGCCAGCGATATTATTTCTCGTGCGTTACTCATTGAGGCATTTAAGTTGTTTAAAGCCCAGTACCCGGGTATCGATATCGTGCTATTAAACACCACATCATCACAGGCTTCTAAACTGGTGAAAAATGCGGAGGCTGATCTGGGTTTTGTTATCTCCCAAAAACAGACACAACCTTTGCATTTTGTCGAATTACAGCAGGTAAACTGGGTCGCATTCGGCGATGGATTTGAACGAAATACCGAACAAGGCGAGGAGTTAACTTTGATCTTGCTCGGTCATGATACTCGTACAAGAGATCTCATTGATAACGCGTTACCGAAACTCAACCTTTCCAATTACAGAGTGATGGAAGTCGGCAGCGTGGATGCACAAATCGATTGGGCAGAAGCAGGATTTGGCGTCGCCATCGTTCCTGAATTCGCCCTATCCACTCAACGCCACCTGACCTCCTTGGTCACACCATTACCTGACTTTCCGACCACCGATCTGGGCTACATTGTTCGGCAAAATCAGATTCTATCTAAAGCCACCAAGCAGCTTCTTCATTGGGTCAACGATGGCATTTCTCTATTGCAAGAGAACGGAAACGAATAACGAATAAAGTGACAGCCTTTCTTTATCATCGTTTTGTGCCCAGATCCTCACAATATCTATTTACACTTTATCTGCAAAATAGGCCATGATCTCAGCAGTTGTCATCTCTTGGGTTTCATTTGAGAAACAATAATAGCTTGGCCTCATATCACTGAAATACTGCATATCCATTTCTAACCCATCCAAATTCGGAAACAAACCTACGGGCATGTTGTACTCACCCGTTGCTTTAAGTTTATAGAACAGATGAGTTCCACATTCAGAGCAAAAACCTCGCGATGCCCAAGAGGATGACTCATACATTTTGATATGGTCATCCCCTTCAATGTTTACTTTTGAGCCGCATTTCACCGCAAAGAAGGGTGCCCCACCCCATGTCCGGCATGATTGGCAATGACACACCGTAAATTTTGGATTTATATCCTCTGCAACGATTTTTACAGCGCCACAAAGACAACGTGTTTCTGAATGAGACATTCGCTTCACTCCTTAGTGAATGGATCGGTAAACGTATCTTCTCTCTTCGAGATATTGATCAAGATATATAACTAAAATTGAGACCTAGAGATCCCCTTTAACCCTACTTAACCACCGACTCCGCTTCGATGTTTCCAACCGATTGATAATGTGAAAATATCGTATTATCCATATCCATTTTAGAAAAGACTTGCTGAGCCTTTGGGTTTTCCATCGCTTTTACGGTTGCCGATTGAGCGAGTTCCGCACTTTCCCAAACAACAATATCAGTCCAACGATTTAGCTCCTCACTATAAAAATAGTGACGGCTCTGAAAACCATCGAAATGCTTCACTATTGTATTTAAGCTCTCCATCGCCTCTTGCTGCTCTTGATAATTCACCCCATCTACAAATTTAGTATTCACAATTTCAAATGTCGATGCCGCGCTAACTGAAGAAGCCAAAACTACGGCGGTAAAACCAGTCATCAGTGTTTTCATTTCTCTATTCCCTATTTAAACATTCCAATTATTTGATTAAGTCATGTCCATACTCAAAGCGAATACTGCATATCTGTCTCAATCAGTGGTGAAATGTTATGCTAACTATAAATACGACACTAAATGGCCTATTAATAATGCGCAGCTTTCAAAATAGACAAGAACGGCTTGATAATCTTATTGGTCTATTAGAAAACAATAATCTATGGACGGCGAAGGCATTAGCCGATTCACTTGATGTCTCGGTGAGAAGTATCTCGCGAGATATAACTTTGTTACGTCAACAAGGTTACGATATTGATGCTGAACGAGGTGCCGGAGGTGGGATTGAGTTAAGAGGGATGGCCCGTCCTCCTAAATTCTTTTTAAGTGATGAAGAGATTTTGAATACCTTAATGGCCCTCGCACTGACCGATTCGTTGAACTGCCCCATACTGGGTGACAACATATCGAGCGTGAAAAATAAACTCACTTTCTTTCTAAACGATGAGCAGAGAAAACGCATCAACCTCTTACGTAAGCGTGTATTGGTTGGTGCTGTTGCTTCTGAAACTGTCGCCAATACAGTGACGAATACGCACTACCCTTTTTTGAATAACGTCAGCCAAGCATTTATTCAGCAGCAAAAGCTCTCCATTCGCTATGTCTCAGAAAAAGAAGTAGAGACAAAAAGAACCATAGAACCGCAGTTTATTTTACTCAATTGGCCTGCTTGGTATCTTTTAGGCTGGGACTATCTGAGAGCTGCACCTAGATTATTTCGAATTGATAGAATAACCGATGCCACGGTCGAAAATGGGCGTTTTCGGCTTAGAAGTTCGCGGAGTTTACTTAGTGAGTATGGGGATTATTTCAATAGCATGTAGCTTTGGCGGCCTAAAGACCGCCCACACAAAACGAAACTACGCAGCTTGGTTCACGCCATCTTCAGGACAATTTTGTCATCTTAAAACCGCCGCGCCAGTACGAGATAAGTTGCTGTCCTTCTATGCATTTTCCAACGCAATACAGTACATATTAAGTGGGCCTTCTAACATATCGATATTCAGTTTCGAAACGTCAACACTACAATTTAATGCAAGTGCAAATCCATGAAGATAATCAACCAGTAAATCTAGTGCATTTTTCGTTGATTCATCACTTAAGTTTAATGGCGCTACCACCACATGAAATCGCTCAATGAATACTGCTGCGGGGCTATCAGAACTCATACCAAGAAGTGTTTCCAGTAGTCCAGAGTAATTGTTTAACAACGCTAAGTAGCTGGTGCACAACTCTTTCAGCTCTAGTTTCCAATGGTTAATCGCCTGCGGTTCATAAATATCTTCTATCAACGACGTTGTGATCGACTCTAGTAGTGTATTTTTATTGCTGAAGTAGTGATAAATCGCCATCGCATCAACATCTAAATGTGATGCTAACTTTCTGATACTCGGGATTTTTCCCTCAGCTCTCATTAATGATTTGGCCATATCAATAATGGTGTCCGCACTTAACTGATTGCTCACACCTTTTGGTCGACCGCGTTTTTTTTCCTTGACAGACATTTCACTCTCTCACTAAAATAACTTTAATTTCTACACTGTAGAATAATTTAACTCCATACTGAATGTAAAGCAAGGGCTCAGCTCAGCTTCGTTCTTCTAAACTCAAAAAGAGACGACAATATGAAATGTTCCGTATATATCGCGACCAGCCTTGATGGTTTCATCGCTAAAAATGATGGCAGTGTCGATTGGCTACATACTGCTGGTAACCCAAATGCAGATATGGGTGACCAAGCCGATATGGGATTTGCTCAATTCATGGCGTCTGTAGATTGTTTGATCATGGGCCGAAAGTGCATGGAAATGATTTCAAGTATGGAACTAACGCCAGAACAGTGGCCTTATGGTGACACTCGTATCATCGTTCTGAGTAACACCATAAAGCAGGCTCCAGACAACGTGAAGCAACACGTTGAAATGTATTCAGGGGATCTCAACGCTTTAATCTCTAAGCTTGAAAATGAAGGACACCACCACGCGTATGTCGATGGCGGTAATACAATTCAAGCCTTTCTTAATAAACAATTAATCAATGAGATCACCATAACACGCGCCCCACTGTTACTCGGAGAAGGTATCCCTCTATTTGGCGAAACGGCCAATGTAATCAAATTAGAACAGGCACAAGCAACGGCTTTTGCTAACGATTTCATTCAGGTTAAGTACAGCGTCAATTATTCATAACCAATTTTATTTCAGTGATATTGATACTCAGCCTACAAGTATTTCTCTATCGGTAATAGCTGCAAGAAGCGTGATTTGAAACGCTCCCATTTGCCTGTTTCTGGCTCACTTTCCCAGCTATTATCCCCTGAATACCAACGCGTCTTGCCTTCGTACAAACTAAGACGCCAACTATTATCTTCACTCATCGCCAGCTCAATATCATCTGCGAGGCTTTGTGCCACCGTTTGATTTTCAATGATCAAAACAGACTCAGTATTCAGATAGGTAGAACGTAAATTAAAATTGAAAGAGCCAATGCTCGCGATTTGTCTATCAAAAACAGCTGATTTTGCATGCAGCCCATAAGCTAATGTTGGTGCACATTTAGAGGCATCACCCGTAGACACTTCACACAATTTTGTCTCAGGTTTTAGCTCAAATAGCTCGATTCCGTGATCAAGCATCTCATCTCGTCGACCTGCATAGCCAGAGTGATTCGTTGTTAAATCATTAGACGCCATCGAATTCGTCAATGCTTTTATCTGAACACCTTCACGGTTAAGCGATTGCCACTCCTCTAATTGGTTATCATCAAAGATCAAATAAGCGGATTCCAATAGTATCTCTTGATCAGATTCTCGCGCTAACTCAGCTAATACTTTAGCCGTGGCTTTTGGTTCGCTGGTATTGTCTGCATCAATTGGAACAGGTCGGTCAGACACAAAACGGGCGCTCACCCATGTCATCTCACTCATCAGTGTTTTTAGAAGCAGATTCGCCGTCTTACTATCTTCAGGTAATGCTGGATAATTTGTATAACGAGGTGCTGAGATTTCATCTAATACAGGCAGATCAGATGACGCCTTCCCGCCTAACAAATCGACAGGGTATGACCAACGACTGTCCCAATAGCGTCCAAAGCTCATTTGGATATCGCCAACAACCGCGCCCATCACGAGAACATCTCGGTCACGGAAATTAATTTCATCTGAGAGATCAAAATACTCATCACCAATGTTACGTCCGCCAACAACAGAAAAGGCACCATCAACGGTAAATGATTTGTTGTGCATACGGCGATTTAGGCGAGAAAAATCACCCAATACATTTAACCATTTGGCGACGCCACGACGAGTAGGAATGGGATTGAAAATGCGGATCTCAATTTGAGGATGTGAATCCAGTGCAACAAGCAGATCTTCTCTTTCATTAAGATTAATGTCATCAAGCATGACACGCACTTTAACGCCTCGATCAGCCGCAGCAAGTAAGCGGCTCGCGAGATAATGACCCGACGCATCAGAGTTCCAAATATAGTATTGAATATCAATGCTCTGTTCTGCAGTTTCTATCAGTGCAAGCCGTTGTGACAATGCATCCCAACCCGTATCTTGCAATAAGACGGCACTGTTTTCTTGTTTAGAAGGACTAAGCGGATAAGTACTCACCAACTCTGATAATGTGCTCGTCGACGAAGTGATGATCGGCTCTGCTGGGTGGTCGATCTCTTCTGGAAGTGATCCACACCCAGATAGAATCGTGATTAAAAATAGGGTGACACTGACACGTTGTAGCAAAAGCATGAATCGCACTTCCTCTATAGTATGAAGTCCAATAAGAACTATCTTTCCTTTAATGTCGGCATCACCATACAATTTGGGAGTACCGAACTGAAAACTATTATGGCAAACAAAGTTCATCAAGATAAGTACGATAGCCATTTAAACTTTTGTCACATAAACTTTAGTCACATAAACTTTAGTCACATAAACTATAGTCACTTAAATTTCAGCTACTTGAACTTTAGTCGCTCAACATTAAAGAGTCCAAAATACCTTTACCACTATGAATGCCGCCTTCATTTTACTCGCAAGATCATAATGCCAAATTGCACCACAGCCTAGCGTTAGAGCTACTGGCTGAGCATCTCAATGAGCAAACTTTTAAGCTGAATATCTAAAACTAAGATATGATGACCTACCCACAACTTGACTGATATTTTTATGCCCTCTTTCTCTTTTTCGCTAATCCCTGTTGGGGTTAGGTTCATGCTCCTCTCTGCTTTTGGATTCGCGCTCATGTCTGCTTGCGTGAAGTACATTAGCCTATACGGTATTCCAGTATTTGAAATTGTAGCAGCAAGGGCTTTAGTCTCTTTGATCATTAGCTATATCGATGTCAAAAGAAAAGGCATTTCGATTTGGGGAAACAACAAAACACTGCTTTTCGTTCGCGGCCTTGTCGGCACTACCGCTTTGATGTGTGTGTATTATGCCGTAACGACGTTGCCGCTAGCTGAGGCAACCATCTTACAATACGTTCATCCCATTTTTACCGCTTTACTCGGCGTTCTATTTCTTAAAGAACGAGTCCAACACTCCACCATGATATGCATTGCTTTCTGCCTTGCAGGTTTATTGGTGATGGTACAACCGAGCATGACAAGTGACTTAACCCATGAACTGCCACTTTTTAGCGTAATCATCGCGTTATGTGGGGCATTTGGAAGCTCGATTGCTTACGTAATCGTGAGGAAGCTAAGCCAAACTGAAGATAGCTCCGTCATTATTTTCTACTTTCCATTGGTCGCGTTGCCGATCTCGACTGTACTTATCTGGAATGACTTCGTATGGCCAAGCTTCTTTTTAACCATCATGCTGGTTTTGGTCGGTATTTTTACCCAAATCGGTCAATACGGTCTTACTAAAGCGATGCAGACTCAAGCCGCAGGTAAAGCTTCAGCCTACTCATATGTTCAGATTATTTTTTCTGCACTTCTAGGAGTATGGATATTCAATGAAGTCCCTTCAATTTGGACTTATTTAGGAGGCGGTTTGATAGTGACAGGCGCTCTGATCAATGTATTCGGCAAACGAATATTCTCTCAATTTAGCGCTAAGTAATCGAAAGGCAGAGTCTCTTGTAACGACTCTGCCTTCGCTTATCTATTCTGCTAAAGAGAAAATATCGTTTTAGCAGTATGGCTTGTCTACATCAAACGTTGGAAACTATTCGCTGGCCGCGGCGGATTCCCATTCCGTTAGCAGTTGCATTATTCGATACGAATCATCCCAAGTCGCGCATGGGTTAGATAACGCTTTCTCTCCTGCTTTTACTGCATTGGCTACATGGCGCACTTGATACAAAAAGGCGTCACCGTCCGCAGGAACAGAAACATTACGCTTTGACGTTTCATACACTTCAACCGAGAAGTCATTCTCTTTATTTGGCAGCCATGGATTAGAGTTCATGGTGATGCACCCTTTGCTACCTAGAATAGTGAAGTGGTGTTTTAATCCATGATCTTCTGCGGTGTGAACCGTTGCTGTCTGCTGGTCGCCAAAGCGCATCATAAGGCTAGATTCACAAAGGTTCCCATCCGAGCCTTTTCTTCCAATAGCATGGAGTGTGCGATTATCAAAAACGTGCTCTCCTAGCATAGTTTTTGCTACCAAATGCAATAAAGACACGGGATAACAACCCAAATTGTATAACGCGCCTTTACTGTCTGGATTTACAAATTGAGCAATGGATGCGATGTACGACGTTTGAATGGAGCGCAGTTCACCGATCTCGCCCGAATCAAGAACCGCAACGAGTTCACGAATAAGTGGGTGGTGCAAATACATCAGCCCTTCAGCAAAAAAGACGTTATGTTCTTTCACGGCTTGTAAGGCAAGTTCTGTTTTTTCCATATCAACCGATAGTGACTTTTCACAGAGAATCGCTTTTCCACGCTGCGCGGCTTTGATAATAAAATCATGGTGGACGTGGTTTGGCAATGCGATGTAAATGATATCCACCAGATCATCGTTTAATAGCGCTTCGTAATCGGTATAACGAGTGCCAACGGAGTATTGATCTGCAAATAAAGACAGGTTCTGTTCTGAGCGTCCAGCAACGGCATACAAATGGCTATCAGGATCTGAGTTAATCGCTTCAGCCATGACGCCAGAAATAAAACTTGTACCTAAAATTCCCCAATTCATTCTGCTGCCTCTCCCGCTTGATGAGTTTCAAAAACTTGAACTAATGAGGTCACATCTGAAGCAATAAACGCTTGAGTGTGTGGCATAACAAAGTGTGCGTCGATGGCGGCTCTATTTTTATACCGCTCCCACAATATCACTCTGTCTGGTGTCTTTTCATCGTAAGTCGCCATCGCTTGTAAACACCCTTCTTCAGCCTGCATGTCGACACAAAATTGCTCAATGGCTTCAATAACGGATTCTCTTGATAACTGAGTCTTCATTTTTAGCTCAGCCGTAACAAATATAGTGTCGTTCATCATCACTTCCTATGTTGTTAAATTTATTCTCAATATTGGGCTCAACTATAATTAACTTCATAAGATTGATAAACTGCCCCATATTTTATTGTTTATTAACTGGTAGTGCATAATGGACAAACTAACAAGCATGAAAATTTTTGCTTATATTGTCGAACATGGCAGCTTTCGAAGTGCTGCTCATCAGTTCCAAATTTCACCGACAATGGTAGGTAAACACGTCAATTTTCTTGAACAAAGCTTGGGAACTCAACTGATTCAACGGACAACTCGTAAGCAGTCTTTAACTGAAGCAGGTAAGCTTTACTACAGCGAGTGCCATCGAATTATTGAAGATATAACAAACGCAGAAAACCTGATTCAGACGTTAATCAACCGACCAACAGGGACCATTAAAGTCAACTGCCCTGTAACATTCGGCAAGAAAATTCTGACTCCCATTGTGGCAAGCTTTCTTGAAGAATACCCAGATCTTAATATCGAGTTAATGCTAGATAACGGACTTATTGACCCTTATCAGAATGATGCAGATATGATAATTCGTATTGGCGATCTTGTTGATTCTTCCCTTGTTGCAAGAAAGCTCGGCCACTATGAAATGACCTACTGCGCTTCTCCCATTTATCTTGAAAAGCATGGACAGATTAATTCATTAGAAGAACTCAAACACCACCACTGTTTAGGATTTCACTATCATCAAAGTGAAAGCCAACAGGTGATGAACTTACCGTCGAACACCTTTAGCAATACTAGCTCTCGGCTGACCTCTAATAATGGTGATGTTTTAAAGTTTGCAGCACTTCAAGGCATTGGCATCCTTCTTCAACCCAAGATTTTGGTCACACAAGAGATAGAATCGAATCAGCTTATCGAAATTCTCACAGATTCCACTCCAAAGCCAAAACCGATCCATTTACTTTATCGATCTAAACATCTGTCTTTAAAAAATAGAACTTTTGTTGATTATGTTCTCAAGCATATTGATGAGAGTTAGCCGACTTTCGATACTTACTCATAGCCTAAAGCATCAGGAAACTTTCAATTTATGGGAAGCTTCAATGGATAGGAAACTTAAGAGCTATAGAAACCTTAAATTTATAGATTCACAAAAACACCATAGACTTCACAGTATAGTTTGGACTAATAAGTATTATTGGTACTACAAAATCTAACGAGTAACTCAAATGACCAATAATACTTCCGAGTCACCCTGGGCTCCCTACGTTCTCAATGACCAAGAGGTGCAATCGCTTCTCCCTAAATTAGATGTTAAATCTCTCATGGGGACGCTGTTTTCATCTTTAGCTCGTGATAACGCAGTACAGCCTAGCCAAACGTTAACACCATTCCCTAACAATAAAGGCGATTACATCACTTACCTCGGCGTACTTGCTGAACAAGGAGTGTTCGGTGCTAAGCTTTCCCCTTACATAGTGACTGATGGGGCTCCGATTATTACCGCTTGGACACACCTGATGTCGATGAATACAGGTATGCCACTGCTGCTTTGTGATTCAGGGCAACTGACGGTTGAACGAACCGCAGGAACCACGGCATTAGCCATTGATTACTTAGCAAAAAAAGAGAGTTCGCATTTAGCATTAATAGGTGCAGGTAACGTCGCTTTAGCGCATCTTCGCCATGTGATTTCGTTAAGAAAGTGGGAACGCATCACGATATTTGCCCCTGAATTAATTGATAACGACGTTCGCCAAAATGAAATACGGGCAATAGATAGCCGAATTCAAATTGCTTTACACTCTAGTCAAGCCACAGAAAACGCCGATGTCATTATGCTATGTACCTCTGCGGCAAGCGCTGTCATTTCCGAACAACAGATCCCACAATCGGCATTGATCACTTCCATTAGTACGAATGCCGTCAATGCGCATGAAGTGCCACCAGCGTTACTGAACAAAATGGATGTATATTGCGACTACAAATTAACCACACCTGAAAGTGCTGGGGAAATGAAATTGGCAAAAGATCAACACGGTTGGGATAAGGCTAACATTGTTGGAGACTTATCAGATCTTGTCGCTCAACGCTGTCACCTACCGGACTATAAGAAGCCTGTGTTCTTTCGCTCTATCGGCTTAGGGCTCGAAGATGTTGCGATCGCTTATGGTATATGGCAACTGATAGACAGCAAAAAATAATAGAGACCATCGATTTTAAAACTTTATGAATAAAGGAATGTAATATGAAAATTAAAGAGTTTGGTGTTGAAATTTGGATGAATGAGTATGAAAACTCTTGTCTCTATAATTTGGCTGAAACCTGTGTTGAATCTTTAACTGTTGAACAGTTGCTCGATATGGCAGGAAAACGAGAAACGATTCTCAATGAGTTACTGCCAATGAAGCTCACTTATGGAGCAATTGAAGGTTCGGATCGTTTACGCAATAACATCACTGAGATTTATCAGAATCAGCAAAAAGAGAACATTCTGATTACTCACGGAGCAATCGGTGCAAATGCGCTGATTCACCAAACGCTGGTAGAACCGGGAGATCGTGTTGTTTCAGTCTTACCCACTTACCAACAGCACTACTCCATTCCCGAAAGTTTCGGTGCGGATGTGCAAATAGTAAAACTAAAAGAAGAGAATAATTTCTTACCTGATTTAGAAGAATTGCAAAAGCTAACCAATAGCAACACTCGCCTGATTACTATTAACAACCCGAATAACCCAACAGGCGCATTAATGGATGAAACTTTTCTAAAACAAGTCGTAGATATTGCTCGTGCCTGTGATGCGTATTTACTGTGTGATGAAGTCTACAGAGGAACGGATGCTTCCGGAGACGGTTTCACCGCGTCCATTGCCGATCTGTACGAAAAAGGGATCAGCACTGCAAGTATGTCTAAAAGCTTCTCTCTTGCAGGGTTAAGACTGGGCTGGATAGCGGCTCCAACGGATGTTATTCACGCGGTCACTATCCATCGGGATTACAATACGATCAGCGTTGGAATGCTAGACGATCACTTCGCCTGCATAGCATTAGAATGCAAAGAGCAGATCCTTGAAAGAAGTCGTTCTATCTGCCAAGCCAACCGAGAGGTTCTTGATGCTTGGATCTCTAATGAACCGTTAATCAGCTACGTAAAACCACAGTCAGGAACCGTGGCATTACTTAAATATGATCTTGATATGTCCAGCCGTGAATTCTGTGTACGCCTGCTTGAATCAAAAGGCGTCATGTTCACACCTGGAAGTGTTTTAGAAATGGAAGGTTATGTACGAATCGGATATGCCAATAACCCACAAGTACTCAAAGATGGGCTTCAGAAGACTTCGGAGTTCCTTGCTGAATTGAATGGTTAAATGCTCCATTCGTTTTTATATTATCTAAAAAATGCCCTTAACTTTATACTCTAAAGAAGGGCATTTTTGTCATCACGACTTTCTTAGCTGCTTGATTTCACGTAAGTAGTTAAATACGGTAGCCCTTCCCATCCCAAGCACGTTGGCCACATAGTCTGCCGAGCTTTTTCCGTTGAATGCTCCTTGATCAAATAACGCTTCAATCAATTCACGTTTATCCTGACGAGACAGTGCCGAGATCGTTAAGCTATTACTCGCTAACCAACTATGAATAAAGCTATTTACTTTATCTTGCCAATCATCATGAAATAGCTTCTCTGGCTGTGGAATAAGGTTCTTTATTGGAAGCAAAAGTGCCAACGCATCTTGAGCCGCTTGCACCGGAGCCGTGCTCATATTGATGCATAACATACCAATAGGGCTGCCTTGATCATCTCTAAGGACAATACTAATGGAACATATTTTCTTTCCGTCCCAGTTTAGTTTTTCATAAGGACCAATTACCGCTTCATTCTGCGCAAAATCGACATCATCAAGAGACGACGGATCGCCAATTTTCCGCTTAGAAATATTATTCGCAATATGCACTACGGACTGACTTTCTAAATCATGAATAATGACTTCTACATAGTCAGAAAATAGCAGAGCTATCCCATCAGCAACAGAAGCATATCGGCTTAATATCGTATTGGCGTTCAAAGAATTCTTATCCTGTTCCGTTTAGCTAAATGCAGGTAATACATCGCAAAGAAGAAGTATATTACCTAGCCTCACTAATATTGTATAGATTTTGGTACTTCACGCGAGTCCCTAGCGAAAGTGCACATAGTCACCTATGTTTATATATGCATATTAAGAAAAACGACTATCAATGAAAATATAACGTCAGGCTTATCATTATGAATAGAAGAAATAAAGCGATCGTCGATGAAGAAGTCGAATTCTCAGACAATGAGGAGCTAGTCTCAACGACAGACAAAAGGGGGGTAATTACCTATGTAAACGAAGAGTTTTGCAGGGTATCAGGCTACGAAACGCACGAGCTTCTAAATAAAAACCACAACATGATTCGCCACCCAGACATGCCTAAAGCGGCGTTTAAAGATTTGTGGGAACATCTCAAGAATGGGCAAGCATGGCGAGGCGCTGTTAAAAATCGCTGCAAAGATGGTCGGTACTACTGGGTTGATGCTTTTGTCACCCCCATTTTTGAAAACAACATCTTGGTTGGCTATCAATCTGTTCGCCGTAAATTAGCGCCCGAAGTCAAAAACCGTGCGATCAATTTGTACTCCGTTTCGAGTAAGGCTCGAAGCCTCACATCAAGCATTCTTGTCACCACCAAACACCGAATCATCATGCTATTTTTTGTCACATTATGCGCCGTCATTATGGGTTTTTATGTCTCTCCTCTTGCCACTTTGATCGTGCCATTTGCAACCATTAGTGTGCTTTACCATGAGCTATTCATTCGCCAAAAATTCTACGACGAACTCAAACAAAGCTATGACAGCATTTCTCGTTTGGTCTTTTGTGATGACAAGACAAACTACGCCGAATATCACTTAAAGATGCAGCAAGGACGAGTACAAACCATTTTAGGACGAACGTTAGACAGCAGTAGTAATTTACTTAAACAAGTGCACTCTTTAGAAAACGTCTCCGATAACGCTCACCATAACATTGAAAAAGAGACCGTAGAGATTGAGAACATTGCATCGGCGGTTGAGCAAATGGTGGCAACCATCGGTGAAGTTTCAAGAAATAGCGCCTCGACATTGGATCAAGTGCTCTCGGCCAATACGACTTGCCAAGATGCAAACTCGTTAAGTAAGAAAACTCAAAATCAAGTCTCGACCTTAGTGGACGACGTTTCCGCTTCCTATGAGTCTGCCGAAAACTTGTCTCAAAAGCTAACCAGCATCACATCGATTATGTCTGAAATTCAAGGCATTGCGGAACAGACAAATCTCCTTGCGCTTAATGCGGCAATTGAATCGGCTCGTGCTGGTGAATATGGCCGAGGTTTCTCAGTTGTTGCCGATGAAGTGAGGGCTCTCAGCCAACGAACACAAAAAGCCACCAGCGATATCCAGCAATCAATGGGCAGTGTATTAGAGTCTGTAGCGGAACTCTCTGAAACGATGAAGCAAGGGAAAAACTCGGCGCAGATATGCATTGAATTCACAGCAGATACGCAGCGGAAAATTGAGGAAATGGCGAATGTAATGCAGCACATCGAAGCCGCAGCGACTCAAATATCAACCGCAACAGAAGAGCAATCTGTCGTAGCCAGCGATATTAATCAGAACATTGTAACTATTCGAGATGCATCCCAATGTAACTTAAAAGAAGTAGATGAAGTCACGGAGCTAACGCGTCACATTAAAGGCAAAGCGCAACAGTTGGCATCGCTGGGGTTATCTTTTCAGAAATAATGGAAAGTAGATAAGCAATAAAATGGAGATCAAAAAAGAGTCGTGAACGCATCTTGGAAAATGCACTACACGACTCTCTATTATTCAGACTCTTGATGATCTCTAACGTTTAGATCATTGAAACTAAGTCTATTTCTGAAGCTGCTCTTTTGCTGCTTCAACTTTTGAGAAGTCTAGTCCAAGCTCTTCTACTGCTTCTTTAATTAGCGCAGGGTTTTGCATAACCTGCCCCATTAGCAATTGCAGTTTGTCTTGAGGTAAACCTAATTGACCAATTGTTGCCATTGCCGCGAGTGGATTTTGAGTCAACGTCTCAAAAAGTTCACGGATTTGTTCGTCACTGATATTACTTTCTTTCAAGATTGCAAGAATTGGGTTCATTACTCTACCTTTAAATACTAAATCAAACATCGCGTAGTCTAACATTATTTAGACTACGCTGAGAATTACAGGTTATCTAATCGAATATGACTGTTTTTCAGGTCATCACGGGTGATACCGTTTCCGTTATTAAAATCATTGAAGTGACGCAATAACTCTGCAATAGCGTGAATAGATGCCAATAAGTCACCAGTATGTGCAGATTCAGATGACGTATGCATATTACGAATTGGATAGCCGATGGTGATCGCAGCACTATCTACACCTGCAAGTGCAGCCGCCATGCCATCCGTTCCCATATCTCGACCAGAAAAGTCGATTTGGTATGGGATCTCTTTCTCGCTACATACATTTGCTAACGTTTGAACTAAAAATTCAGAGCTTACTGAGCCTCGACCAACGGTAAAGCCTTCGCCCATTTTCAATGGCGTCATGTTACGGCTGCCAATTCCCGGAGCTGCTTCATAATCGTGATTAACATCGGTTGCAATCAACACGTCAGGCTTAAGCTCACCCACCACTTGCGTTGAACCAAAACGACCAATCTCTTCATGAGTCGCAATTGTGTACAACACTCGAACTTTATCTAGCCCTTCGCTTGCCAACATACGTGCAATTTCAGTCACCGAAAAACAGCCCAAACCGTTATCTAAATACGCACCATAGAAAGTATCGGCCGCAACACCACGTTTAATTGGTCGATCTAATAAAATAGGGTCTCCTGCACGTAAACCAAGCGCTTCCACTTGCGCCTTGCGATCTTCGCCATGCATGTGCAATTCTAAATAAATTGATTCAGGTTTAATCCCTTGCTCGCCCGTACGTTGCGCAGGAGTAGAGAAGTGAATCGCCCCTAGAGCTTCAACCGTACAACCTGTAATTGATTTATACGCTCCTGACTTTTCAGGATCCAAACAGAACACTTTCACTTCGTGGCCAATGAGCGTGGTTGGCAAGAAAGAATCGGTGTTAATCCATACTTTGCCATCTTCATCAATTTTACGAACTTGCATACGAATCTTATCTGCGTGACCAACAATCATTACGCTGGTTAAATCATCACGCCCAGGGTGTGAATCGAAAACGATGCTCGCACTTCCCTTAAATTGGTGAACGCCCCAGCTTGCTGGCATAAAAGATTCAAATTCTGGTTTGATGACACCGTAGCTCATTGCCGCTTCGAAGCCAATTGGAGAGGGAGCCGCTAACACTGTAGACATGAAATCAAATTGATCTTGTGCCATTGGTTGGGTCCAAGCCGACTGTTTTTGAGCATTCTCATTGGTTGTATTCATTGTTTACTCTTTTCTATCCATTAATTGACGCTACGTTAATCAGAGCAACCGTGAACTTCAAGTGATTCGAATAAAATAATTCCCACATTACTTACCATATCACTCTTAGAGTAATGCGCATTAGGTCAATATCGAGCTACTTAACCAAGCCCAAATAAGCTAAAATGCTGCCCATTATCTTAGCTTTGAGCCTTTTATACTGATGACAACAACCACAACACCAGCCAACTTTGCAGAACTTGGGTTAATTCAACCTCTGTTAGCTCGTCTAACTGAACTTGAATATCAACAACCTACACCGATTCAAGCACAGGTCATTCCTAGCGTTTTAGCAGGTCGTGACTTGATCGCTGGTGCGAATACTGGTTCAGGTAAAACCGCCGCTTTTGCGCTTCCTTTGTTAGAGTACGTTTTCACGCAGAAGCAATCTGAAAAGCCAAGCGGTAAAGGAAACTATGTTACTGGGCTTATTTTGGTTCCAACACGTGAATTAGCCAAGCAAGTATCAGACAGCATCAAGTCTTATGCTACGCACTTCAACGGAGCGGTTAAGACGGTTGCGGTATTCGGTGGCGTATCAGCAAATACACAAATGCTCGCACTGCGTGGTGGCACCGATATTCTCGTTGCAACCCCTGGTCGATTGCTCGATTTAATCTCAAGCAATGCCATTAAGCTCGATAAAGTAAAAACCTTAGTGTTAGATGAAGCAGACCGCATGTTGAGCCTCGGCTTTACGGAAGAATTATCTGCACTGTTAGGTTTACTACCGAAACAGAAACAGACGCTACTTTTCTCTGCAACGTTCCCTGAACAAGTTCAAACACTGACTCAAGAGTTATTGATCGACCCAGTAGAAGTACAGTTACAAAGTACCGATGCCAGCACGTTAGTGCAACGCGTATTTACTGTGAACAAAGGTGAGAAAACAGCTCTACTTGCTCATTTAATTCATCAACATCAATGGCGACAAGCGTTGATTTTTGTTAACGCAAAGAACAGTTGTGAGCACTTAGCGGATAAGCTTCATAAGCGTGGCATTATTGCGGAAGTATTTCATGGCGATAAAGGCCAAGGCGCTCGTACTCGTGTACTTGAAGCGTTTAAAGCCGGCGAGATTGACGTATTAATCGCAACAGATATCGCCGCTCGTGGTCTTGATATTGAAAAGCTACCTGTTGTCATCAATTTTGACTTGCCAAGAAGCCCATCAGACTATATGCACCGTATTGGCCGAAGCGGTCGTGCTGGTGAAGTAGGTTTAGCGCTCTCACTTATCGATTATGAAGATTACCATCACTTCAAGATCATCGAGAAGAAGAACAAAATCAGACTTGACCGTGAACAAGTTGAAGGATTTGAAGTCGATGAAGCAGCGGCTGAAGCCTATCTAGCGGCCAGTAAGCCAATGGCAAAGCCAGCAGGCACTGGCAAAAAGAAGCGCAAGAAAAATGCAGCTGGAAACTCAGACTACTGGTTGTAGCAATTAATACTAGTGCACAGTAAACGACGATTTTAGATAGAAACCGTCGTTTAAGGTTAGGTGGTTAGCGCCAACCCATCTAGCCTTAAATGCCTACCCTAAATAACCTGCAACGTTGAACATTAATTATCCGTAACTAATTTGACACGGTTACGACCCGATAATTTCGCGTCGTACAACGCCTCATCAGATTTTGAGAGTATCTCATTCCACCGTTTACGTATTTCACCATATTTAATCTTTCCAAATGCACCAATCGAAATGGTTACGGTTAACTCATGATTCGCACATATGATAGGAGTGACTGAAATCGATTCACGCAGGCGATTGAGTACCAACTCAACATCAGACTCTGGAGATACCGCTAACACCAGAACGAACTCCTCACCGCCCCATCTAACCAGCAAGTCATTATCACTACGCGCATTTTCATTTAAGCGACGAGCCACTTCTGTCAACACAACATCGCCAACATCATGACCGTAAATATCATTCACTTTCTTAAAATGATCCACATCGGCCACTAACACAACAAGATCATAAGCCGCTAGCTGGTTATTTTGTGCAGCCTTTTCCAACCATTGCTCCAAATATCGACGGTTATGCAGGCCAGTTAAAGGATCTTCTAATGATTGAGACGTCAGTGTTTCATTAGATCGACGAAGACGGAAATTTGTTTTGGACACGGAGATATAACGACGGAAAAGAATATAAATCACCAAACAGAATATAAGTAACACTGACACCCACAATTTATCGAGCATTTTCTGCTGTGACAGGCGAGCCGAATTTAGTGCATTTTCATACTTTAATAGCTCTATTTCGTTTTCTTTATACTTAGCCTCATAGTTTTCTTGAAGAGCAAATAACTCTTTGCGTCGTTCGTCGAATAGATAGTCATTCCGTTCATTCGCATACTCCTTATACAACACTAAAGCCTCTTTATAATCAGACTTATCTTCATGAATTTTGGCAATAAATGCCTTCATTGATATTGCTTTTATGCGATTATTGGCGGCGTCAAATTGTGCGAACACTTTTTCCGCTAGCGCTAAGGCTTCATCAAATCTCTTCTGCTTCAAATACGTTTCTGCCACCGCTTCATTGCAATACATGAGCCCCGCTCTATCTGATACTTCCTCTGCTAGAGTCAAACATCGATGAGCACTTACTATCGCTTCATCTATTTGATTTTCCTGAATCAGTAACGTTACCAAGTTAGCAAGCGCATAAATTTGGGAATAACGAGAGCCTTTTTCTGTCGATAACTTAACCGCAGCGCGAAAATGCTCGGACTCCAACTCCTTATTATCCAAACTTTTAGCAATAATCCCGGCATTGATATGCAGCATCACTTTAACGCTAGGGTTATTAAAATGCGAGTGTTCAACCAACGAAAAGGCCCGACGACTGTATTTATCCGCTTGCCCCCACTCCTCTAAGCGAAAGTAAACGGTGGAAATATTGGACAGTACTCTAGCCTGTTGAAGTATGTCTTTTTGTTGAGTAAAAATATCCAGCGCAGTTCGGTAATCCTCCATCGCTTTTGGATAGTCAGATAACTCAACATATAGATTTGCTCGCCATTTCGTGGCTCTTGCCAACAAATGCCAATATTCTGCTTGTTTGGCAATCTCGATGACGGTTTCTACTCGTCGTAATGCTTCGTCATAATATCCGATCTCAATGAATTCAATGATCCTCTCCAATTCAGCCTCACCCTGCATCCATGCTTGATCTAATCGCTCACCTAAAGAGTCTAGCCTGGCGACATGGTCCCCTGAATATTTATCCTCTTGCCACATATCGGTAGAACCAAGCGCGCCTTCCAAACGAAATAGAGTCAAATAATATAGAGCTTGCTTAAGGTTATCCTTTTCCTCAATGCTCGCTAATGAAATTTGGGACAGCATTTTCCGGGCGACTTCTGGTTCGCTATCGGCTAACTGATAAATGGAAAATATGGCTTCATCTTGTGCGGTAATTTTATCCGCAAAAAAGAGAGGAATAGGTAATGGTCCATTGGCTTGCGCGTACAAGGACACGGAGAGCAAAAGTGACGAGATCAAGTAAAAAGCGAGTGTTTTAAATTTTCGAGGTTTGGGCATAAATTATTTTTTTGGGGGTAATTTACATAAGATCTTGATTGCTTATCAATTTTTAGTCAATCCTTTGTCTCAATTTATCTTGAGTCTTTTGTAAACAAACTAAGGCACTGTACAATTTTTTTCACTTAGAGATAAAAATATCAACGTTTAACAATGCAAGAGGTATGTGTTCAGCTTTCAACTATTCATACACCGAATTATCCACGAGATACGTATCACCTAATACTGCAATGTCGTTGTGTACAAGTGAGTACGAGTAGATGCTTCCTATATAACACTAACCTCACAGTATTCAGCAAAGAAATGAAAATATAGGGTGACCCGACGACCAGATCTCCTTATCATTTATTGCTCAACGTTAAAAATGGAAATTTAACTCACATCAAGCCGATTCCAAGGCTTTGACGCTGTGGTTTATGGCGCAATGGTTTATGACGCGATGGTTTTAACACAATAGCTTTAACGCTAAAGTTAATGCTGAAATATCCGTTAAAGCGTAAACTTACCTTAGAGATAAAATTCCAGCTAAAACAGGAAAATCAACTATGATTCATGAAACTAAAACAATGGAAGTACCTGTAGCAATCGTCGACAGAATACAAACGTTGATTGATGCTTTCGAAGCAAAAGAAAAGTTTAACGCAGAACGTAAAGTCGTCGTGAACAACCTACTTGCAATGGATAACCTTAGCTGCGAGATGGCAGTGTATAGCTTGGTTCAAGATGAACTATTAGACACGCTACGATTTGTATATGAGTTATCTGGCACAAATAGTTCGTTCATTAAAAAGCTGCTCACACAATCGAGAGAAAACCCAACAAAAGCGCTATCTGATGCGCAACGATCAGCGGCAAAAAGTATGCTATTTAACTTGCTGAATGATCCTTCCGTCATTTCAGAAATGAAATAACTCTCCAATTTTGAATTCATCGGGTTTAGTGCACACGTCTATAATGCACTAAACCTTAAAGCACTAAACCTTAAAAGCACTAAACCTTCGCTCTTGAAGCCTTCAAGCTAGAGAGTGAAAAACCGGTTACCAACATTGTTCCTCCAACAACAAAAACGGTTCCAATAATGGTATTGAAGCCTATCGTTTCGCCTAAGAATAAGTTCCCCCATAAAATACCAAACACTGGAATAATAAAGGTCACCGATAATGCGGAAGCAGGCCCAACCTCGGTAATCAATCGAAAATAGAGCAAATAAGCAAGCCCAGTACACATAACACCCAGCATAGTAACGGCAATTAATGTATCAGTGGTCAGTGGCGCTTGTGTTGGGAAAAGTGGGAGTAACGGCAGAACAATGATGACCGCTGCCCACATGCTTCCATGCGCATTGTTAAAAGCCGGAACGGAAGGTGCATTCTTAGCGTAGTTAGTTGCGATACCATAGCAACACGCTGCCATTACGCCCGCAGCGATAGGAAGCATCGCGCCTTCGCCAATTTTCACCGCATCCCAGCCAACTAAAATTGCACAACCTACAATCCCCATAACTAAGCCCATTGACTTATTTCTAGTTAATGCATCTTTTCGCCATAACACACCAATGATGGCCCCCCAGATCGCTGCTGTTGAATTCAAAATAGAGAGTGTTGAAGCGTTCAGTGTCTGAGCGGCATAGGCAAAGAGCAAAAAAGGCGCCGCTGTATTAAATAAACCAATAATGAAAAAGTGCTTATAGTATTTTCTGAACGCTAACTTTCGCTTCAGATACAGCGAAATCAAGAATAAACATATCGCCGCGAGCGCAACTCGAACCTCAATCAAAACAGCCGCTCCCATTGATGGAGCAGCAATACGCATAAAGAGAAAAGACGCCCCCCAAATAGCAGCGAGCGTTATTAGGCGAAACATATTAGAGAGATTCATAAGTTCAGATACCATAAAACATGTATTTGTTAAGATATTGTAAGTTAGTATTAATGAGCAACGAATACAATACTTATCTGGGCTCACCATGCACTTAACTAAGAATCAAATCATCATGTGGCTACTTTTAATGCTGAGCTAACGAATAAAAACATCATAAATAAACTCAAAAACCTATCTATTGACCATGATTTCGGTGCTCTAAAATCGTCTCGATTTTGAGACTTTGTACATTATAGCTATTAAATAACACATTAAAACAGAAACAAATAATGAGAACCTGGCTAAAACAGTGGCTCTAGATTAATCGTTATTATAAACAATCCCTTACAGAAAAATTCATTCAAGCATAAAAGCAATTAACGTTACTTTCTAAAACTAAAGTTTACCGTAAATTTAAATACTAGTATTAAAGTCCAATATTAGTATATTTATTTTTTACATTTAAATACATAAAGATAGATACATAAATTGCAAAACCTTCTCGTAAACTTCAAATTATATTTAATTCACACTTAGAATATGAAATATTGATATGGGTTTCTATATCACCTATACCATTATTAAAGAATGTCAGGGCAATGTCATAAAATAAAGCAACCTCATCATTACAAATACAATAAGAAGCGCTTACATCATGGTTGAATACAATTTAAATAGACCTAAAGAAACACAAATAAGAGGCACTGCACAAGTGAATCATCACTTCGGGAAATGCGGTACCTATCGAGCAATGAAAAGAAGCCGTGGACTTGCCATCGTTGAATTCTCAATTGTTGCTAGCTTTTTCTTCTTACTTATTTTTACAGTGATTGATTTAGGTATCTATGGCTACGTAAAGCTCACCATGCAACATTCTGTAAGGGAAGGGGCGCGATATGCCGTGACAGGGCAATCCAATCTAGACCCTGATCTTCTAGGTAATCGAGAAGCGGCTATCTTGCAGAAAATATCCACATCATCCGATGGCCTCTTATCGAAAGTAATGAATGTGGATGATATTAGAGTCGAAGATACTTCTGGCAATGCAGTCACTGGGTTTGGAAGTTCCGGAGAGATTATTGCCATTCATTTGGATTGTGAGTGGCCTACAACCAGCCCCTATATCTATCCTTTCCTCGATGACGGAAAATACAAATTCACCGTTAGCGCCGCTATGAAAAATGAAGCATTTTAGGTGTATATATGATGACATTACCAAAGTATCCACAAAAACAAACTGGATTTGCAGCCATTGAAATGACTCTAGTGACACCTGTGTTTATTTTATTAATTGCAGGAGCGGTCGAACTCACTCAAATAATCCAAGCCGATCACATTATCATCAGTATCAGCCGTGAAGGTGGCAACATCGTATCTAGAAGTAGTACCGAAACACCTCAAAAAATAATGGATACCATTGCCATCACCGCTGGTCCATTAGATTTAAGTAGTGATGGAGCAATTTATATAACATCAGTAACAGGCAAGCAGAATGAATTACCCTATGTCAGCAGTCAGTATAAATGGAATCAAGCTGGTTTTAATAAAAGTAGTGATATTTGGAGTAATTGCGGCGATTGGGAAGCGGATGGGGCTTGTGATATTTCTCAAGCCAATCCTCCTACGCTTAATAACTTTTCGTTAAATTTAGATGATGGAGAATCGGTTTATGTGGTGGAGGTTTTCTACGATTACACTCCCCTCTTTAATCTGGTATTAGATGCTAATTTCACACTTAGTGATGTCACTTATATGTAGGACTTGGTGCGATGATTAACCGAAAAAAAACAACTAATAAGCGCTATAGCAAAGGACTTGTCGCTATTTTAACCGTCATTTCTTTACCTTTTATATTGCTTATCGTCGGTCTGGCGATCGATACAGGTAAAGCCTATGTGGTGAGGTCAAAACTGCTCGCGGCTGTCGATGCTGCCAGTATTGCCGCAGCTAGGGCCGTCGCAAATGGGGAGCAAGCAGGAACAACCGCAGCAAACAAATATTTTACCGCTAACATGCCACCCGACTTCTATGGTGCAACATCCCGATTTGATGGGGTAAGTTATGCCTATGACACTTTCGGTAATATATCCATTGATGTAGACGCGTCATCAGAGATCTCGAATGCATTTTTATCTTTTATCGGATTTAATTCATTTAAACCAACGGCAGTGGCTCAGGTCATTCGTCGTCCTGTAGATTTAGTGCTTGTTATTGATAACACAACATCATTGAGGCTCGGCAGCATCGGAGATGTCACCCAAGATGTTGTCGACCGCTCCAAATCATTTGTGGAAAATTTTCATGAGTCTTTTGATCGAATTTCGCTGGTAAAATTTGCTTTTGGTGCTGAAGTCCCTGTTCCTTTTACTGCCGCTCGTGGTCATAACCGTACAAGCATACAAACCCAAATTGATGCGTTTAATTTCGGCAGTAGTTCTAATGCACAATACACCAACGCATCCGAGGGATTCTATGCAGCACTGAATGAACTACGTAATGTTTCCAATCCTGCAAACCTTAAAGTCATTGTCTTCTTCACCGATGGTGCGCCTAATACTTTTGCCTCGCAATTTTCTCTTACCGATGGAAATGACTACATAGGATCGATTCGCTCTAGTGATGGGTCGAGAGGGACTCCTAGGGGCTTGTGGAAACACGATTCGATTGCAACTAAGCTATCTGGAAATGGCTACGAAGGGAGTAATATTGATGACCACTTGGTTGAACTACCTGATTACTATACCGCCCATGATTCAACCGCAACTGAATTCAACATCCTAAACCCGGATCATCCAGTACGACCTGTAAGCCAATACAACCGCTATGCTCACTCTGCGAATAATCTGTATCAACGAGTAAATCGTGTTGCTAGGAATCTAGTTGAAGACATGGCAACCGCAGCTCGAAATGAAGACATTTATGTATTTACACTCGGTTTAGGGTCGTCACTCACATCTTCATCAGGGCCAGATAGTGAATTCGGGGAAGATCTATTATTGCGAATGGCAAACTCTCCTGCACTCTTAAATGATCCGGATTTAAGTAGCGATTTTCACTCTGATCAGTTACAAGGTGTTTATTGTCATGCGGTCGATGAAGGAGCTCTAGGGCCATGCTTTGATGAAATGCTGGATGTAATTATTAGGCTAACTATGTAGGTCATCTGTTAATGATCCGGTGGGCGTGATCATCGACAATGCCTAAGCAATATTGAATAAAGTCGATTCAATTTCAATACGAATCAACTTCATTCAATAGTCATACGTTGATCTTAAAGCTGAGGCTTAAAACTTAAAGCCGACTTTAATTGATGCCATTGTATTTTCTAGTGTAATACCATCATCTTGGCCTTCAAACTGCGTTAGTTCGAGACCGGAATAAGCACCATTAGGTGACTGGTAAGTAATGCCCAATCCGTAGATAAAATCAATACCACTCAAAGAAGTTGCACCTGGAAGATCAGCATCCCAAGACACAAAACCACCTTTTGCATAAATGTCGATTTCATCGATTAGCGAATATGAAATAACAGGTGCTAGCGTGATCATACTAAGATCCGCCTCCATGCTAGTATCATAGTCAAGCGTGGTAATATCAAAGGCAACGTTCACACCAAACTTAACTTTATTCGTTTCTTCATCAGATATTGGGCGAAGAGCAGTGTACTCAATACCATATACGTTACCTTTATCATCCGCGCTACCCGAGATCCCACTTGCACTGGCAGTTTGGTCCAAACGGCTGTATTTAATACCAATTTTATGTTCAGTTTCTGTAGGATCTTGTGCTTGTACAGCACAGCTCATACCCGCTAAAAGCAATAGTGGAAGACATTTATTCATTTTATTTTTTCCAGTAAGTAATACATAATCTTACATATGCAACAAAGGCAAGGAGTATATACTAGCAAGTGAGTGGATAACACCCATTTACAATATTACTTTCACGTAAGCTACTGCCACATAACCAAAATAGCGGCAATAGCGATTAAAACCAGTGCGAGCATGTCTTTTCTGCGAATGCCCTCTTTCAGCCAGAAGAATGAAATCAGCATGGTGAAAAAGACTTCAACCTGCCCCAATGTTTTCACTAATGGAACCGTTTGAAGTGACATTGCGCTAAACCAGCCTAATGAGCCAACAAAGCTAGCAACACTGGTCATGATGACGAGTTTAGACTTAATGAACATTAAACTTAAGGTTCGTCTATCTTTTAACAGCATATAAGCTAATAAGATCAGAGTTTGAAAGGAGATAACGAAGAATAGGACCCAAGCAGCACGATGAGGAAAAGGCAAATCAAGAGTGAGGCTTGCCTCTCTAATCCATAAAGAGGTCAACGCAAAAGAGGTACTGCATGCTAAGCCTATAAGTGCCGTTTTCAATGAAATAGTACGTATACCATTCGAGCAACTAAGCATAAACACGGCTATGCCCCCAACGATAACACCCGCCCAACCAAACATCGAAAGAGACGTCCCAAAAAATAATACGCCTAAAATTGCCGCAACTGGCGCTTCACTTTTTGCAAGACCAGCGCCAATGGCAAAATTCTTCTGTTTGAATAGAACCACCATTAGCGCAGTCGCTAAAATTTGCATCACTGATGCACCAAAGATAAATAGATACGAGCTGATATTAAGATAGGGCAATGCAACCGGCTCAAACCAATATAGGCACACTAAATAAAAAGCGGCAAGCGGGCTTGCCCACAAGAATCGCGATAGCGTCACACCAATCACATTCATCTCTTTACTGAGCTGACTTTGAAAGGCATTGCGCCAAGACTGGCTAAATGCGGCTAATAACGTAAAAAATATCCAGGTCACGATAATCCTTAGTAAACACCATTCACCCTTATCTATGAATTGTGCCGATTTGAGTCGAAAATTCCCTAATAACTTAGTCTGTCGCTTGTGAAACCGGATGAAACTCTAAGCGTCCATCCACCACTAAGTAACAATCCATTCCTGCGGCATGCGCGGCCATTTTGCCAAGATGAGTATCCTCAAAGACCACGCATTGTGTCGATCCTAGCGCTAACTCTTTTGCTGCTTGCAAGAAAGTATCAGGCGCGGGCTTATGATTGTCGACATCAGTAGCGGAAACCATGGCGTCTAACCTATCTAACAGCTGTGCTTTTTTGAGTAAACGAGTCGCGCTTTCTCTTTGACTTCCCGTTCCTACCGCTAGCTTTTTCTTACCAAGATTGTCTAATAATATCTGGTATGTACATTCAATCACTTCACCATGATGCTCCAAGGCAGCAAAACTCTGCATTTTGAATTTAGAAACCTGCTTAGCATCTAAATTCAGACCATACTTTTGGTTCACTTGTCCGATAATTTTAAAGCTGGGCATTCCCCCTAGGCTATGCAACCAATCCATATCAAATGGAAATTCAAACTGATTGGCTGTTTTCTCCCACGCATCAAGGTGCGCAGGCATAGTATCAATGAGTGTGCCATCCATATCAAAGATCAAACCTTGATAACTACTAAGATCAATACTCATATTTACACCTATTAAAAACAAAGTTGTACTACCTTAGCGAAGATTAAGTAGAATGTATGGGATTTTTACTAAGGCCCTCTCTATCTATGCTTCAAATATCTAACGCCGTCACAATTCAAAGCTGGGAAATCCAACTCACAGCGATACGAGCCCAAGGTGCTGGCGGACAAAATGTCAATAAAGTGTCGAGCGCCATCCATCTTAGGTTTGATATCCACCATTCAACGCTTCCTGATTTTTACAAACAGAGGTTGTTAGCTTTAAAAGATCAACGCATCACTAAAGAAGGTGTCATCATCATTAAAGCGCAGCAATATAGAACACAAGAACAAAATCGTGACGATGCCCTAGCTCGCTTAAAAGCATTAGTCATCTCTGCAACCACCGTTCAAAAAAACCGACGTGAAACCAAACCAACTCGATCTTCACAACGGAAGCGACTCGATAAAAAAGCACAAAAAGGCGCAACGAAAAAATTAAGAGGAAAGTTAATTTAGCTTTTTCTTATTTATCATACTGTTAGTTGCAAGTTTCATTATTGTGACTTTTGTTTGTCATAAATTTGTAACATTAATAATAATAAACTCAATTAGTCTTACTGTATGGAAAGACCTATGAGTGTAATGCATTAGATATAAATTTATAAAAACAAGGAAGTATGATGAGTATAAAGCAAAAGCTATACCTGTTAGGTGTTATCGCTATTTTAGGCGTTCTTTCCTTACTTTTTGCAACCAACAGTTTCGTTCGGACTTCCAATGAGTTAACCCAAGCCGCTAAGCTTGTTGATAAGCTAGAAATTCGCTTACTCAACTTAAGGCGAAATGAAAAAGATTTTTTACTTCGACACGATCTCAAATACCTCGATAAGTTTTCAAAGAATATTAATACATTCCTGAGTTTGGAAGACGATCTCACCTCAATTTTAACTCAGCAAAACCTCCCTTCGAGTAGTCAATTACGCCAAGATATTCTCAAATACCAAGCAGGATTTGAAAAGTTAGTCCATGCACAAACAGTTCTTGGATTACAGGAAGATACGGGCCTACTTGGTCAATTTTCACAAGAACTAGAAAGTGTAGAGAGCCAAGCAACTGGAGATCAATTGCTAAATCTGATCCATTTTAATACTAAGGTACTGCACGGAGAGTTCGATGGCTCTTTCCTAGTTGGTATTAACTCAGCGCAGCTACGTAAAAACGCACAACAATTAATCGCTCAAAAAATAGTGGTCGGCCTAAAATACAATACAGGTTTACTTGGAGACACTCGTGCACTCTCACATGCTGTTGAGGAGCAATTTAAAGCGTTTTCGAAAGCGTTAACGACTGAATCTAACTCTCAAACCAACTCTCTTAACACCATAAAAAATATCATTAGCGGTTCAGTCTTACTCATTATCATCCTATTTATCTGGCAAATATCTCGCTCGATTAATACCCAGGTTCAACGGTTACTATTGGTTATTCGACGTATATCTGAAACCAACGACATTGGAATGAGAGCCGATTTAAAAGGAAAAGATGAATTGGTTTCAGTCGGACTTCACTTCAATACCCTACTCAACAAGATCGAGGACCTGGTCTCTGGCTCTCAAGAAAAATCTCACCAATTGACCAGCAGCACGAATAACATGCAAGTCCAACTAGCAGAGGTCATTGAGCAATTCAATGTTCAAGCCGATCACACCACAACCATGGCAACGGCAGTGCAAGAGATGGTCGCAACCATCAATGAGATTTCAGAAAGTACAACGATCGCCGTAGAAGGGGTACAACAGGCAGCAGGTAATGCCGAAAATGGACGAGTAGTGGTTGAATCAACCGTTACGAACATTGGGCAACTCTCTTCAACACTATCGAGCAGTCAACAATCCATCGGTTCACTCAATAGTCATGTCGATAAAATCGGTGGAGCGGTTCACATCATCCAAGAAATTGCAGAGCAAACTAACCTATTAGCCTTAAATGCCGCGATTGAAGCCGCACGAGCGGGCGAACAAGGGCGTGGATTTGCTGTGGTAGCTGATGAAGTGCGAGCGTTGGCCAGCCGAACTCATCAATCAACGGAAGAGATAACCAATGTGGTCTCTGCAATTCAGAGTCAGATGTCGACAGTTGTTGCTGATATCGAACAATGCAATACCCAAGGTCACGAAACCCTCGCCGCGTCAGAGCAATTAGACAATAGTTTGCAACAAATCATCAATGATATGGGCTCGATACAAGCCAACTCTGAACGTATTGCCTCTGCGATTGAAGAGCAAGGGATTGTGATGAATCAAGTGAGCGAATCCATTACAGAGCTCAACACTATCTCAGATAACAACATGCACTCTGCCCAGCAGTGTCTCACCGAGGTAAACACGGTGTCATCTCAAGCAACGGAGATGGATAATGCCGTCGCGGTCTTCAAAACACATAAGTGATCGAAGGCCTATTTATATTAATCAGCCAAAATTGAACTTTGCCCAACTCATTCAATATCATGTGACAGAATTATTTGGGTCAAAGCTGAGAATAGTCTAACTTTGATGTATGATGATTCAATAAGTTAGAAGCGTATTCACGCAACAATAAAGGCAAACACAATGATATCGAAATGGGCAAAACGTTTTTTTCAGATGGCTGAACTCGTTGGTTCATGGAGTAAAGATCCATCAACACAAGTGGGCGCTGTGATCACAAAACACAATCGTATCGTCTCTGTCGGCTTTAATGGATACCCTCATGGCATTTCAGACAGTGCTGAAACAGACGATCGTGAAATGAAATTGCTGAAAACACTACACGCAGAAGAGAATGCCATCCTTTTTGCTAAACGTGATTTAGACATGTGTGATATATGGGTAACGCACTTTCCATGCCCAAACTGCGCGGCGAAAATCATTCAAACAGGCATTACTGCAGTTTATTGTCCTGAGCAGTCAGAAGACTTTCTATCTCGCTGGGGTGATAAAATCAAGATTAGCCAAGATATGTTTCTGCAGTCCGGAGTGAAAGTTATTTGGCTACCCATCAGTGAACTGAGTGAAGAGTAACCGAACAATTAAAGCGGTGACCGCATACACCGATATTTAACCCTATTTTTTAGAGCCTGCCTATTTGTGGCAGGCTTTATTTTTGTCTAATTACTTTCCGGTATTTATTCACCCTACCTATGCATGTCTGACCGCGCGACCATTTAAGCATTTCAAAGACGAACTTCTTTATTGACGAATAATTTGCATCATTAACATCCAATCACTCACACTCAATAGCCCATTAGAAAACTACGATGTTGCAACCAAGGATTGAACCAGAGTCACACATTGGACAGCATAACGTTTATTGACTTTCTTATAAATGAGACTACTCATCAGTAACACACCAAAACAGTGTGCTACTTCACCTTATTACTATTTTATAAAAAAAAAGAGCACCAATAATTGAGTGACTATAAGCATTACTCTATTCTGTGGGATTAGAGAATTAATACATTGATAGATTATATGCTTATTCGTTTACTGACTGCTCGCACTCTTTCGATGATGATGTTTGTCGCGTTTTCTCTCGGCAGTGTGTTTTCTTCATCCGCGATGATTCTTGATGAGTACCAATACGAAAATTGGACAAGTCGAGATGGATTACCCCATAACAGTATCAACGCAATCACTCAGACTGATGATGGCTATTTATGGTTTGCCACATGGGAAGGCATCGCTCGATTTAACGGACAAGAGTTCAAGCATTTCACCCGCGGTTCTGAAAGTGGATTAGTCGATTCTGGCGTACGAGCATTATATTCAGATACGTCTGGAGGATTATTGGCAGGAGGCGCTCGTGGAGGGCTCGTCTATCGAGAGGCTTATCACTGGTCTTCACTACCAACTATTAAAAATCTAATCAACGCCGTCATTAAACAACCCGACGGTGGAATATGGATTGGTCTTAGTTCTGAAGGACTTATTTTCAGAGCAGAGGCTAATGCTGATAATCAACTCATCCTTCCTAACCTCACCGTTTACCAACTGTCCTTTCGTAAAAATGGGGATCTGCTAGCCTCAACAAGTCGCGGGTTGTATATCATCTCTGGCAAGGCCGTCGAAAATGTCAGTGAGTCTAGTGGGCTCGGTAATACCACCGTTTACTCAGCGGTTGAAGATGATCAAGGTACTATTATCTTGGGCGGAAAAAATGGCGCATGGCAATATAAAGATGGCCGTCTTTCCCGAATACATGAAGCATTGAATCGTTCGATCGTAACTAAAGTCATGATCGACGAGCAAAAAGAGCTGTGGTTTGGTACTCGCAGCCAGGGCGTTTTTCACTACTTCAACCAGCAAATATCGTCTTTTTCTGAACAACAAGGTTTATCCCATAACCATGTTCTTTCACTTTATCAGGATCGTGAGAAGTCCATTTGGATTGGGACAAACGGTGGGTTAACTCGTTTGCGGAAAGCTCCATTTAACACCTGGGATCAGTCCAAGGGGTTATCTGGCAATTACGTTCGTACCGTACTCGCAAACGGTTCTGGTAAAATCATTGCGGGAACGAGCAATGGCCTCAGCGTGGTTGAAGGTGACAAAGTTACCAAATACAGTCCTAATTCAAGCAGCCAAACTGCTCAAAAACAACTATCAGTACTGAGCCTAGCGTCAAGATCAGCAGGTGGAGCTTGGGTAGGGACTTACTCAAAAGGTCTATATCTCTTTGATCAAGGAATATTACAACCTCACTTCTTACCTTCTTTACCGACGAAACAGATCCGTTCCGTTCTGGAAACTTCAGAAGACGAACTATGGGTAGGAACTACAGCAGGGCTAGTTAAATACTCACCTGATGGAAGCTATAAACTATTTACTACTCAAGATGGTCTACCTGACAACTATATCATGGCATTATCCACCGATACTCTTGGTCGAGTATGGGTTGGTACTGGGGTTGGAGTCGCCATTATCGAGAATAACATCGTCGCTACTTTAGACCTCGACCCTCTTGATAAAGCCCAATACGTTTTCGGTTTCTATGCAGAAGAAAACCAAATGTGGATGACAACAGATCGTGGTTTAATTCGCTATCGATTCTCTGATAAAGATTTAAGCTTAGTCGGTAAAAGACACGGACTGCCCATCGATAAACTCTTCCAAGTTCTCGCTGACTCCAACGATTATTTTTGGTTAACGTCAAATCGAGGAATTTGGCGAATATCCCAACATGATGCCAACGCAATCGCGGATGGAACGGCTGAGACACTAACATTTGAGCATTACAACGAACTAGATGGTATGGCAAGTGCGCAGCTCAATGGTGGCTCAAACCCAGCAGCTACGATCGACTCTTCTGGTCAACTTTGGTTTGCTTCTGCGCTTGGCGTGACAGTGACTCACCCACAACGATTCAAGCAGTTAGTTACGCCTACGTTTCCAACGGTTATCGAAAGCGTCATCAGTGATCAACATGAACTTGATCTATCAGATGAAAAAGCCTCTATCTTGCCAGCAGGTACACAGAGAGTCGTCTTTAACTTTGTTGGACTAGGTTTTCAATCATCTCAGCATATTCGCTACAAAACAAAACTCGAAGGGCTCGATTCTGATTGGATAGAACGTGGCTCCCAAGGAATATCTGAGTATACAAACTTAGCTCCGGGCGAGTACAGGTTTGTTGTCAACGCCTACTATTCCTACCACCAAAGTATGCTAAACGAAGCCAGTTATTCATTTACTATCCTGCCTCACTGGTGGCAAAGAGCGAGTATTCAATTATCTATTTTTGCCGGGTTTATTCTTATGATTGCTCTCTCATTCCAATGGCGTGTTAGCCTATTACAGAAATCTGAAATGAGACTCACCTATGAAATAGAGCAAAAAACAAAAGCGCTACAAGTGCAAGCGACTGCATTTAAGAAACAGGCAGAAGAGGATCAACTAACGACCTTACCTAATCGCCGTGCATTTGATGACTGGATTAGAAATACAATCGACCCAAGTGGTATCGAATCACCTAGCACCAAAGCTAATAACATCAAAACTAATAGCATCGAAACTAATAGCATCGAAAAGAACTTCTCTATCGTGATGCTCGATATCGATCACTTTAAAAGGATTAATGACAACTTCGGCCACATCATAGGCGATGAAGTGTTAAGAAAAATTGGTCAATCTCTCAAACCATATATACAGGAAGATTGTTTCATTGCTCGTTGGGGCGGCGAAGAGTTTGTCATTGGCACGATTGGTTGGAAACCTTCAGAGGTTTACGATTTTTGCCAACAACTCAACCAGTTAATTAAGCATTTAGACTACTCAACAGTAGCAGATAAACTCTCTACGACCATCAGTATTGGCATTGTAAACGCCTCGACCAGTCACGATTTTGAAGATTTACTACGTATCGCAGACGACGCTCTGTTTCAGGTAAAACACTCAGGTCGCGACGGGATATACGTGTGTGAAGAACCACAAGAGCAAATCACCAGTCATGTTTAAAATCCATTAAAAAGGGATCCTAGACAAGGATCCCTTTGATGCAGGTCGATACTATCATCATTGATATTATCGGCTGTTTTTTGGCTTCGATTGTTATCTTAAGCCTCTATTAAGGTCTTAAGCTTCTACACCTTTCAACATATCTAGAGCCACAGCTTCTGCAATCTTAATACCGTCAATGCCAGCGGATAAAATACCACCAGCGTAACCAGCACCTTCACCACCAGGATAAAGACCTTGAGTATTAATACTTTGGAAATCTTTGCCTCGTTTGATCTGCACTGGAGATGAAGTACGTGTTTCTACTCCAGTCAGCATTGCATCTTTACTGTCGAACCCACGAATTTTCTTAGCGAATGCAGGCAATGCTTCACGAATAGCTTCAATTGCAAAATCTGGTAATGAATCCGTTAGATCGGTCATTTTCACGTTTGGCTTGTAAGATGGCTCCACCGCTTCAAAAGGTTTACCTTTACCCGCAGCTAAGAAATCACCCACCATTTGTGCAGGTGCATCGTAGTTACTGCCACCCATGATGTAAGCGTTTCGCTCAAGTTTACGCTGTAGTGCTACACCTTGTAGTGGATCGTTATCAAAATCTTCAGGAGAAACACCCACCACAATCGCACTGTTCGCATTACGTTCACTACGTGAATATTGGCTCATGCCATTAGTTACAACCGCATGCTCTTCAGAGGTCGCAGCAACAACTACACCGCCCGGACACATACAGAAGCTATATACTGAACGACCATTTTTACAGTGGTGAACAAGTTTATAGTCTGCCGCGCCTAACAATGGGTGACCTGCGTTTTTACCAAAGCGAGCTTGATCAATCATCTCTTGCTTATGTTCAATACGAAAACCGATCGAGAAAGATTGCGCTTCTAAGTGAACTTCTTTGTCGTGCAGCATTTGGAAAGTATCACGAGCACTGTGACCGATGGCAGCCACAACATGGTTACTGCTTATCACTTCGCCACCGTTTAAAGTCACGCCAGTTACTTTTCTTGCATCACCCGAACCTTCGATGTTGATCTCTTCCACACGAGTTTCAAAACGAATTTCACCACCAAGTTCGATGATTTTACGGCGCATTTTCTCAACCATAGTCACTAACTTGTAAGTACCAATATGTGGTTTGCTTACATAGATAATTTCAGAAGGAGCACCCGCAAGTACGAACTCTTGCTTCACTTTTAAGCCTAAAAAGCCTGGATCTTTCACTTGGCTGTATAACTTACCGTCAGAGAATGTACCCGCACCGCCTTCACCAAACTGAACGTTAGACTCTGTATTCAGTTTGCTAGTACGCCAAAAACGGAATGTATCTTTTGCGCGTTCATGTACTGATTTTCCGCGTTCTAATACAATCGGTTTGAAACCCATTTGCGCTAAAATTAGTGCCACAAATAATCCACATGGTCCCATACCAATCACGATTGGACGCTCAGTCAAGTTCGCTGGTGCATTCGCAACGTATTTGTATTCTGTATCTGGAGAGACACGTACATTTGGATCTTCAGCAAACCCTTCTAACAGTTTGTCTTCATCCACATTTTGCAAAGTAACATCTAGCGTGTAGATCAGCGTAATTTGGTTCTTTTTTCGTGCATCATAACCACGTTTGAATACATGGATATCAACCAGTTGTTGTTCAGTTAAAGATAATGCTTTTAATACATAATCTTGTAGTGCATTTTCACTGTGATCCAGCGGTAATTTTACTTGGTTGAGACGAATCATAATTCACCTGATAATTGGACGAAAAAATAAGCGCGTAGTTTACGTGATCTATCTCAAAAATGTAATAACATTGTCACGTTAAAACTAATGGGATGACTGCTTAAGATTTTCCGTATATTTATCTCTAATTACCCATCGAAAAGATCGACCAGATTAGTCATTTATCCCCCGCACTCTCCGTACCAAGTTCATATCCATATCAAAAATTATCCAACGAGTAATAGCCATTCCACAACCGCTATAACAAAACATACCAGGGCCGCGCTTTTCCAAAGTATCACTGGATTAGTTGTCGTTAATGGGCTCTTCTTCATTTCTTTGATTAACTGAGCGTTCGGAATTGAGAGATCCGCAATAAACTCACTCATCACCTGATAACGTTGCTGGGTGGATGGATGGCACGCTTTTTTGAACGTTAAATCGAGCCATAAAGGGATGTCATCTCGCACTGTCCTAGCAGATCGATAATGCCATTTTTGATGCCGAGCATGAGAAATAGACTGGGTATTTATTTCTTTATACGGCAAAGTGCCTGTTAACATTTCATAACCGATCACCGCCACTGAAAATAGGTCGCTAACGGTAGTCACCTCTTCACCCGCCAAATACTCTGGCGCAATATAGTTTGCGGCACCTAGAGGAAATTCATCGGAACATAACCCCATAGCTTCGGTTAAACCCATGACTCTAGCGCTACCAAAATCGATTAATTTAATGCGACCATTTTCGGTGATCATGATGTTCTCAGGCTTTAGATCACGATGCACCATGTCTAACCTTTGCATGACTCGAACCGCTTTGACGATTTCAGCCAGAATCAACCGCACAGACTGAATGGAGGGCATTGGGTTATCATAAATCCATTGTCTTAGGGTGACCCCATCAATTTGCTCATAAAGATGATAGATAAATTTAGAGCCTTCTGGCTTAGGATAGACACGCATGATTCGTTCACTATTCATTTGCGACCCAATCCAATACTCGTGGCTAAAATTCGTTAATGCGGCTTGATCATCAATATAGCTAGGAGGCAGAGCTTTAAGAATAAACCGCTCACCAGTTCCCTTCTCGATGACCTCGTACACATAGCTTCGACTGCTCTCATTCAAAATATTGACCACCTTGAAACCATCGATGGTGTTATTCACTTTCAACGCTGGGGGAATCGCACAATCAAGCGTCTTTTTATGTATATCGAGGGCCGACTTCATTGGGAGTTCAGTTACGCTGACAATCAGACTCGTCGCATTATCTTGGCTATTTGAATTGAGCGCTTCTTGGCATAAGGTTTGAGCCGTTTTTTCTGGGTTGTGATCTCCTTTTTCAAGCCGTGCTGCTATTTGATCTTGAGGTAGGTAGTCATGCACACCATCAGTGGTCAGAAGGAAAAGATCACCGACCTCTAAGCTGAGGGATTGGTAATCCACGTCAAGCCTATTATCGATGCCCAACGCTCGCGTTAGATACCCCGAAGTTCCAAAGCTCATGCGCTGGTGATCACGAGTTAATAGCGTGAGTTCTCCTCCCCTGAACCTATAGATTCGGCTATCCCCGACATGGAATATATGCGCGGTATTCGACTTGAACACAATAGAACTGAACGTTGTCACCAATCCGTTATGTGGTAAGTTCGAGTTTGGTTCACCGTTCAGCGTGCTTTGGCTGGTTCTGCTCAATTTGTTTGATTGAATAAGTCGGCTATGATCATGGCTATGGTCGCGCTCACTTTGAGTAAAAAGCCATGTATTGAGCGCTGTTAATACTTTCGTTACCGATCGCTTCACACTCCAACTATCTGGCGTCGCATAGTAATCATTCGAAAATTGCATCACGCTAGTATGGCTAGCTTTCTGCCCTTGCTCGCTACAACTCACACCATCAGCAATACAAGCAATGCTGCCTTTAAAATCGAGCTCAGTTCTACTGCTTGGATACTTAACCAAAAAAGCATCTTGATTCTCATCTCTACGACCTTGCAGCGAGCATCCACCATAAGTGAGCAAGAGTGTACGATTTGAGTCTGGCAATAAACCGTCCATTGATTATCTCTCCAAATGCTTTGCCATCACTTTTCAGTTGAAAAAGCGAAAGCCCTAAACACAGAGCTTTTGCCGCCACCATTAATGCGAAACGTTAATCAAGGTTACGCTTCCATCTTCATTGACCTCGGCAATTTGGCCACTAGGCTCTTCCATGAGCATTAGGGTCGCAAACCCCACAACCGCGGTTCCGGCTATCACAAAGAAGAAGGTTTGATAATCCACAAAAGAGAGAACCGTGAGATAGACTACCGCCCCTACATTTCCGTAGGCTCCGGTCATACCTGCGATTTGTCCGGTCATACGGCGCTTAATCAGTGGAACCGTTGCAAATACCGCCCCTTCTCCTGCTTGAACAAAAAACGAACATGCCATTGCCGCAACAACGGCCAACCACAATGGCCATTCGCTGTTAACTTGCCCCATCAAGAAATAACCTACTGCCAATCCAGCAGTGAGGATCAATAGTGTCGGTTTTCGGCCAAACTTATCCGAAATCCAACCTCCACCAGGGCGAGACATCAGGTTCATAAAAGCGTATGCAGAGGCAACCATACCAGCCATAACAGGGGTTAATTCAAAGGTATCGAGAAAGAACAGAGGAAGCATGGATACAACAGCCAATTCAGAACCAAACGTTGCAAAATAAAGGATGTTCAATACGGCCACTTGCTTAAATTTATACTGATGAGCTTCAGATACGGGCGTAGTGAATATCGACTTATTTACTTTCCAAACCTGAGAAACTTCGTAGCAATACAAGGCGATTAATCCAATGTAGATAGAATCCACAACCACCGCTGATATCATTCCAATCCCACTTGGTGACAACTTCCACGCCAACAGGGCAAGAGCAGCATACATAGGAATTTTCATCACTAATAAGAAGAAAAAGTCCCCTTTTGATGTCACTTCCATCGCCGTTAAATATTTAGGTCTGAAGTAGGTCGATCCTTTTGGGGTATCAGTAACATTGGCGTAGAAAACGTACGAGAATACTAAGCTCATTAAACCTGTAATTCCAATGGCATAACGCCACCCTTCTTCCCCACCAAAGATCAATGCTACCGTTGGCAGAGTAAATGCCGCCGCCGCCGAACCAAAATTACCCCAGCCTCCATATATGCCTTCTGCCGTCCCTAATTCATGATGAGGGAACCACTCCGAAACCAGACGAATTCCTATCACAAAGCCGGCACCTATAAATCCTAATAGAAAACGAGCAATCGCCGCTTGAATGAAGGAGTCGGCCAAAGCGAACATAAAACAAGGAATCGAGCAGACGGCCAACAACGTGGAATACACCAGCCTAGGGCCATACTTATCGGTGAGCATCCCTACCACGACTCGTGCTGGAATCGTGAGGGCGACGTTCAAAATCAGTAAAGTTTTGATCTCCTCATTACTCAACCCAAGTGACGTTTTTACCATTTGCAGTAGCGGAGCAAAGTTAAACCACACGACAAAAGTGATAAAAAATGCCATCCAACTCAAATGTAATATTTTCATCTTGCCAGTGAACTTCATCAGCGAAAATGTTGTACTTTCCATAGCCATTTCTTCCTGTATTAAGCTGCCATCAGCAATTGAACTTGAACGTTTTCACCCACCACTCGAACTTCAAATCGTTCCAACTTGTGTTGAGGATCCTCTAAACATATTCCGGTATTCAAATTAAAGTGCTGCTTGTAAAGCGGTGACGCAACACAAGGCTCACCTTGGATGGAACCCATGATCCCACGTGACATGACGTTTGCCCTTCCGATTGGGTCATAATTTGAGAGTGCATACAACTCATCACTACGCCTACAATAGAAAATAGCGACTTGCGACTCTTCAACCTTGGCGCAAATGCCAGTATGCGGAACTAAATCTTGAGTGGTACATACCGTTAGCCAGTTATCCATAACCTTCTCCTAATCGACTTGAATTTTGTTTTTACTTATCTCAATTTCATTTTTGTGATTGTGATTGTGATTGTGATTGTGGCGACTTAGCGATCACACCTCTACAACATCAATCCTTTTCTCTAAAGCGGTATTGGGTTTGTGTTCGGAACGGGCTTGATGTTCAGAGTTGGATTGGTGACCGATAGTCGGAAACCTTTGTTGACGCTGAGTTACAAACTTCAAGTTGTCATCCACCTCTTCACTGTTAATAAAGTGCTGGAAACGCTTTAGCTTCTCAGGGCTCTCAATAGTCGTTTTCCACTCACATTGATATTTGCCAATATTTGCTGCCATCTCTTTTTCCAGATCGGGCGCCACATTCAATTTATCCTCAATCACAACTTGCTTAAGGTATTCCAAACCACCTTCTAGGTTTTCGAGCCACACCGATGTGCGTTGAAGGCGATCAGCGGTACGGATGTAGAACATGAGAATCCGATCGACATATTGGATCAGTGTCTTTTCATCTAAATCGATGGCAAAGAGATCCGCATGACGTGGGCGCATCCCACCATTACCACACACATAGAGATTCCAACCCTTATCGGTCGCGATAAGACCAATGTCTTTTGACTGAGCTTCTGCGCATTCACGAGTACAACCAGAAACAGCAAATTTAAGCTTATGAGGGGAACGTAAACCTTTGTATCGATTCTCTATATCAATCGCGAAACCAACACTATCGGCAACGCCATATCGACACCACGTACTGCCAACACATGACTTCACCGTTCGGACTGATTTTCCGTAGGCGTGGCCTGTCTCAAAGCCCGCATCCACCAGCTTTTTCCAGATGATTGGCAGCTCATTCAGCTGTGCGCCAAAAAGATCCACTCGCTGCCCACCCGTGATCTTGGTATATAGATCGAACTCTTTTGCCACCTCGCCCAGTACGATCAGCTTATCTGGGGTTATTTCACCACCAGCAATACGAGGCACCACAGAGTAGGTTCCGTCTTTTTGCATATTCCCAAGATAAATATCGTTGGTGTCTTGAAGTTCAAGGTGCTTATCTTCTAAAACATAATCATTCCAGTAAGAGGCGAGAATGGAACCCACGGTCGGCTTACAAGTTGCACAACCCAGCCCCGAACCGTGGGACTCCAGCAAAGTATCGAAACTCTTGATTTGGTTAACTCGAATAATGTCACTCAACTCTTGTCGAGAATAAGCAAAATGCTCACAAACATTGTTGTTTACTTCGACGCCAAGATTGCTCAATTCGCAGTCTAATACCTGTTTGGCTAATGCCGCACATCCCCCACAACCGGTTGACGCGTTGGTCGTCTCTTTCAGTGCTGCCATTGTGGTACACCCAGCAGAAACGGCCTGCTTGATGTCTCCTTTCGTCACATCGAAACATGAGCAAATCACCGCCGAGTCAGGCAATGCCTCGACCCCAATACCTGTCGAAGAATCATCCGCGACATTAGGTAAAATCAGAACCGCTGGGTTTGCAGGTAACGGCATATTATTTTGTTTTAGTTGAAGTAGTGTGCCGTAAGCATCGGCATCACCAACTAAGACTGCACCGACAATTTCAGACCCATCAGCAGACACAATTAACCGCTTGTAAACCTGTTCGATCTCATCATGATACGTGTAAGATTGCGCCCCTTCGGTTTGACCATGAACTTCGCCAATACTCGCGACATCAACTCCTAGCAACTTGAGCTTGGTACTCATATCCGCGCCAGTAAATTTAAGATCATCACTGCCGTCAGACAGAATATGTGTCGCAGCCACTTTCGCCATTTGATAACCCGGGGCGACTAAACCAAAGATTTTTTGTTCCCAAAGCGCACACTCGCCAATCGCATACACATTCTTCAGGTTGGTTTGACAGTCGTCATCAATCACAATGCCTCCACGTTCACCAATCGTAATTCCAGACGTTTTTGCCAGCTCATCTTGCGGTCGAATACCAGCTGAAAAAACGATCATATCGGTTTCCAAATGCGTTCCATCAGCAAAGTTCATTCGATAGCGAGACGTTTCCCCAGCCACAATTTCACTGGTCGCCTTTTGGGTATGAACTTTCACCTCTAAATCTTCAATTTTACGGCGTAGTAGGGCCCCACCTTCCTCATCCAGTTGTACCGCCATCAACCGTGGTGCAAATTCCACAACATGGGTTTCCAAGCCTAAGTTTTTCACTGCATTTGCAGCTTCCAGCCCTAGCAATCCGCCGCCTATCACCACCCCACTTTTGCTCTCTTTACTTGAACGTTCGATTGCGTCCAAATCATCAAGGGTTCGATAAACATGGCAGTGCGATTGGTCATTGCCGGGGATAGGAGGAACAAAGGGAAATGAGCCTGTCGCGAGTATCAACTTGTCATAATGCTCCACTCGCCCACTGGCTGTGATCACCTGATTATGGGCCGTATCCAGTGAAACAACCTTGTCATTGAGGACAAAGCTAACTCCATTTTCTTGATAATACGTTTCATCGGTTAATGCCAAATCGTCAGCACTTTTACCGTTAAAATAAGCGGTTAACTGCACTCGGTCATACGCCAATCGCGACTCTTCGCTGAACGTAATCACATCAAACTGCTCCGAATCAGCAGCGATAATTGTCTCTATGAATTTGTGTCCGACCATTCCATTGCCGACGACTACAATTTTCTGCTTCTTCGTGCTTTCATTTGGCGTTTTTCGTCTATCTAGATTGAACTCGCTCATATTTAAATCCTTTAAAATTAAGCTGTCTTCATGTTGCTTTAAAATGCAAAACTGACATTTCTTTGTATTTCTCATAGAGCAAAGAGAGTGCCAACCACCGAAGGGCTCGAAAAATAAAGATACGAAATCAATATAAAACAATAATTTAAACAAAGTTCGTTAATACCTATGACAGGAAAAAAAACATTAAATAGAATGTAAACGCTCTCTTTTGAATCGCTTTGGTGCAAATAGCCACCAAAACAGTGCGAGAAACAGATTTTATCTAAGCTTATGTCTCCCTACCTCAAAATTAACTTTTAAAAATAATTATTAACTCGTTGTTTTATAAAAGATAAAACCCATATCCCAAATGCAAAAACTCAACACTGTAAATGGCTCATTTTTTGCTCTACAAACAAATAGCCTTTAAAACGCTCAATTAGGATGAGGTACGTTTAATGATGATTAACGATGGATGGGTTAAAACAACATGCGCATATTGTGGAGTCGGCTGTGGAGTTGAAGCGAGACCAAATGCGGATGGTCTGCTCGATATTCGAGGTGATAAGCAGCACCCATCAAACTATGGAAAACTGTGTACTAAAGGAGTGGCTTTAGGCGATACGGTGATTACTGATGGTCGATTACTTTCCCCCACTCGCTTTGGCACAAAGAGCTCGAATGATGGTGCAGATCTTAGCTCAAATTCAACAAGCTCAAACCCGTCACGCACTGCTGTTGATATGGACTGGAGCGAAGCAACTCAACTGATTGCCGACAAATTTCAGCAAGCCATAACTGAATTTGGTGCCGATGCTGTCGCTTTCTATGTTTCTGGCCAGCTACTCACGGAAGACTATTACGTGGCCAACAAATTGATGAAAGGATTCATTGGTAGTGGCAACATCGACAGTAATTCTCGCTTATGCATGGCTTCTAGCGTAGTGGGTCACAAACGGGCATTCGGTTCCGATACCGTTCCGATTTGTTACGATGATCTTGAACATGCAGAGTTGGTCATCATCACTGGTTCTAATCTTGCTTGGTGCCATCCGGTTCTATTTCAGCGACTTCGCAGCGCCAAACAGAATAATCCGCAGTTAAAAATCGTCGTGATTGATCCAAGAAGTACAGCTACGTGTGAGCTTGCCGATCTACACCTTCCAATACAATCAGGATCGGATGTCGCGCTGTTTAATGGCTTATTGAGCTATCTTTATCAGCACAATAAACTCGATCTCGAATATATTAACCAGCATACCGACGGATTTGAGCATGCTCTGGAGTCGGCACTGCAACACAAAGACCTTTCACAACTAACGGGGCTAGCCTCCTCTGTGATCGAGAACTTCTACCATCTTTTTTCGAATTCAGAGAAAGTCATCACTGTCTATTCGCAAGGCGTCAATCAATCTTCCCAAGGCTCTGACAAAGTGAGCAGCATTTTAAACTGTCACCTTGCAACAGGAAAAATAGGTAAAAAAGGCTGCGGACCTTTTTCTATCACTGGCCAACCGAATGCGATGGGCGGAAGAGAAGTTGGAGGGCTTGCCAACATGCTTGCGGCACATATGGAATTTAACGACCCTAACCATCTCCAAATCGTCAGTGACTTTTGGCAAACGGATAATCTTGCGACTCAACCGGGCTTAAAAGCAATAGATCTCTTTGATGCTATGGAAGCCGGGAAAATAAAAGCAATTTGGATAATGGCAACTAACCCAGTGGTTAGCTTGCCCAACAGTAAGAAAATTCAATCCGCATTGGAGGCATGCCCATTTGTCGTCGTTTCAGATTGCATTGCAGATACCGAAACCACAAGGTTAGCGGACGTGATTTTACCCGCGCAAGGCTGGAGTGAAAAATCAGGTACAGTCACAAACTCAGAGCGTCGAATTTCGAGACAACGCCGTCTTTTTCCTAGCCCCGGACTCGCAAGACCTGATTGGTGGATCATAAGCCAAGTCGCAAAAAAAATGGGGTTTGCCAAAGCGTTTGATTACCTGCATGAGGGCGAAGTCTTTAAAGAGTATGCACGTTTAACGGCGGTTGATAACACAAAAGGAGAAAATAGAGGTCTGACATTGTCTGGTTTAGTTGATTTGGATACGCATGAATACAACGCGCTTACTCCACAACAGTGGCCAGTGCTGAAGAAACAAGATCACATCATCCACCAGCGTATGTTTAGTGACCATCAATTTTTCACACCGAATAAAAAAGCGCAATTCATTGCCACGACACACGCATCGCCACTCAGCCACCTTAATGCCGAGCATCCACTCATTCTAAACAGCGGAAGATCGCGAGATCATTGGCACACGATGAGCCGTACTGGCCTATCCGCTCGTCTATCTGAACACTCGCCCGAGCCATATGTCATGATTCATCCTGAAACGGCTAATCGACATAATATCAAGCCTTATGACATCGCAACGATTTACAACGATCACAATCAAATTCAAGCACGCGTCGAAATATCCTCGACTGTTGCTCCTAAACAACTATTCATGCCAATTCACTGGAATAACACCACGGCTAAAAACAGTAAGCCTTGCGATCTTATTCTACCTAACGCCGATCTCGATTCTGGACAGCCAGAGTTTAAACATACTCCTGTCAACATCAAACCTTGGTATTATCGATGTGAAGCCCTGTTTATCAGTAAACAAACTGTGGATCTCACCGAATGTGATTATTGGGTGAAACAGAAAGTCGACAATGGTTACCTCTACCGAATTGCTTCTTTGCAAGACCCGCTACAATTAACTCTGACTTTAAGCCAATATCTCACCACAAACCCAGAAAAAACACTCTCACAACATGGGGGGCAGCACTCGCCATACCGTCTGGCAACCATCAAATCACATACCATTCATAGTGCCTTTGTCGTTCAGGAGAAGATTTCAGATGGAGATAAAACATGGCTACAAGATCTATTTGCGACTACAAAAGATAATGCTGAGGAACAATTTTGGGGGGTTAAAGTATAGATAATTGAATCGTAGGTAAAAATAAAAAATCGCAACCCAAAAGGTCGCGATTTTCTTAGTATTTCGCTATTAGAGATCGAGCAAACTGAGGCATATTTTGTAAATACTGTTCACCCTATCCAGTAGATTTTTATCAGTTCAATCTATTCCCAATCAAGGATAACTTTTCCTGAAAGCCCGCTACGCATAGCGTCAAAGCCTTTTTGGAAGTCATCAACTTTGAAGTGGTGCGTGATGATTGGTGTTAGATCTAGGCCAGATTGAATCAAAGAAGCCATTTTGTACCACGTTTCGAACATTTCACGACCGTAAATGCCTTTGATCACCAAGCCTTTGAAAATCACTTGGTTCCAATCGATGCACATATCTGATGGTGGAATACCTAGCAACGCAATCTTACCGCCGTGATTCATGTTCGTCAGCATGCTGTTAAATGCAGATGGGTTACCTGACATTTCCATACCAACATCAAAACCTTCCGTCATGCCTAGATCAGCCATCACATCTTCAAGTTTTTCGTTCATAACGTTTACTGCGCGAGTGACACCCATTTTTTGAGCCAACTCTAAGCGGTATTCGTTCACATCTGTGATCACCACATGGCGAGCACCTGCGTGTTTCGCAACCGCAGCTGCCATGATACCAATTGGGCCAGCGCCAGTGATCAGCACATCTTCACCAACCAAATCGAATGACAATGCAGTGTGTACTGCGTTACCAAACGGGTCAAAGATAGACGCTAGATCATCTGAAATTTCAGCCGGGATCTTAAATGCATTGAATGCAGGGATCACAAGGAATTCAGAGAACGCACCAGTACGGTTCACACCAACACCCGTAGTATTACGACAAAGGTGAGTACGACCGCCACGGCAGTTACGGCAGTGACCACATGTAATATGACCTTCGCCAGATACACGATCACCAATTTCGAAACCGCGAACTTCTTGGCCAATGCCGACCACTTCACCTACGTATTCATGACCCACAACCATAGGTACAGGAATCGTCTTTTGTGACCATTCATCCCAGTTGTAAATATGTACGTCAGTACCACAAATTGCCGTTTTCTTAATACGGATAAGAATATCATTATGACCCATTTCAGGTTTCTCAACCTCGGTCATCCAAATGCCTTCTTCAGGCTTTAGTTTTGATAGTGCTTTAATTTTCATAATTATTCCTCTCGCCTGATTAAGCGATGATCTCCATGTCTTTACCTACTTGGATAAAGGCATCAATGGCACGATCTAACTGTTCACGAGTATGAGCAGCCGACATTTGTGTACGAATACGAGCTTGGCCTTTTGGCACAACAGGGAAAGAGAACGCGACAACGTAGATATCTTTTTCTAACGCACGCTCTGCGAATTCAGCTGCTAATTTTGCGTCGCCTAACATAATTGGAATGATAGCGTGATCAGCACCGCCCATAGTGAAACCAGCCGCTTCCATACGAGTACGGAAGTGTGCAGAATTTTCCCACAGTTGAGTGCGTAGGTCGCCAGATTCAGCAAGCAGATCAAGCACACGAATTGAAGCAGAAACAATTGCAGGAGCAACAGAGTTTGAGAATAGGTACGGACGAGAACGCTGACGTAACCAGTCGATCACCTCTTTCTTACCTGATGTGTAACCGCCTGATGCTCCACCCATTGCTTTTCCTAGCGTACCAGTAATGATATCGATACGGTCGATAACGTCGTGGTGTTCGTGAGTACCCGCGCCATTTTCGCCCATGAAGCCAACTGCGTGAGAGTCATCAACCATCACAAGTGCTTCGTATTTATCCGCTAGGTCACAGATAGCTGGAAGGTTCGCAACCACACCGTCCATAGAGAACACACCATCAGTTACGATAAGTGTATGGCGAGCACCCGCTTCTTTTGCTGCAATTAATTGCGCTTCAAGTTCTTCCATGTTGTTGTTCGCGTAACGGAAACGCATCGCTTTACAAAGACGAACGCCATCAATGATAGAAGCGTGGTTTAGTGCATCTGAGATGATTGCATCTTCTTTGCCTAAAATAGTCTCAAATAGACCCGCGTTAGCATCAAAACAAGATGTGTATAGGATCGTGTCTTCTTTGCCTAGGAAAGTAGACAGTTTTTCTTCTAGCACTTTATGTGAGTCTTGAGTACCACAGATAAAGCGAACAGACGCCATACCGAAACCGTGCTCATCCATGCCGCCTTTTGCTGCTTCGATGAGGGCTGGGTGGTTAGCTAAACCAAGGTAGTTATTAGCACAAAAGTTCAGTACTTCTTGGCCTGTTGAGATAGAAACTGACGCTTTTTGTGCTGAAGTGATGATACGTTCTGATTTGTATAAACCATCATTTTTCACTTCTTCAATTTGATTTTGAATCTGTTGGTAAAATGCTGAAGACATTATCCAATTCCTTCCTAGTTATTATGAATAGTAACTTTAGAGTCACTTTTTCGTAGGGGGACAAAAATCATTCGCTATATGGCTTACATTTACTAAAAAACCATAGTGTGAGCTGAATCACTTTTGCTCTAAAACCGTTGTCATCATTGTAGTTCATCCATTTGATTTCGATTATCCCTCAAGGTGGAAAAGCATTAGTGAATTCAAGGCACAAATATAACAGTCATTCCCTCTTACCATTACTGACGTATTTTATTGTGGACTATAGAGAAGATAATGTCCGGCTAGACCCAATAAAAAAGCGACCTAATTTAAAAACTAGATCGCTTACATCCATAATCACTAGAAAAGAGGTCAAAATCTAAACTGCGATACTGGCAATAGAGTAAAGATTAGAAATTAAATCGATCTAATCCCTTCGCTAGCATTTGATCAGCTATGTATTTATGCGCTGCCGTAGTTGGGTGCGTAACCCCCCAAAATACATATTTATCAGAACCATTTGCCGCACAATCATTCGTTAGGCTATGACTCAGTAAATAATCAATAGAAGAGCTTCGATTAATATTCAAACAGGCGTCACTAGCATTTGCAAAGCCATGCTGAGTCGGATTACCCGTCAACTCTTCAAACAGTGTGTATGTATCATACAGCGTCACATTATACCCTTGCAGAATATAGTAAGCCGCTTGCTCTTGAATGAAACTATTAAAAGCGATTATTTTTGCACGAACTTTAGTAATCTCTTCTGTCGTTGAATACTTAAATTGCGGTGCTTTTGTTGCATCAGGCAGAGTCATCAATAAAATATTTTTTGCCCCAGCATCGGTCAAGCGAACAAGTGCGCTGCTATAATCCGCTTTTACGTCTCCAACCTCACGGTTGTAATTCATAAAGTCATTGAGGCCAAACTCTAAAGTAAATAGAGTATTTTCTGGGTTATAGTTCTTTGCCATCTTCATATAAGTAAGATATGACGTCACTTGATCATAAACACCAGTCAAAGCAACATACTGATTGGTCCCTGCAGCACCACCGACCGCCCAATTGTAGAGGGGCAAGTTTTTTGCGTTCGCAATGTATTCCGTCCATACAAAACCATTAGAGAAATGGCCCAAGAACCACGAGTTCGGATTGGGGAAACGCCACTGGGCAGCATTAAAGATATTACCGGTATCAGAGAGGCTATCTCCAAAAGCAACCATGCGATTAATCTGATTTGGTTGCATCACCGCATCATTGGTCCATATCGAATGGTTATATGAAAAACGATTATCTGCCGCAAAATAGGTCATATCGACATTTTCTCTGTCCATGCCTAACGTTTCGCTACAGCGTTGCTTAATTAGTTCTTGAGGTGTATCGGTATAAAACAGGTTTTTAAAAGAGGTCGACGACCACCAATATCCATCAACTTTTAGGTAGTTACCTTCGGAATTATTCGCCCACTCCCAATCAGAAGCAGAGTCGTCATGTGAATTACTGGTGCGGTACCAACAACGCACATAGGTATAGGTTTCTTTACCTTGAACGCCACTGACTTGTGCCGCAGTAATCGATTCAGGAACAACGACGGTTTCTGTTGCCGCCGTAACAGTAAAAGGCAATATTGCGCTAAGTAGAATAGTCAATTTTTTCATCGTATCTTTCTTCTTATGATTAAATGACAAACCAAATATAAGACAACCTTATATTTGTAACGATTCAATTTTGAGCAATTACTCTAGTGAGTCAATACAAAACGTATGCAATTGATCTGGTTCTGGTATCAAGATCAATTTATCAATCACAACCTGTACTCTTGGCATTTATAAAACAAACAAGAACACCTACACTCAAGAGCAAAAATATCGACACCATATGTAAGCACATGCTTTATAAGTAATTTATTAACTACTTCATTATTCCGTTCTACGTTAACTTAATTCGTTTAAGCCGTGAATCTTTACACGAATCATGATTTAAAATTCATCAATTTATATTTTAGAAACCTTCTAACATGCCAATAATATAATAAAGCCACAATCACTATCCGTAATCGTGGCTCTATATAATATTTCTTGCTAACCATAAGCTGTACTAGGTTGTAATGGGTTCTCTCTCTACGTTATCTTCACTGTGTTCTGCTAGCCAATATAGCCAGATCATCACTAAGCAGAGGAAGAAGCAGACCCCAAACAGCCAGTTTGAACTGAGTGATTCAATCACCACCCCACCGACAAGAGGTGCAATGGCAAAACCAAGGGAATACAAAGCTGCGGCTCCAAAATAGGAACCTCTTAAATGTGCAGGAGCCAAACGGTCGATCTGAACATTTAGCGTCGGGAATGCAATCACCTCCCCCATACTCAACACAAAACAGGCAATTCCCCACCCAATTGGCCAATCCGCAGGTGTCATTAAAAAACCTATTTGAGCTGCAGCCATCAGAGCCATACCTATTCGAGTTCGAACAAACAGTGGAATGTGTTCTAACCATTTCAACATCGGAAATTGGAATATAATAATGGTAAGCGTATTAACGAGTACTAAGCCTGCAATAATTTGCGCAGCATCCGATGTCGATGCTCGTACAATAACCTGAGGAATTGATGATTCAACTTGAGCATAAACAAACATCATAATGAAGTTCGCTAGCATCAATTTAACGAAAATATTGTCTTTACGGATAACCTTGAGCGTCGCGGAGAAATTGGGCAACATCGATGAATCAGGCTTGGTATGCACTCCTCGCCTCTCTATCCCGAACAGAAGCCAAAACCCGTATACAACGTAAGTCGCTCCAGCAATGAAGAATAAATTTTGCGGCTGGCTCAGCCCAATGGTAATACCGATCAGCGGCCCAATCGCACCACCCAGATTTAACAAAAAATACCGAACGTTCAACGCCAACTCTCGGTCTTTTACATTATCTAAATTATCACCGATGACGGCTTTGGCTGGCGCTTCAATCATTGGGCGCATCAGTCCCGTAATGATGATCAATACATAAAATTGCCAAACCTCACTGGCCAAGCCAATTCCGCTATAAGCGATGGCTGCAATCCAACTTCCGCACACCATGACCCACTTCCGACCAAACTTGTCAGAAATATAGCCTGAATAAAGCCCTGTCACCGCCCCTACAACGGCAGATGATGCCAACATTCCACCCACTTCAACTGCGGTTGCCCCATAATCTTTGTATAAGAAGACAATCAAAAATGGCCATGCCATAAAAAAGCTGGTGCGTGCGATTAATGTCCCGACCAATACCGTCCACACTGAAAAATTAAACCTTTGTACTCTTTCAAGCTGAAATAAACTGTCCTCACTTTTGCTCATAGAATCTCCCTTTAACGACCTAACCATTCCGCATTGTGCAACATGCATCACATTTGCATGCTATTTAGCCAGTATAGAAAAGTAACGTTAAAAATAAAGGATAAATTTACTCATGCTATCAAAACAGTATTAATCATTAATATCATAAATAAAGCCCTTGTTTTTATTTCATTTATTTAATAGCGATCACCATCAGTTCGATACTTTATCTGGTACTTATGCATGAGAAAATTATCAATTTTGCCAAACTAATTTACAGCACGGCATCAAGCATGCGTTATTATCAATTTATTTAAAACTCGACAGCTGACCACGCTTTATCCTAGCGAGAAGAATTAAATGCCTGTATTTTGTTATACATAGAGCCGCAAGTAGCAATACACTTATGTTTTCACATGAAAGTGATATGCGTAAACCACTGAATTCACCAACCAAAATGATAAATTATGATTAACCCCAAACTGATTTCTTTATTACCCGATCTTGCTTCATTTATATTGGTAGTGAATGAAGGTAGTTTTACTGCCGCGGCCAAAAAACTCGGAGCAACCCCTTCCGCACTTAGTAAGCTGATTACACGCTTAGAAAATGCGTTATCCGTTAAATTATTTGAGCGCACCACTCGAAAGTTGATCATTACGCAAGCAGGGCAGAAGGTGTATGACCAAAGTGTATTGATGGTTAATGCCGCTCAGCAAGCGGTTGAACTTTCAACGGAAGATCATGCTGAGCCCGCAGGTTCACTCACGGTTGCAGCCCCGGAAGCCTTTCTCAATTCAGTTCTCCAACCTTTCGTTGTGCCTTTTCTCAAACAGTACCCGGAAATCCAACTCAAGCTACGAGCCGCTGATGGCAACATTGATCTGTTTAAGCACAATGTCGATGTAGCGTTCAAATTGACAGATAAACCTGATGAAAATTTGGTATTAAAAGAGATCGGAAAGACGAATCTAGTGCTCTGTGCCAGCCCGGATTACTTATCTCAAAAAGGGATTCCGGATCACCCAACAGAACTTGCAACTCATGACTGCCTGTATCTTGCTGAAACCGATAAAGATCATATTTGGGACTTTTTAAAAGATGATGAATTCCACACAGTATCAGTCACTGGCCGTTACGCGGTGAATCACTCTCAAATGCGCTTAAATGGTGTCAAGAATGGTTTAGGGATCGGTATTTTCCATGATTTTGTCATTAAAGATGCGATTTCTGAAGGGAGCGTAGTTCAGGTTCTTGATGACTGGACGATTAAGAGTAACTACCACGGTGCGATCGCAATGCAATACGCTCAAACTAAATATATGCCTGCTCGTTTGCGAGTCTTCATTGACTACGCAATCAATAACTTAACTCACAAGCTTTACATCGACCAACAGTAATCTCTCGTTCAGATTATGATAAAAACCTGAGTTCACGTTGCAGCGGTAAACTCAGGTTTGATGCCTTAGATTTAATCGAATCCGCTAGTTAAGTGCCGACTTTAACTGGCTTACACGCTGAAAGATAAGCCAGTCAATAATGAGCACAACAGCAATCGTTCCGCCCGCCATTGGCATTACCAACCCCAAAATAATGATGGTCACAATACCTGCTTTCCATAAGCCATCACTCTCAAAACGAGGTGGCGCACCGATTCTCATTTGTCCTGTCGGTCGACGGATCCACCACATGACACCACCCGTAACAGCAATGACAATAAAAGCTAAGCAGAAAACCACATTCAAAATTTTATTCAATATACTGATGTCACCTTGATGAAGTGCAATACCTGCCGCCATTAATTTCGCGACTACGCTGTAATCATCCCAAGTCACATCCGCTAAGATTTTTCCTGAATATTGATCGATATGAGTCGTTCTATCGAGCCTTGGATCAGTAACATCTCCGCTCATGGTGTTTGCTGTTAAGGTGTAAACTCCGGTTTCTGAGCGCGGGAAATTCAATTTAAACTGCGTAAAACCTAACGCTTTGGCTTGGCTCAACAGTTGATCGATATTCACTGCTTGTAATTCCGCATGCGAGCCCAATTCATTACTGTCATTCTGGGCTAACATCGCACTGTGATCGTGAGATTCAGGCAACAATGTCTGTTCCAAATTCCATGGCACCTCCTCTTCACTACCATGATTCATGGAAGCATGAGTTAACGTTGACAGTGGTGCATCATCCCACTTCTGTGCAGGAAAACTGCTCCATGGCTGAACAAATTTACTTCCCCACACGCCCGCCCAAGCCAATCCCGAAATTAGAAAAAGCAACATCACAATGGACAAGACACCACCAAGGTTCGCATGAAGATCACGCATAAAAATACGAGTACCACTTGCCCACCTTAAGGTCAGAAATCCGGCTTTGCTCGCGGCATCTCGTGGTAACCAAAGATAAATACCACTGACAAGTAGAACCACACTCAAACTCGCAGCAATTTCGATCAAGTAATCTCCCCAATCTCCTATTAATAAGGTGCCATGAATATCATTGGCAAGCTGATACCAGCTATCACTTCGATCTATACTTCCTAAAAGTTGCCCATTGAATGGATCAACCGTAATAAATCGTGTCTCTCCTGAATCAAATTTAATAGAGAAACGGTTAGCGAGATCAGGCGTTGGGGCGGGAATAAATTGCGTGACGACGGCCTCTGGATAGGCCGAAACCACCTTGTCTAACTGGGCCGATACCTTCAATCTTGTCTCTTGCGGTGTCACTTCAAGTTGTGTTTGATAACGATTAAATTCTATTTCATCATCAAAAAGCATGACTAAGCCAGTCAGGCTCAAAATCAACATAAATGGGATCACAAAAAGGCCAGCGTAAAAATGCCAACGCCAAGTTAAAAAGTAACGGGATTTTGAATCATTTTTCGCACGTGATGCATCCATGGGCGCAGCCGAAGCTTTATCGCTTTGCATTGTTTTTCCTTTCTTCCAAGCAAAGAAACCCGTCCACATCAATGGCGAGTTCATTCCTTGCTTACTTTGACTTTACTTCATACCAATTCAAACATAAGGCTTGATTGGTTCATTATTTTTATAGTGTTCAACAAATTTTCTAAGAAAGTATCGTCGGAGGGGCGCGAGGAACTTGCCATTGATAACGAACACTTAGAGCCAAAAAAGTGTATCGACTTTCAATAGCGAAACTCAATCGTTGGAGTAAAGGTGTGGTTGAAAGATCAATTTGATGGAAAGGGGAAAAATGACTAAATGGGCATGGTTTGCCGTTGTGAGTGTCCGCGGTTCCCTCTTCAATTTGTACTAACTCAAAACCATTGAGTGTACACAATGTTGCCCACACGCCAGCACTATTACCGTGAGCATTGATAACAGGCATCAGCGCAACTAAAACCCAACTCAGGGCAGTCGCTAGCAACATTGATCGATTAAAGATGGATAAGCGTTTCATTGGTTCACTCTATAGTTTCAGGGCAAGAGTATACAATCAAACAAAACTTATCAAAAAATCATAACACTATTTTAACCCAGTTCACGAAGTTGTATCTTTGTGAACCACATACAAAAACACTCTGCTGTAGAAGCAGAGTGCTTTAAATCGGCAAAGGCTTAGGATATCGAGAGGTGAGTAAAGCGGTACATTGCTTACTTGCTTGCTTGCTTACTCAATTACCCCTAGCTCAATTTAACCAAACAATCGGCTCCAAATGCTTGGGTTTCGCTTATCATGGTATTCAATTCTTAACTCATCAATCTGGCGTAGCGTTTTTTTAGCTTCTTCAAACTGACCTTGCTCGACTTGTAACTCCACATCACTCACCACGGAAGACAATTTATTGAAGCCACTCATATAGAGCGCCTCTTTCTCTTTTGGATAACTGCCATTTTGGGAGATTTGAACCAACTCATCTAACCTTGCAAGGGGCGCTTTCATCTCTTCAATGCTTTCCGCTTCTGCTGCTTGATTAAACGCTAGACGCATCTTTTTCATTGTAGCGGTTAGATCGATACTTTCTGCCGCAACATTTCCCGCAAACAATAAGCAAGCCAATAGCAAAGACAATTGCTTCATTTTTATCTCCGATTCATTAATAGACAATTTCAAATTCATTTCTGTGCCGCGAGTGTATAGCAATTTGAGCCTAAATAGACACTCTTTATCCGTGACAATTTATGTCGACCTCTCAAAATAAAAAAGAGGCCAACCTATTCGTTGACCTCTTTCCACTGTGGTTCTGTTGGCTTTCAATCTCTAATCAAAACTCGCCAAAGAGGCGTACTCTTCAATCTGGCTGCGACCACGTAATGCTAAAAATGAAAGGAATTGCTGAGGCGTATGAGTGATCACTTTTTGGCTATCCACACCGACTCGATCCAAAAGCTCGCTGGCTAAATCTAACCGCCCCACGTCTTGACAGAAATGCGCATCACTTCCGCTGGTAATATAAGCACCGACATCTTTCGCCACTGTCGCAATGTCAAAGCAGCGATCCACACTGCCAACACGGCTATTACCTTTCAGCGTGGTGTTATTGATTTCTATCGCCACATTGTACTCTTTGGCACATTGGATGACGGCTTCAAAGTCAAAATCAAAATTAGGGTTTCCTAAGTGGCCTAAAGCATCGACTCTGCCGCCCTTGATGACATTGAGCAAGGCTTCGGTATGCGTCGCTTTATCTGCTGGTCGGAATACTGGTTCATGAAAACTGGCTATCGCCCAATCTAAATTCGAATCAACTGAGGGATGAACATCGATCTCGCCCTGAGTGTTCATAATGTTCGACTCTACACCACGAATAATAGCAACGTCTTCAATAAAGCGTGGCAACACTCTCTGATTGCTGAAAAACCAATAGTGTGGCGCTCCAGGCATCGATTCTGAATGGTCGGTGGTGCAAAACATCTTAAGTCCATGTTCACTTGCCGACTTAGCATTTCCAATCAGTGTGCTGTATGCGTGACCGCTTGCATAGGTATGAGTGTGTGTGTCAACTTGTAAGATCATTGCCCTGCCGTTCTAAGTAAGTAGAAGTGATAGTTAAAACTAGTTTAACAGCGAAGCCATAAATTGACAGTATTCAAACTTAGCTTTCACCTTTTTGTCACAAGTTCAGAATAGTTTTTCAGGCTGTAAAAACGTCAGCGCCTCACAATAATCCATTTTCAAGACTCTAAATTGGAAGCTTTTTTTGCATCATTCGTATATTGGTCAATAATTAAAATTGTCATTAGATACGGATTTCTTATGAAAAAACATCGCTACCCTTTGAGCATCCATATTACTAGTCTGTTTTTGGTGCTGACGACAATTGTAGGCATAGTCTTAATATCAATGAGTTACCGACACTCTCAAGAGCTTTTGTCAGGTACCGCTCATGATGTTAGCCAAGAGCATAGTCAAAAACTACGTTCGATATTCAAACAGAATATCGCACCAGTGCTCACCACTATGAATTTTATGGCACTGACTTCGTTTATAAGCCATCAAGATGATACTGAAGAACAAAAACCGTGGTTGGAGTCGATTGATCTAGTATTCAAACAAAATAAAGGGCTAGTGGCTCTGTTTTATACCCATGAGAATGGCGATTTCACCCTCTTTCGCCCTTTGCCTACCCATAAAATTCGTACCCAATTCAACGCGCCTGCAAAAGCAACCATGTTAATTAATAACGCCTCACTTTCAGGTAAAAATGAATTTATTTATCTAGACGGGAACCATAATCAGATTGGTTACAGCAACACCGAAGACAATACCTTTGACCCTCGGATAAGACCTTGGTTTACCAATGCTCATATCGATGGAGAAATCAGACTCTCACAGCCCTACTCTTTTTATTTCTTAAAAACGAATGGCATCACACTTTCTAGACGCTCATCAAATGGTGTAAATGTCGTTGGTGCTGATTTCACTTTAGACTCTATCTCCGAACAGATAAGTGATTTGGCCTATTCTGATAATTCCAAATTGGCACTATTTGATGATCAATTTAACCTACTTGCTAGCCATCAACTGAATATTGATCACGAAACGGGTATGACCAATCAGCAGCAAAGCTTAAGTCGTAGTGTTTTCTCGTCAATATTAGGAGAGCCTACAGAGGCATCTATCATTAAAACCGTCACTTACAATGTTAATAAATGGTCTTTAACCGTCACCCCGGTAAAACTAACCGATCATGTCACTTTACTGCTTGCCGAAGCGACACCGCAAGACGATCTCTTAGCTGATCTACTCTCAATGCGAGACAAACAGGTCACCGTTGCCATTTCAATGCTCATCGTCTGTTTCTGCATTGTCTGGTTAGTTGCCAACCGTCTGGCGCGTCCATTGCAGAACTTGGTATTACTCACCGATAACATTGCCCGTTTTAATTTTAAGAAAACCCGTTACCCGAAAAGTATGATCAAAGAGGTCGCCAACCTCACTCAATCAATCGAACTCATGGAGCATACCCTGCATGATCTCCTGAACTTGTTACGTGATACTGCCAGTAACCAAGATTTTGGTCTGCTCGCAAAAACCATCGCTCACCAAAGTTACTTAGTCACCAAAGCAGAAACGATCGTTCTATTTATTCAATCGGATGAAGAGGATCAATTTTTAACCGCTGCGAACCATGCCATTATTCCTTTTAAAGCGGATATCAACGAATTTATTAAGGAGACACCATGGCTACATGCAAAACTCAAAGAGGGGGAAATCATCCATATCAATCGTGAGGACAACGCTCTGAAACAACACCAAGACACCATATTCAATAGTGACCTTTATCTTTTCCCATTATTGAATCGTGAAAAGCAACTTGTTGGCATTCTTGTTCTTGGTTACGAACGTTCAATCACCACTAGCCAGGCAGATAAACACGCGTTTCTACGCGAGTTGCTGAGTTTTGCTGAAATAGCCAAAGACAATATCGACCAAATGCAGCAGCAAAAGGACATGCTAAATGCGTTTATCGAACTCATTGCCTCTGCGATTGATACTAAGTCCCCTTATACTGGCGGGCACTGCCAAAGAGTGCCTGAGCTGACTAAATGGTTGACGGAAGCTGCGGAAAAAGATAACCAATATTTCCCTCATTTTTCGATGGATGCCAAAGAGTGGGAAGAGCTGAACCTTGCCGCATGGCTACATGACTGCGGCAAAGTCACGACCCCAGAATACATTGTTGATAAAGCGACAAAACTTGAGACCATTTACGACCGAATACATGAAGTGCGCATGCGTTTCGAGCTGATCAAAATGCAGGCTGAAATTGAGTATTGGCAAGGCATAAGTCGCGGTGAGAATGCTGACCAACTCAAGTTAAAATTGCATCAGAAGCATAGAGAACTTGATGATGAATTCCTCTTTGTTGCCGAGTGCAATGTAGGCGGTGAGTTTATGGAAGACAGCAGTATTGAGCGTCTGCATAAGATAGCTCAACGCCAATGGAAGCGAACGCTTGACGATCAAGTCGGTATTTCGTGGATCGAAAGAGAGCGATGTGGAAATAGCGCGCCTCTTCCAACCATGGAGAACTTACTCGACGATAAGGTTACCCACAAAATCCCATGGCAAGAAGGCAATCGCCCACAAGACATTTGGCAAGAAGACTTCGTTCTTGAGCCGCCAGAGCTACGTTATGATCGTGGTGAACTGCATAATTTAACCATTCGTCGCGGCACTCTGACAGATGAAGAACGCTTCATGATCAATGACCATATTGTGCAAACACTCTCGATGCTTAAGCGATTGCCATACCCTGATAATCTAAAAAATATTCCTGATATCGCCAGCGGACACCACGAAAGAATGGATGGTAAAGGCTATCCGAGAGGCTTAAACGAAGAGCAACTTCCGCTCCAAGCACGAGTGATGGCAATCGCCGATGTGTTTGAAGCCTTAACGTCTAGTGACCGACCTTATAAGAAATCAAAAACACTGTCGGATTCCTTATCCATCATGACGGAGATGGCAACCTCCGGGCATATCGACCCTAAATTGTATGTCATCTTTCTAGAGCAAGAAATTGATCAGCAATATGCCGACGACTTCCTTGACCCGAAACAGCACTCTAAGGTAGACAGAGAACACCATTTAAAATTGGTCAAAGAGTACATTCGCTCACAGTTTTAAAAGCGGTGAGCCACCTTCTGGTGACAAGCTCACAACCTTAGCTGCCTTATAACGAATGTAATGAGCCTGCACTCTAGGCATAAATGTATTGATAATACTTGCGGTGATAATGAGTCCAATACCTTGCAATTGGTCAGTGCTAAATGTGTGTTCCAAAAATTGCCACTGCCAAACAGAAGTGAAAAGTAAATTAGTGAAGATCAATGGTGCCAATTGCGAGCCGGAGTCCACCAGCTTGTAAGCTTTTGCTCTAAACACTTGGGTATTAATCACGAGCAGAGCCAAACTAACAATCACCAGCCAATGAAATACATGAGTATCGGCACTCGTCAATGACAGAACATCCTGAGCTAACACCCCTTGCCCTTGCATCATCATTGCTGGAATCAAACAAAGGCTCGCAATCAAGAATGTCCAAGCGTTTAACTCGATTGGTGTCATGTTACCTTTTGTCGCTCGATACAGACTTAGCTGTGAACCAGAGTTAAACACACCAGCCATAAGCCCAAGCAAAAGCTCTGGTTTAAAGTGAATACCCGACACATCTCCTGCCAACAGCAACACGCCACTAAATGTGATCGTTAAGCCAAAAACAGTTACGATCGAAACTTTCACACTAAATATTAACTTTTCTAACAAAGGAATAAACAAGGGACCCGTGCTAAATAACACCACACTCTCAACGAGTGACAGAGACTGTAATGAGATAAGAAAACAGATCTGACACGCTGCAATACACAGCGCTCGAATCACGATAGGAAAGTGCATCGATTTGGGAGGAAGCCACTGTTTAGAGCCTGATCGTTGATGCTCTTTTGAGTGTTGAGCTAGTGCATTCACACCCAAAAGATTCGTCACTATGACAAATATAAACAGCAAGATACATGGAATGGAAAAACGTAAAAAACTGAGCACTGCTGGGCTAATTTGTTCAGATAAGTGCTTAGCTAATAACCCTGTAATAGATAAGCTAAATGTGGACAACAACATGAATATTACGGGCTTAAATTGATTCGGCATACAACTCTCCTCTACCTGCCGCTAGTTTAGCGATCTGACAAGCAAAGAAATAACGAGTATTATTAACCAATCTTGTAAGAAAAACTTACCAATACCTTAGCCGATTGTATGGTTTTTAATTAATAACTCAGGCGATATTTATTATGCGCAAACTTGTCCCACTTAAATCCATTTACGCGTTTGTCGCGGTAGCAGAAACCGGAAGCATGACAGACGCTGCGCGAATGCTAAATGTCAGCCACTCTGCAATCAGCCAATCGGTGAAATCTCTTGAGTCATTAATCAACACTCCCCTGTTTCACCGTGTTGGTCGCAGAGTCGAACTCAATTCAGCGGGTAAGAAATATTATAAACAAGTGGCTCCGGCGCTGGAGTTAATTGTCGAGGCCACCGAGTCAATGATTAGCCAACCTCAAGATAACCGAATCACTCTAAATATGGTGAATTCGCTTGCTTTGCATTGGTGGATCCCAAGAGTGCAAAGCTTGCAAGATTTTGCGCCACAACTGGATGTTCGGATCTCCAATCGCGTTGGCAGTTTCAACCTCAACCAAGAAGGCGTTGATGTGGCTCTGATCCACGGAAAAACAGATGAATGGCAAGACTATTACTGTGAAAAACTCTCAGATGATGAACTGGTTATGGTCTGTAGCCCTGAGCTGATCAAGTCCATCCCTGACGCAACCCCTGCTCAACTAATGGCCAAATATCCTGCAATTCTTGTTGCCAATGAAAGACGAAAAGAGGATTGGCACATATGGTGCGATGCAACAGATAATAAACTGCCGACCTACCGTAATAACTTAACGTTTAATGCCTCTGTTCAAGCCGTACACGCCACTATTCGTAAACTTGGAGTGCTTGTGACGCATCGTCTATTTGTCCGAGATGACATTAAACACGGCTTACTGACTGAAATAGAAAAACCGGTTCCAAATCCAAAGCAAGACTTCTATTTCACTTGCTCGCCAGAAAAACTGAAGCATGAGAGTGTATTAACTCTTAGAACTTGGCTACGTGAGGAGTTCACCCGCTAATGGTTCAGCGGACCTATTTTAGGCAATGACCAGCAGCGGTAATTCATTTATCAAAATGTGGCTCACAGATTGCTCGTTCATACAAATAAATGATTGAAGCGAGCACCGCGACGACTTATAACTAAAGCTAACGTTTGAAATGTAAAAATAGGACAGTGCAATGATAGTCACCACCACTCAAAGTGTTGAAGGAAAACGAATCGTTGATTACAAAGGCGTAATTGCTGGCGAAGCGATTTTGGGCGCGAACCTCTTTAAGGATATGTTTGCTGGTATTCGAGATTTAGTCGGCGGTCGTTCAGGCACTTACGAACGTGAGCTTGAAAAAGCGCGTACCATCGCATTTCAAGAATTAGAGCAGAAAGCCCGTGATTTAGGCGCAAATGCCGTCGTCGGTGTTGATATTGATTATGAAGTGTTAGGGCAAAACAATGGCATGTTGATGGTATCAGCAAGTGGTACTGCGGTTGTCGTCGCTTAACGCCTAATCACTAGTTACTTAATAACTAATACTTAATAGTGAGTACTTAATAATTAGTGCTTAATGCCTAGTTGGCTCATATCGAAAAGAAGTTGTGGATTTAACTCTCGCTGTGTTTCGGAGGTTTAATTCCCCTAACTGTAATGAAATAGAAAGCTCAACCTTGAGTTAAGCTTTCTATTTTTTAATGCATCATTACGAAAAAATCACAACATCTCTTTCGCTACTAAATGCAGAAGAAACGTTTCCCGCTCAATACTCATGCCCTTCTTCGAGCTCTCAGCCATGGTCTTCTCATTGTGGGCAATCGCGTCATGGATGTTGATCCACACCGGCTTCATTCCATTCTTGATTTCGTAATCTTCAAATGAGGTCTCCCCCAATTCTCGATCAATTTTACAGGTATAGCAGTAAGAGATCATATGCATGATGTCCGCATCATCTTTATACCAAGGGCGGAACTCTTCAAAAATGCCAAATGGCTTAATGCTGTGAATATTCTGTGCGCCTGTCTCTTCTTCTAACTCACGAACCATTCCTGCAATAACATCTTCACCTTCATCTAAACCGCCACCAGGAATGGTGTAATCATGATAACGAGCGGTATAAAGCATTAGGATATTTTCACCATCAATAACAATGGCACGCGCAGCATTGCGCTGATAGATGACTTTCCCATCCAGATGATCGATATCAGGATGCGTTGTCGTTTTTAAGTGTCTCATAATGATCTTGGAACTAAGGAATTTGGCGCGAATATACCACACCTTGATGTAAATACTAAAAAGCCCCGCAACGGCGAGGCTTCTGAATCTTAATTGTTAACCATCACGACGGCTAATGAGAAATTAACCATCAGCAGTGATCGCATTAATCAGTTCTTGTTGAACAGATTCCGCTTTATCAGCGTCTATCTGACACGTGCCTGCTGCGATATGACCACCACCGCCATACTTAAGCATTAGCTCACCCACATTGGTTTTTGATCCACGATCAAAAATAGACTTACCGGTTGCAAACACAATATTTTGCTTCTGGAAGCCCCACATTTTATGAATCGAAATATTACATTGTGGAAATAACGCGTAAATAATGAATCGGTTACCCGCGTAAATGGTCTCTTCATTGGTTAAATCAAGCACCACAAGATTTTGGTGTACGGTTGCACAGCGTTGAATTTGTTCTTTGAACATCGTCTCATGCTCACGGTACAAATCGATTCGTTCCTGTACATCAGGCAGAGCCAAGATCTCAGTTATCGTATGATTTTTACAGTAGTCGATAAGGTCCATCATCAGTGCATAGTTGGAGATTCGGAACTCACGAAAACGACCTAGCCCTGTTCGAGCATCCATCAAGAAATTCAGTAGGTTCCAATCTTGAGAGTCCAACACTTCATCACGATTAAACTGCGCCGAATCGCCTTTATCTACCGCTTCCATCATTTCTAGCCAATCAGCTGGGAACGTCTCTAGACCGCCATAATAGTCCCATACAACACGAGCGGCTGAAGGCGCATCAGGATCGATAATGTGATTAGGCTTTTCACCTGTATTACGGATGGTTTCTGATAAATGGTGATCGAATGTGAGGTGAGAGTCTTTCACATAAGGAAGGTTAGTCACGATGTCATTGCTAGTGATCGCTACTTTGCCATCTTGCATATCTTTAGGGTGCACAAATTTAATATCATCAATGAGGTCTTGCTGTTTTAGCAATACAGCACACACCAGCCCATCAAAATCACTTCGAGTTACTAATCTAAATTTTTGTTCTGACATCTGTCTTCCTTTTGCTACTGCGTGCTATCTACAATATCGAGATTTTATATTGGTACAAAATACCAATTATCTCGCTCAAGTGCATAGTCTTAAAGAATAATTTTGAGCTCGGTTGCTTATTTAGTGATAATTATAGTTCGGTTTTAATAATAGAAGCCCTATTTAAACTTTTGAACCAGCCTCACACTTAAACGTAACCTAAACTCACACTGATAACTTGTACGTTTACAGCCCCCAATCAACCCTCTATTTATCCACGATATTGAACCCGCCTGATATTGAAACCTATCTTCTTTTTTACATTTATCTGAAGTTACATGCAGCTAACTTGATATACTCATTTTTCCACCTAATTCCAAGCTAGCTTTTATGAAAATTGATGATCTAAAATTGTTTATTCGCATCGTTGAACTCGGGAGCTTTACCGCTGCCGCCAATGCACTTGAACTCCCTAGAGCGAATGTTAGCCGCAGGATCAGTGAATTAGAATCCACGCTTAACGTACAACTTTTCTTTCGTACCACACGCAAAATTTCCCTCACACAACATGGCGAGGCATACTACTCCGAACTGTTGAAAGCACTTGAAGCACTTGAAAAAGCCAACCAAATTGCCATTGATTCCACTGTATCTCCAAAGGGTGTCATCAAAATTGGTTTATTGCCTGAATCCGATGAAACCCTTCAGCCGTTGCTGCTCTCATTCCAAGATAAATATCAAGATATTGAGTTGGATATCAGAAGTATCAACAATGGCTTCATTGATCTTCAGCAGCAAGGTTTGGATGTCGCCATACACGGCGGTAAAATTCACGATGCCAATATTGTTGCTCGTAAAGTTCTGGAATTAGAACGACATCTTGTAGCGAGCCCTGAATATCTTACTAAATATGGCTCACCCACTGATCTTCCTGATGTAATGAACCACCAAACGATCTGCTTTCGTTGGCCTGGTGGTGAGCTTGATAATCGATGGCAGATCGCTGAGCATGAACTGGTCGTTAAATCAAAACTCAGCAGCAACAACATTGGTTTTGTTAAACGCTCCGTTATTTTAGGACGTGGCATTGGTTTTCTTCCAACAATTCTAATATCTAAAGAACTTGAAGATGGCTCACTGATGAAGATTTTACCGGGTTATAAATCAGAGACTGAAGACGTTTGGTTACTTTACCCTCAGCGAAAAACCATCAGTCACGCCACTCATCTATTGATCGATTTTCTTCTAGATGAAATGCCAAAACTTGTTTGATTGTCATGTTTATCGTGACAAAGTGTTTCGACAACGCCTGATTATTTGAACACTGTTCGATTGTAGAATACTCGCATATCAAAGGAGTATTCTATGAAAGACACATTCAAATTATCTTTACTTGCTAGCTGCATTTTTCTACTAGTCGGCTGTAACCAGACAGACACCAACAGCGCAGAAGATGACCAAACTGCATCTTCACCATTCACATTTGAATCAAGACCTGTAAAGCACACTCGTCCTATTCAGGTGATTGAATTAAGCCCGAATCAGTCTATCAATGCTAAGCATTTCACCGGCGAATTACAATCGGTAGAAACGGCAGAGATAGCCTTCCGAGTCCCTGGAACCATTGATGCGATCCTTGTAAAAACGGGGGAACTAGTGAAGAAAGGACAAGTTATTGCAGAGCTTGATCCTCACGATTACCAAGTGGCTCTCCAAGAGCTAGAGGCCCGACTGCTTGAAGCTCAATCAGCACATAAACTTGCACAATCAGAATTAAAACGTATAACCCAAGCGACGAAAGACAACGCAATCGCCGATGTTAATTTAGATAGAGCAATTAGTGGCTATGAGCGCAGTGCCGCTATGGTAAAAGTGGTTGAGAAAAACATTCAACGCTCACAAGACTCACTACGTTATACAAAGCTAGTCGCTCCTTTTGATGGCGTTATTGGCGCGACTAAAATCGACCAATATGAGCAAGTATTGCCCGGAATCCCTGTGGTGACCCTGCATAAACCCGATCAATTGGAAGTCACAATTGATGTCCCTGAAAATCTCATCCATGAGTTTAAGATTGGACAAAAAGCACAAGTAAAATGGTATGGCTCTCATGAAGCCATCTCGGCAGAAGCATCAGAAATCAGCTCAGTTCCTCACCTCATAAAACAGACCTATAGCGTAACGTTTTATCTCAATGGCTTCGATGAACAGTTGCTGCCGGGGAAAACCGTCACAGTAACGACCCACTCTTCAGATAAAAAACAAGAATATTGTGTTCCATATTCTTCTCTTGTCGGGATAAAAGAGACACAACATATTCTAAAAGTGAACACTCAACAGATCACAACGATTCCCGTTGAGCTCATTTCAGTGGATGCAGAACAAGCCTGCGTTTCTGGAGATTTGAATACCGGTGATCAGATTGTTATCAGTGGAGCCGCATATCTAACAAAAGGTGACATCGTCACTTCAATTCAAGTAAAAGCGTTATAGGGCCCAAAAATGAATCTAGCTGAATTTGCCATACGCCAACGTACCTTCATTATCTTTTTTACGATAATTAGTATCATTGCGGGCTTAGTCTCTTACTTTGATCTAGGCAAACTAGAAGACCCGAGTTTCACCGTAAAAACGGCAGTTGTCGTTACGTTATACCCCGGAGCTTCAGCTGAAGAAGTGGAAAAACAAGTGACAGATACCGTCGAAACAAAGTTGCAAGAGATGGCTTCACTTAACCGCTTACGCTCACTCTCAAAACCCGGCGTATCCATGGTATTCGTTGATCTTAAAGAGTCGTTGAATTCAAAAGCATTGCCGCAAGAGTGGGATCTAGTACGCCGAAAAGTGGATGATATGAAGCTACTGCTCCCAAGCACGGCTCAAATCAGTATCGTTCAAGATGAATTCTCTGAGGTCTATGGCATGCTATTTTCAGTCCATAGCCAAGATGCCCAACCTGTTGAATTAAAGCAATATGCAGAAGAGTTACAAAGAAGAATAAAAACCGTTGATGGTATTAAGAAAATCGAGCTACACGGAGTGCAACATCGCACTGTTTATATTGATATGCCAGATGAAAGGCTCGCTCAATATGGCCTTTCTGTAGCCCAAGTTTGGAATCAACTCACCACTCAAAATACGACTTTTGAAGCAGGAAAATTCGTTGCCGGTCAAGAGCGCATTCGAGTAGAGCAGAGCAGTGATCTTCAATCTTTGGATGACATTAAAAATTTAGTCATTAAAGGTGGCATCAGTAAGTTTGGAACCAGTTTGATTCGATTAGGGGATATTGCCGATGTGACGATGGGCTACCAACAGCCTTCAATGTCAGAAAATCGCTATAACGGCATTCCAGCAGTCACACTTGCTGTTAGCCCAGTCAGTGGTATTAATGTTGTTTCCTTAGGGGATGACATTCGTCGAGTTATTGACGAGTTTGAAGCTTCGCTACCTTTAGGCGTCAAGGTATCCACTGTTGCTTATCAACCTGAAGAAGTTCAAAAATCGATTGATAATTTCGTTAGTAACCTTTTAGAAAGTGTGGCTATCGTATTCGTCGTGCTTCTTGTGTTTATGGGCTTTAAAAGTGCCAGCATTGTTGGCAGCAGCCTTCTCATTACGATTCTTCTTACGCTAATTTACATGAATATTGCAGACATTGATTTGCACCGTGTGTCTCTAGGCACCTTTATTCTCGCATTAGGAATGCTAGTCGATAACGCCATTGTTATTACCGATATGATGATCGTAAAACTCAATAAAGGCGTTGAACGAACACAAGCCGCAATCGAATCCGTAAAAGAGACGGGGTTACCTTTATTTGGAGCGACGGTCATTGCCATTATGGGGGCAAGTCCGGTTATCTTCTCAAAAACAGATGCGGCTGAATTTGCCAGCTCTGTATTTTTAATTATCGCGGCCTCCCTGCTTTTATCTTGGTTAGTTGCCGTAACGTTAACCGCATTGATGTGCTGGTTATTCATTAAACCAAACAAAACAAAAGCCGAAGAAAAAATTTCATTATACAAGAAAGCAGTTTGTTGGACGGTGGACAATCCAATCAAAGCGCTTTTGTGTTTGATCCCATTAATTTTGGCGACCTCGTTTGCCGTACCTAAAGTCGCGATTAACTTTATCCCACAAGCGGATAGACCTATTTTCTTCCTAGATTACTGGCTACCAAATGGGGCGGCCATCGAGCAAACCTCGCAAGATATGAAGAAAATTGAGGCTTGGCTACTCAAACAGCCTGAAGTGAAGAATATTTCATCTTACGTTGGAAACAGTGCACCTCGATTTTCTGTCACTGTTGAACCTGAACCGATTGATCCTGCATATGGTCAGATTCTGATTAACGCTATCGATTACCCTTCAATAACGACACTTATCGCCCGAGGCGACGAATGGTTAGCAAAAGAGTTTCCAAATGCAGAGCCTCGTTTCAGAGCTTTGAAACTCGCAACATCGGATAAATACAGCGTCGAAGCTCGTTTTTCAGGGCCAGATGAAGCAGTACTTCATGATTTAGCAAACCAAGCAAAAGCCATATTCAAAGATCACCCTGATGCAAAATACGTACGTGATGATTGGCGTCAACAAAGCAAAGCTCTGGTACCGATGATCAATCAAGAGAAAGCAAGACAAGCAGGAATTAACCGCGCAGACATCGCTTTTGCAATGAAGAGAGCATCAGAAGGTATGCCATTAGGTCAAATGAACCTGAATGATGAGCTGATTCCAATTCAATTACGTGGCACCGAACGCTCAATGGCTTCATTAGAGACGCTTTCAGTTCGCTCTTTGCTTGGCGCACATAGCGTACCTTTAGGACAAGTTGTAGATGGGTTTGATCTCAAATCTGAAGAGAGCATGATCTGGCGACGCGATCGAGTCAAAACCATCACAGCGCAAGCAGGCGTAGGCCGATATACCACTCCAGCAGCAGTAAGAAACGCAACCCTACAAGACATTGAAGCCATTCAATTACCTGCAGGTTATTCCTTGGAATGGGGAGGTGAATACTATGACGAACATAAAGCCGTGTCAGATATATTCAAACAACTTCCAAAAGCCATGCTACTGATGCTTATTATTTTAGTTGGCATGTTCAACGGCTTTAAACAGCCAGTCATCATTTTCACTATCCTGCCGTTAGCCGCTACTGGCGCAACATTCAGCTTGCTGGCTTTCGATAAACCATTTGGGTTCATGGCACTGATAGGTGCGATCACCTTAACTGGGATGATCATTAAAAATGGCATTGTACTTATGGATCAAATTGAGCTTGAACGCAAAAATGGTCGCGAGCTATCGGATGCGATAAAAGAAGCAACCGTTAACCGCACGATGGCGATTTCTATGGGGGCCCTAACAACAGCATTAGGAATGATTCCACTTCTAACCGATCTCCTATTTGACCAAATGGCCGCCACTATTATTGGCGGGTTAGCTGCCGCAACCGTTTTATCTCTATTCGTCATGCCAGCACTCTATCGTTTGTTCTATCGCGAGAAAGGCATTAGCAAGTGCGAAAATCATTCACTAGCAGAACAAGGTGTCTAAAATGAACGTTTTCAATCTATCTACGTCATTCACTCCAATTGTATTAGCTACCACGATGCTGCTAGGAGGCTGTGCTATTGGCCCAGATTACAATGAACCACAAACCGCCATGGCCGATGTTTATTTGAATGCTGTCGATCACGACACAGAAATCAGCATGACTCAAACGCCTTACTGGTGGCTTCAACTGAATGATGAAACACTCAATCAATTAGTCCATGATGCTCAGAAGCAAAATATACCGCTAAAACTCGCTTCTGAACGAATAAAGATGGCACAATCTTATCAAGATATGGTTGAGTCATTCAAAGTGCCAACGGTTAATCTTGGGGCTGGTTATTTCAACTATCAGATCAGCCAGAATGACCCACTCCTTGGCACTGCAGTGTCTCCCATCGGAGTACCCGTTGGCGCACAACCCATGTTAGGTCAAAGCGTCACTATCGCCGACAAGCAACAAAGCGGTGGATTCTTAGGCGCAACAATAGCGTGGGAAGTTGATCTTTTTGGACGTATCGACAAACAAACAAACGCTGCACAAATTCGCAAAACTCAAGCTGAGATCTATCAAAGCGGTTTGAATACTCTGATCACTGCAGATGTCATTCATAACTACCTTCAATATCGAGGCGCTCAAGAGAGAACTCAGTTAGCCCTCGACAACATTGCAGATCAAAGAGAGACATTAAATTTAGTCGAAAAGATGGTCAGCAGCGGTTATGGTTCAGAATTAGATCTTGCCCAAGCAGAAGCAATGCTTGCGGCCACCGAATCTGTCATCCCACAACTGGACATTGCAAAGCAGGTCCATAAACACCGACTCGCCATTTTACTTGGCGAACCACTCACCAAGGTGGATATACGCTTATCAGGTGAAGGCGGTTTGCCAAAGGTTGAAGGCATCATTCCTGTCGGATTACCTTCTGATTTGCTCACTCGTCGCCCTGATATTCGTATCGCAGAGCGTGAAATGGCGGCCATTAACCAAGAATTAGGGGTAAGCATTGCCAACCGCTACCCTAAGTTTTTCTTGACGGGCTCGCCGGGTCTCGTTGCAGGTGACTTTAGTGATCTATTTAGCAGTGATTCCTTCTCTTGGGTAGGGAGTGCAGGCATCAGTTGGAATGTGTTTGACGGGGGGCGTGAAGAAGCGATGGTCGACATCAATGAATCTCGCTTTAAATCCGCAGCTTTGCGCTACCAGCATACTGTTGATGGTGCTTTTGCCGAAGTTGACTCAATGCTATTCACTTATGGTCGCAGCCAAGAGAACCAACGGCGTATTGATGAAGCGAACCGCTCTACTGACAATGCAGTCATGAAAGCAAAATCACTCTATCGAGCGGGGCTCATCAATCATTTAGCTGTACTGGATGCTCAAAGGCAACAGAAGCTGATGCAAGATCGTCAAATAGCAGCCAAGCTCCAAACGGCACAAGTCACTGTTGGATTATATAAAGCACTAGGTGGAGATTGGGACTTGACCTCTCGCTCTGAAGAAATCTCTCAGTAAACGTTCAATAGAAAGCTTAAAGGTTAATTGAAAGATATTTGGTTGGCCTTTAAGCTTCCCTCTCAATCGAACAGTGTTCATTATTGCATTTCCCTGACATGAAATATGGGTTTGAATGTCACATTGTGAGGGTATACATCGAACTAAACCTTAACTTCAAATAAGTCAGCATTGTATGAAAACATCAACTCACCACAACTCAAAAAGCACGGTATCCATCGAAAGACCAGAATTCACACTGTCTAATTCCACGGCAACCGTTCTGTTCAAAAAATGTCAGACCGCTCTCATCGTGCTTGCTATTAGCATTGTCGTCAATTTAGCATTACGGGTTGATTTCGTACTATTAAATATCACGCTGGCTGAGTTTTCAGTTACTGAAGCTCTTCAGCAGATTTTACTTCTAGTTAGCTTGCTAAGCTTTGCACATTTAGCACAGAAACAACCAAGCCTTAAACATGCAGCACTGCTAATTAGCGCCTTCTTTTCCGTGTTATTTATAAGGGAATTGGATTTCTTATTTGACTATATTACGCATGGTTTTTGGGCGGTTCCTGCAATAATCATCGCGAGCAGCGTGCTTCTATATGCAATTAATAATGGAAAGCGCACACTTGATCAGCTTGCTGCTATCTTATCCTCTCCTCACATGAATCTATTGATTACAGGCGTCATGCTGCTCATTGTTTTCTCACGTTTATATGGAATGGGAGGTTTCTGGAAAAATATTATGGCTGAGAATTATATTCGAGACGTGAAAATTATTGCCGAAGAAGGCACAGAGCTTTTATGTTATTCACTCATAGCCTTCGCTTCTCTTAAAACGGTGTCAGGATTCACGAAGAAACACGCTAGCGCCACCAGCGAAACGTGAGTTCTTGCTCTGGGTCTAAATAGCGATTAAGTAAGGTAAGATTGGTATCTAGCAACGCTAAATACGATCTTACCTGTTCTACACTCGAATCAACGACCGTATTCTGCACACTTGACTCTAAAACCCCTAACAGCTCACTCACCAATTGTACATTGACCGATGACTCTTCCGTCTGAATCGCTAATAACTGCTTAATTTCGACCAAGGCATTAGCGGCAATGCGGTAGGGTTCTTTTCGAACTTGTTTCAAGTCTCTCAAAAAAACACCACTGACTACCCCCTCTAAATACACCCGATAAGTCGTCAACTCATCCATGAGCAAAAACAATTGGCTTCGAATATTACGGTGCGGATAAGGGATCGCAAGATGATCGTCAAGCTCATATGAAATATCTAATTCAGCCCCAAATTCAGAACAGTGTCGCTTTAGGACTCTGAGTAAGCCTTGCTCATCCATCAATTGTTGAATTTCGAAAATCCGCTTTAAGTGGTAGTCATTGGAAACAAACGTTACTTTTATGCACTCATCAGAGGATAGAATGTTCTCATCAACCATCTTCTTTGCCACATTTTGAATATTTTCGATGGTATTCACTGACTCTTTTTCAAGCAAAATATCTAGCCCTGATAAATCTATGCTCCCATTACTTTGCAGCGCAGCAAAATACTCATGCATGGCTTCCGCCTCAGAACGCGTCTGCCCAGAAGTGATTCCCCCACAGAAAGCAACCACAATGTTTTGGCGGCTGGATGTCTCCAAATGTTCCACCAAACCTTCAACTCGGCTTTTACCTTCAGCAGTCAATGTATTTTTATTTAGCCGCTTTCCTAGCACAATCACTACGCGTTTATTGTTCATTTATTGCTCAAGTCTCGTTTTTGAAATGGGATATAGTGAATTCTGTATACAATCATATCGGTTACCCGTAGCTTTACTAAACCTCACTGGCTACATGCGTCGCATTTATGCTCACAAATGCAAAGAAGCGTATGAGACAGTGTGAGCTATATTTATAGCATCCATTTTAAAATTGGAATGACATTCAATACACTGAAATGATCTACACGACAAGAGCTTGTTTTATCAAGCCAAAGCCTCACAGGAAGTTTCTATGCTGTCTATCTTTGACATATATAAAATTGGAGTGGGCCCTTCTAGCTCACATACGAATGGACCTATGATTGCCGGGTACAATTTTACCCAGATAATCGCCCCCTACCTAGAGAATGTCACACGGGTACAGATTGATCTCTACGGATCTTTATCTTTGACTGGTAAAGGCCACCACACTGACCGCGCTACGATTTTAGGCTTGCTTGGCAATAAACCTGACACGATTAAAATCTCCAGCGCTAATGCTGCGATGAAAAAAGCAGTGGATGATAAGCGTTTAAGCCTATCTGGTAGCCACGAGATTAGCTTCGATACTGAAACGGATATGCTTTTCCACACCTCCAATTTACCCCTGCATGAAAATGGCATGACGATCTCCGCGTTTGATGCAACGGGAACACAGCTCGTCATTGAAACCTACTACTCTATTGGCGGAGGCTTTATTGCTACGGCGGCACAATTAGAGAATGGTATTGCCGAGAGCGATACTCAGGTCGAGTTTCCTTTTAAATCGGCAGAAGAGTTACTCAACCTTGCCGACAAAAATGGCCTCAGTTTGGGTGGGCTTGTCCTCAGAAATGAGCAAGCATTCCAATCGATGGAAACCATTGATAGCCGAGCGGACCAAATCTGGAAAGTGATGTCGCTGTGCATGCAAAGAGGTTTTGAAACCGAAGGGATTTTAGAAGGGGGACTTGAAGTGACTCGCCGCGCCCCTGCTTTGCTCAAAAAGCTCGAAGCCAATGCATCCATTGAAAACGATCCTATGGAGATCATGGATTGGATTAACCTATTTGCTTTTGCGGTGAGTGAAGAAAATGCCGCAGGAGGCCAAGTGGTGACTTCTCCTACAAACGGAGCGGCAGGCGTGATTCCAGGAGTGCTGATGTATTACCACCGCTTCATTAAAGAGCTCGACACTAAGCAGTTAAAAGACTTTTTAGCTGTCTCTGGCGCCATTGGCATTTTATATAAAACAAACGCATCCATTTCAGGTGCCGAAGTAGGTTGCCAAGGAGAAGTTGGCGTCTCCTCCTCCATGGCGGCGGCAGGCTTAACCGCCCTTCGAGGTGGAAGTAACGAGCAGATCTGCATGGCAGCAGAAATTGCGATGGAGCACTCTTTAGGTATGACTTGTGATCCGATTGGCGGCTTAGTTCAAGTCCCTTGTATTGAGCGAAATGCGATGGGCTCCATGAAAGCAATTAATGCTTCAAGAATGGCGCTCAAACGAACCAGCAAATGCCTCATTTCTTTAGATAAGGTTATCGATACCATGTATCAAACCGGCAAAGATATGAACCGCAAATATCGCGAAACCTCTCTTGGCGGGCTTGCGCTGATACACATGGCACCACCTTGCGAATAATCTAAAACTAACGATTAGCAACTTACCTCTCGATAAAAAGTGATCGCATGTAGTGCGATCACTTTTAGTTTGTTCTTTACCTAACATATCGCCCACTAAGCTCATTACCACATAAGAAGCAGAAGCATTTACTGGTTGCCCCACTCATGTCGGTAAGATAAATAGATGACCTGCCACCTTTCATTTCGTAGTTCTAGAAAACACTCGTTAAATTATTATTCATTTTATGCTACGCACCTGTTAAAAACCAAAATAAAGCACTGATATAAATAGGCATATTTGGACGAAATACATGCACAATCAGAACCATAACACCCTACAAATGAGTGAATTTTTCTAATGCAATATTTAATCATTACGCAATCAACTGCATATCGATAGATTTATAAACTGCACATCTACCAGCTCTAAAATCCCCTCTAACATGGCGAATCCATGTAGTTAACTTGTTAACAGAAGGACTGCAGAGACTGACAACCCTCACTATTTACACCTAATGAACCATAGCCAGTAAAAAACACTGCATACTATTTAACCACGCAATCATTTGCATTGGCTACATTTTATACCCATTAGAATTACCATCCCGATACATTAGAAAATGTATTGCTTTAAGATTTATTTTTGCGATAAATGTTTCAATTTATGTCCATCTAAAAATGATAGTATAATCGCGTTTTTAAACTACACCTCACCCACAACTATGAGATTAATATAATGTGGAATAAACTGAATAAATCGATGATGTTCTGCCAAATGATGTTTGGCTTGTCATTTTACGGCGTAATGGTAATTCTGACTCGTTTCTTCTTAGAAGATCTGGGTTATAGCGAAGCTGACACTATGATGGTTGTTGGTGCTTTCTCTTCAATTGGTCCACTGTTTGCTATTGCAGGTGGTTTCATTGCAGACAAATTTTTAGGTGCATACCGTTCACTCACTATTGCATACGGCACTTTTGCAACGGGTTACGCACTTCTTGTACTTGGCGCATCTGCAACTAACGTTCCGATGGCACTGGTTGGTATCGCGTTAGCAAGTTACGCTCGTGGTCTAATGTCTCCTTCTTACCCAAGTTTATATAAACGTACTTTTGCTACTGAAGAAGATTTTGAGAACGGCTACCCTGTAAACTACTCAGTGAACAACGTTGGCGCACTATTAGGTCAATACCTATTCCCAATGTTCGTACTAGCAATCGGCTTCAATGGTAGTTTCGGTCTATCTGCTGCTCTTGCTGCACTGGCTTTCGTTACACTGATCATTTTCCACAAACCACTTCTATCTGTTGGTGCAGAAATTGACCAGAAGCCAGTAAGTGCTAAAAACTGGGCTGCGTTCTTCGCGCTTTCTCTAGGTATGGTTGGCTTAGTATTCTTCATGTTCTCAAACATGGATATCGGCCAAAACATCGTTTACGCAATTGGTGCTGCAGCAATCTTATACTTCATCTCTTTGATGATTAAGTCTAAGAAATCTGACGCTCTAAAAATGGGTACGATCCTTATCATGACACTGCTGACGACTTGTTTCTTCGTTTACTACGGTCAAATGATGACTTCAATGACTATGGTTACGATCAACACAATGCGTGGCGATCTATTCGGTCTTATCCCAATTGCTCCTGAAGCATCTATGGCGATGAACCCACTATGGTGTATCGTTGCTGGTCCTGTTATTGCGATGACGTTCTCTTCTCTTGAAAAACGTGGCATTAACTTCTCTACTGCAACTAAAGTTGGTTTCTCATTCGTTTGTACAGCAATCGCATTTGGTATCCTTACTCTAGCAGTGATGAACATTGGCGAAGACGTTATCATCCGTCCGGAAATCTTCCTCGCTATCCACTTCTTCCAAGCATTTGCTGAAGTAATCGTAGGTAGCCTAGTAGTGGCATTCATCCTTTCAGTAGCGCCTAAGCACATTGAGAACTTCTCTGTAAGTCTATTCTCTGTTGCTATCGCTCTAAGTGGTATTGTTGGTGCAGTATTCTCTACTTCTATCGCGCTAGAGAAAGGCCAAGAGATCACTCAAGAAATCGTTAAAACAGTTTACGGTGACTACTTCCAACTTCTGACTATCCTAGCGGTAGTTATGGTTGTGATTGCACTTGGTGCATCTGTTGTTGTTCGTAAGATGCTTGAAGCGGCAAAAGCGGAAGATGAAGCTGAACTAGTTGAAGCAAAAACTGAAGCTTAAACCTCACTCTAAGTTTTCGCTTAGAACAAGGTTCAATACAATAGTTTTTAAACATCGATAAAACAAAGCCCTTACTGAGTTAATCAATAAGGGCTTTTTATTATCTCTAGCACCGACGGCCAATAAAAAAGCTCCCATTATGGAAGCCTCAATGAAACCGTTTGATACAAGTCAGGAAGTTTTACCCTTCACTAGCTTCAAGCTCTACGATGGATTCAATGCTGATTGCATCGTGTCGCCAATGCTCAATACTGCAATCGATCAATTCACCGTTCTGGTTATAATTAACCTTTTCAACCACCATTGTAGGTGTTCCTGAAGTCGCACGTAACGTTTGAGCAGACTCCCCCAACAAAGACGATGTACTCACGCGGAGTTTCGTTTTTTGGTATACCACACCAAAATGCTCCCGATAAATATCCGTTAATGATGACGACAGATCAAAATCTAAAAGATTAGGAAATAACTCAGGGCGAATAAAGTGCGTCACATACACAACAGGCCTATCTTCTAAGTATCTGACTCTATCAACTCGATAAATATCTGAGAATGGTGCAAGGTTGAGTAGTGCTGTCGCTCTTTTCGCTGCAAGTATACTTTTGGCTGCTAACAGTTCGGTTTTCGGTTTTCGCCCTTGAGCTTGAGCTATACTGGTGAAGTTTGATGTTTGAACTGGGTCGTAACGAAGCGGCGCAGGCGAGATAAACCAACCACGGCGATCTTCTCGAAAAATTTTGCCTTCTGATTCCAGTAAAGAAAGGGCTTCACGTAGAGTGACACGAGTGGTATCAAAAGATTCCGCAAGCTTACGCTCTGATGGCAATTTTTGACGAGCCGCCAGCATTCCAGAGTCGATCTGTTCTGCTATTGCCTCTTTAATTTTCACATATTGCACGACAATTCCTTTCGCTTAACTCATTAAGCCATGGCAAGTAACTTAGCAATAATTGCCAAGTTACTCTCATGCAATATTTATACGATTTCCCAAGAGTGGGTCATCTTAACGCCCTCACCTAACATCAGGCAGACAGAGCAGTACTTCTCAAGCGAGTTTGCAGCGACTTTAGCGACAATATCACCGTCAAGATCTTCACCTGACACTTCAAAGTGAATGTTAACCGCTGTAAAAATACGTGGGGCAGTATCACGACGTTCTGTAGTCAGTTTTGCATTACAAGCCGACACTTTTTGCTTTGCTTCTTTTAAGCCATCGACTACATCAACCGAGCTACAGCCACCAGCCGCCATCAGTACCATTTCCATTGGACTTGGTGCTGTTTCTCCACCATTACCATCCATTGCCACGGCATGGCCAGATTGCGATTGACCAAGGAATTTAAAGTCTTCAACCCACTTAACTTCAGCTTGCATTTTACTACCTATGATTTAATCAATTTCGATGCTCACAAGGTACTACTGTGGCTATTTTTGCGCAATAAAAATTGATCGAAGAGACCTCTGTAACACACGTATTATAGCTTTCAATACCTTCAGCTCCCCGCCCCGAAGTCACTTTCCTTAAGGTGCTTCGGAAATTATTATCTCTATTTTTGAAATTTTTTTTGGGGCAATCCTGTCTTTATATCAACATTAAACAACATATCCACACGACAACACGTTCATTAACTATGTTGATCCCACATAAAGAGGTGTTTATGAAAAAGTTATCTAAGATATTGGTTTCTATAGCGGTTGCACTGCCGCTGTTTTCACTATTTATTAGCCAATCCGGTTCTGCTGATACCATGGACAAAATCGCAAAAAATGGCCAATTTGAAGTCATCACTTTAGCGGGTGGTTGTTTCTGGTGTACTGAGTCAGATTTAGAAAAACTTGATGGCGTGGTTGATGTTGTTTCTGGTTACTCTGGAGGCTCTCTAGAAAACCCAACGTATAAGCAAGTATCGTCAGGAAAGTCAGGTCACATTGAAGTCATCGAAGTGACATATGACCCTAAATCAGTCGGTTATGAGCAAGTATTGGATTATTTTTTCCGCCATATTGACCCAACGGATGCTAAGGGATCATTCGTAGATCGTGGGGCACATTATCGTCCAGCTATTTTCTATACTAACCAACAGCAGTTCAATACCGCCAAAAGATTTATTGCCGAAATCGATGAAGCTAAGATATACGACAAACCACTCGCCACTGAGCTGATTAAATTCGAAAAATTTTGGCCTGCAGAAGAGTACCACCAAGATTACTATAAGAAGAGTAAAGTTCGTTATAACTACTACCGTTACGCATCTGGCCGAGATCAATATCTAGATGGTGTATTCGGTGATGATAGAAAAGAGAACCCAAAAACGCTCAGACAGCTGATTGATAGTAAAAATATCGCCTCAAGCGTAAAGGCATATACAAAGCCATCAGATGCAGAGATCAAAGAAAAACTTACGAACCTTCAATACGATGTGACACAGAATGATGCAACTGAACGCTCATTCAGCAATGAGTATTGGAACAACAAAGCTCAAGGTATTTATGTAGATATTGTCACAGGCGAACCTCTATTCTCATCAACAGACAAATACAAATCAGGTACAGGATGGCCGAGTTTTACTAAACCGATTAACGAAGCTTACATTGTCACTAAACCTGACCATAAACTGTTTTCTACCCGAACAGAAGTGCGCAGCCGTTTTGCTGACTCTCATTTAGGGCATGTGTTTAAAGATGGCCCAGCGCCAACGGGCTTACGTTACTGTATGAACTCTGCAGCAATGCGATTTATCCCAAAAGAGCAGCTAGTTGAAGAAGGGTATGCCGAATATGTCAGTTTGTTTGACAGCTAATAGATAGCACTAATTAATAGCAAGGCAGTCTACAGGATCCATCCATTCTGCTAGCAAGTACAAGCCACCTCCTCTTATTGGTCGTGGCTTTTTTCTTTCAACTTTTGTCCTGAATATGATGACATTAATGCTGAAATAGGCACTCCGATAAGGTGTACCTCTCATTTAGCCCACTAACCTACTGCATGATGGATGTTCATTTACGACATAAGCACCTATAATTCAGCTAATTAAAATTAACTATATTGACCTAAGTCGTCGTAATGAATGAACTTTTAGCACAGATACAGACTCAGCTCTCCGCTTATCATCAAGATTGGAGTAACAGTGTTTTACTCATCACTGCCGCCAGTTTTTTCCTCTGGATCACTTGGCGTATTTTGTACAGTCGGTTAGCAACCCTTGTAGAGAAAACCGCCTTTCATTGGGACGACCTTTTACTGCATGCTCTCAAGACACCCATCAGCACTTTGATTTGGTGCTGGCCAGCCACCGTTTCTACAGGGTTAATTCTTGCACAGCAGTTCGGTAATAAGATCAATTGGTTAAGCAATCTTAAGCTTATTTTGCTCATTGTTGTTTTTGTATGGGTCACGCTGCGTCTTATCAGTAATGTAGAAGAGTATATTTTGTCACAAAAGAAGCGTGACGAAACGACGGTTCAAGCCATTGCTAAAGTAGCGCGTCTATTCTTTATTACCATTGGTCTACTGACGGTAATGCAAACCTTTGGCTTAAGTTTATCTGGCCTGCTTACTTTTGGTGGCGTCGGTGGCTTGATTGTCGGTTTGGCTGCCAAAGATTTACTGTCTAACTTCTTCGGCGGAATGATGATTTATTTCGATCGCCCGTTTAAAGTTGGCGATTGGATCCGCTCCCCCGATCGTACGATTGAAGGCACCGTAGAGAGAATTGGTTGGAGAATGACCATTATCCGCACCTTCGATAAAAGGCCGCTTTATGTACCAAACTCTGTCTTCAGTAATATTGTTGTGGAAAACCCTTCTCGGATGCTCAATCGACGCATTAAAGAGACTATCGGCATTCGATATGATGATGCCAGTAAACTTGAAGTTATTATTACTGATATTCAGACCATGCTAGAGAGCCATCCTGATATTGATACCAAGCAGACATTGTTTGTCAATTTCAATGCCTTTGGCCCATCATCATTAGACTTTATTATCTATACATTTACTAAAACAGTGAACTGGGTACGTTACCAACAAGTCAAACAAGATGTGTTACTGAAAGTTCTGAATATAATCCACCAGCATGGCGGTGATGTCGCGTTCCCAACACAAACGCTTAAGATGGAAGGTACCTGTCAAGATAGCCGCCTACCGAGAGTAGAAGCCGACTTATAAAAAAAATGCCCAGTTAATCCTGGGCATTTTTCTAGCCGCCTATAACAGAAAGTCTTCCTATTTTACGCTTGACGCCTTGCAGTCACAGCATCCGCTAATTGGCGCAGAACGGTTTCGGTGTCTTCCCAACCGATACAAGCATCAGTGATAGATTGACCGTATGTCGCAACATTGCCATCAACAAGATCTTGGCGACCTTCGACTAAATGAGATTCAATCATTACACCAAAAATAGATTGTTCACCCGCTGCAAGTTGAGCACTGATATCATCTGAAACAACCATTTGGCGTTTAAATTGCTTAGAACTATTCGCATGACTGAAATCAATCATGATTTTTTTCGATAAGCCTGATGCTTCTAGCTCTTCTTTAATCGCACCAACATGTTCAGCGCTGTAGTTTGGCTCTTTACCACCACGCAAAATTATATGACAGTCAGGGTTACCACTTGTTTCAATAATCGCAGAATGTCCATACTTAGTTACAGACAAGAAATGGTGCGGCGCGCTTGCTGAGCGAATCGCATCCGTTGCAATTTTGATATTGCCATCGGTGCCATTTTTGAAACCAACTGGGCATGAAAGACCTGAAGATAACTCACGGTGAACTTGAGATTCAGTTGTACGCGCTCCAATTGCGCCCCAACTAATTAAATCAGCAACATACTGAGGCGTGATCATATCTAAAAATTCACTCGCCGTTGGCATTCCCATATCGGTAAGATCAAGAAGTAACTTACGACCGATACGCAAACCGTCATTCAACTTGTAAGTATCGTTCAGGTACGGGTCATTAATAAGACCTTTCCAACCAACCGTAGTACGTGGTTTTTCAAAGTAAACTCGCATGACAATTTCTAGACGATCACCAAGCTCATCACGCAGAACTTTTAAACGTTTGCCGTATTCAACGGCTGCTTCTGGATCATGAATTGAACATGGCCCAACAATAACAAGTAGGCGATCATCCTTATCTTCCAAAATATTGTGGATCGCTTTACGACTTTGAAATGTGGTAGAAGAAGCAATTTCAGTCGCTGGAAACTTCTCTAAAACCGCAACTGGCGGTAATAATTCTTTTACTTTATTAATTCTTACATCATCAGTTTGATACATTGCTTACATCTTCCTTATTCTTATCCCTGTGCTGTGCTTATCCGTTGCTGATTACTATTTATACAGCACACTAATTTCTGCTTCCTTGTAACTTATCGACTAAAAAGTAGAACTTCAATCACTATTTAAGATAAAAGGCAATTAATTTGCACATTTACACTTTACAGCTGGTGTAATAAAAAATTTACAACAATGCTGTCCTATACTTTCTAGACGTGAATAAACTCTCAAAACTCACTTTATGTTTCTCAATTGTAAGACTATTCTTTAATCAGTTGTAAAAAATCTGTCTGGGACCAATTTCATCAATGATAATTACTTAAGGAAAGATACACATGGCAAGTAACATGAGTCTCAGCAGTGGTGCTTGAACTCATAGAATGGAGTTAATGCTATCAGCCCATCATTAGCTTCATGACCTACTAAAGATATTAAATAAAAAGGAATGACTATGAAAAAGCTCGCTTTACTTGTTTCGGCCGCACTACTATCTGGTGGCATGGCTTCGAACGCAATCGCTCAGCAAACCTACGTTGGCTCTAAAGTTGGTACCACTTGGATCGATGATGGCTGTGACCAAAGCTCTCCTTGTGATGACGATACTTACGGTGTTGGTTTGTACCTCGGATACGATTTCTCTGATTATGTTGCTCTAGAGCTTGGTTATGACTATTTAGGTGAATTCAAAACCAACATCAACAAAGGAGGAGCTAATTACTTCTCCGAACAAAAACTTACGGCACTTTCACTTGCTCCTAAGTTCTCATTACCACTCAATGAAAAGTTTGATCTGTTCGCCAAAATCGGTGGCGCTTACATGGATTTTGGTGACGATAATGACACCGTTTTAACCGGAGGTGTGGGAGCTGAATATAGCTACACGGATAACTTTGCTGTTCGCATTGAATATCAACGCTTCCAAAATATGACCGACTATTATGTGAAAGATCTGGATGCAAATTTCTTAAGTCTCGGTCTTACCTATCGATTTGGTCAATCTGCTCCAGCAGTATATCAAGAACCAGTAGTTGCAGAGCCTAAAGCTGTTGAACCTGAGCCAGTGAAAGAGATGGAACCCGCACCGCAGCCCGTTACGACCACTCAGATGATCAGCGAGAGCTTTAACGCTGAATTATTTTCTAACAATAGCTCGACGCTCACTCCAGCAGCCGCAGATTCATTTAAACCTCTTCTGAATTTGCTTCTCACCTACCCGCAAGCGAAAGCGGAGATCGTAGGATATACTGACTCTTCAGGTGCAGCCTCTTACAACCAGAAACTGTCAGAAAAACGTGCTGAATCTGTTGCTGACTACTTAATTTCTGAAGGTGTTGACCCTCAACAAGTAACCGCGAGCGGTAAAGGCGAAAATAATCCTATTGCTTCAAATGCAACGGCTGAAGGACGTAGTGAAAACCGTCGTGTTGAAGTGACAATCCCAAGCTTTGAGCATACGGAAACTAAGTAATATTTCGACTTAAAGGCCGTCGAATAATCGCCTATATCGAGGTTCATTAAGAGTAAATCAGAAATATAAGAAAGAGCATGCTAACTGGCATGCTCTTTGTATTGGCAGTAAATAAATTCGGCGAAGTTATAGAGCCGTCGCTGTTTAGAAAGTCATCGCTTTATAAGAACCATTGTTTTATAAGAACCATAAATCCAGAAAACTATAAGTTTAGAGCATCATCGTTTTGGAAAATCATCGCTTTGGATAATCAAAGCTTCGGGGTATAACTACCAAGGATTGAGTCAACCTCCCCACGGTTCTGCATATCCATAAGTACACGATCAAACTCTGCAACAAAATCATCTTTAAATGGATACGATTCAAGTTGCTGATTCGTATATCCGATATACCCACGCTCAGAGCTCACCTCTACCGCCAGAGTAAAAGCGTCTTTTGATATTTTTACTCCCTCCTCTCTGAGTTTTGCGAATTCCCACTGAATAGACAATCTGTCATTAATGTAACAATCTATTCTTTTCGCACGTAACTTAAGTATATTTTCGCGATTATTGCTCGCGGTTTCAACTCGCAGTTTGCCTCTCTCTTTTGCTTGCCAAAATGCCGCACCACCAATCGAAAAGGCTTCATTTATACCAATAGTTAAACCATAAAAATCATCAGGCCAATTTGGACGTGAGCGATCTTTTATGACATCAGAATGGCAGTACACCACCACATCTTCGTCCAAAATAGGCATAGAGTAAGGAGAAATATAAGGTCGGCGATTGGCATAATAATATGGAGGGAATATAGCAAAACCACGTCCAGCTTCAATCAGACGCAAACCACGCTTAAACGGGACTGGTTTAATGGTCACGTGATAATGTTCCATTCGTTTAAATACAATATTTAGAACATCAACATACACCCCCCTTGCCATTCCTTCTTCAACATAGCTATATGGAGGGTAAGCATTATCAGCGTATATTGTCACTTCAATTAAGTGAGCATAGCTACGCTGTGAAAAAGTTAAAAGGAAAACAACAGACAAAACAGCCAGAAATCTACGCATTTATGTACTCTTATTGTTAGTACCCTTTTAACTATAGCTCCCTATTTCAAACACTCAGGCTCAAACACCAGTTTATTCCTATCCAAGATGTTCCATGTCGCAAATCGACATCATTACGACAAATAGTGGTCTAGAAGCAAGGCGACAAACAACAGCATCAAGTGGTAAATAGAAAATTTGAATGTGTCGATGGCAGACTTATCATTCGCTCTAAATTTCAACTGCCATGCATGGTAGATAAATGCGCCACTCAAGAGAGACGAACTCGCAAAGTAAATCAAGCCACTCATCCCAACAAGCACAGGAAGAACACATACTAGCGCCAGCAAAATGGTATACAACAATATTGATGTTTTGGTGTATTCAACCCCATGAGTCACAGGAAGCATAGGTATATCAGCTTTGGCGTAATCCTCTTTTCTGTGAATCGCCAACGCCCAAAAGTGCGGAGGTGTCCAAATGAATATAATCATGACCAACAACCAAGCGTGAGAGTGCAGTTCATTCGTAACCGCAGTCCAACCTAGCAAGGGAGGCATTGCTCCGGCGATCCCCGCAATAACAATATTTTGTGGTGTGGCTCGCTTTAGATACATGGTGTACACCACTGCATATCCAAGCAAACTTGCAAAGGTGAGCCAAGCCGTCAGTACATTCACGCCAGCAAATAGGATCGCAAAGCCAAGGCAGCCAATTCCCAATGCAAAAAAGAACACCTTCCCGACTCCGAGCTCCCCTGATGGTAATGGGCGCTTATGTGTCCGCGCCATAATGGCATCAATACGGCGATCAATCAGGTGATTAAAAGCCGCCGCAGAGCCCGCCATTAGCCCGATCCCTAACAACCCTAGAATCGTCTCTTTAAGCGGCAAACTCCCCGGAACAGCAAGGCACATCCCCACCAGTGCAGTTAACAACATAAGAGCGACGACTTTCGGTTTGGTTAGGGTCAAGTAGAGCTTCCAATTCGATTTTTCGGCCATATTACCTGTGGCTAACATCACTGATTTATTCATTTGAAATACTCCCTGACAAATCCACCACCGAATGCGGCTTCCAAAGCAAATAGTTGATACTTACGACACCGACTAATAACAATGCAGCCACGATGTTATGTGCGACAGCAATGGGTAAAGGTAAATGAAGCACGACATTACTTATCCCTAATGCGAGTTGTAATGCCAAAACCAAACCGAGCCGGCGGCCTGCTAAGTTCAAAACAGAATCAGACTGACTGGCCAGTTTAAAAGCCAAAGTAAACACAACGAGTGCAGTGATCATCGCGCCGATACGGTGAGTAACATGAATCGTCATCCTTGCTGAATAGTCGAGAACACCATATTCGTAGCTTTCAAAACCAGGTTGATAGAGCTGGAATGCGCGCTCAAAATTCAATAATTCTGGCCAATTTCCTTCACAAATAGGCAGAGAGGTACACATAAGAGCGGCGTAATTAGATGAGGTCCAGCCTCCAAGCATGATTTGAAGAATAACCACAATAAGCGCGACGATTGCGATTGGGCGCAGTGCTGGATTCACATTATAGTGATCGATCAAGCGCTCTCTTTTTCGCAGTCGACAATAAAGAAGAGTAAGAAGACTGAAAAGAGCGAAGCCCCCTAACAGATGCCCCATCACCACAATTGGCATGAGTTTCATCGTCACCGTCCACATTCCCAGCAGCGCCTGAAATATGACAACACCACACAGCATCATTGGCAAACTAGGTGGAATCTCTTTGCTACGAATAGATAGAAATGCGATGGCAAAAATAACCAGCCCTAATGTGCCAGCGAAATAGCGATGGATCATTTCAAGCCAAGCTTTGTGAGAGTCGACAACTTCATTAGGGTACAAATTTTTAGCATCAAGCAGCTGAGATTCACTTGATGGTGCACCTATTTGTCCATAACAACCGGGCCAATCAGGGCAACCTAATCCGGCATCCGATAACCGCGTATATGCCCCCAACATGATCACAACCGCAGTCAGTATCAGGCTAAATTTCACTAACACAATCAACTTCATGTTCTTACTCCTTGAACACTCACCATTGAATCTTGCTACGTCTCAACTTTAGGTTGTCACTACCCAACTCGAGAAAGCTTCAATAGTTTCCTTAAATCCGCAAGCAGTCCTTTACTTTGAGAAGCAAGCGCCTCTTCAGACTCCGCTTTCGGGTATCGCATCACCAACTGACCAAGTGGATCAACAATCATATAATCAAAGGCTTTCGCTGTAGCGTCTAGTGCTTGTCCCACTTTAACCACTTGGAAATCCGATAGTGCAGAAACTCGATCGAAGTCCTCATCAGAGCGCACATAAAACACAGGAACTACTCGCTCTTTATACTTTCCAAGAGCGGTATGGCTTTGAGTCAGAAGATGGATTTGACGTTGGCAAAATAGATCACAACGTGCAGGCACGACATATCCCAAATGCCAAGCTTGGGACTCAAACGGATTATCGATTCCCAGAGAAACCAAAGAGGTAGCAGGCTCAATCAACACCCCTTGATTTGTCACTCCTGACTGATACCAATGATTATCCAGCACCGTTTTTGCCATTATGGCGGGTAAGGTAAATACAAACACTAACCCAATCAGCATTAATCGACCTCTTAGCTTCGTACTCATTTACCCCTCCTTGGATTAAGCATTTTTATCCATAACCAAATACATAAACTTAAAAACACAGCCGCCATAACAAACCACTGAACCGCATAACCAAAATGTTTCTGCGATGTCATGGGGAGCGGTTTCCATGGTTGAGGATAAGCCCACGATTTCGCATCTAACGGTTGAATTGGTTGGATAATCAATTTAATTAGGTCTAATTCAGTATATGCACTCAATTGTGAAAAACTCCAATTTTGAATGCGATAAGGAAATGTATCTTCAAGATAAAGCTGATCACTTAATGGATTGATTGATGGGGAATACAGCCTCCCCTCAAGCGTTTTTATCGTATCTGGCAACACCCGAACCGAAGGAAGTTTATCTCGCGATGATGTGCCGGCGATAAAACCTAATTCAATAGCAATCCACTTTCCATTTAACGAGGCATCCTTTGATTGGATCTGAGCAAGTTGATACCCCAAGTACCCCACTCTGTTTTGATACGTTTGATTATCAAGTAGGAAAACTTGATCACTATTGGGGATCACCGTTACCACCACTTTTGTACCAACTATATTTTTCGCATCTGAACGCTTATGTATGTCTAAATCGTTTCTTGCAGCTAATTCATTTGCTGTACTTAACTCATTTCTTGTACCTAAATCTCGTCTTGTAGCTAAAAAAGTGGTGCCATCATCCGAAACGAGAATAGATTCCAAAGGCACGTAATCTCGGTTAGCGCGATCAGCAATTGCTCTTTCAAGCTGTTGTTTTTCTTCCCCACGAGATTGCTGCCATAAACCCAATTTGACCAATACAGTAAATACGACCACAGTTATTAGCAGTGCCAACCAAAAATAATAAGATTCAGCTAGACGTTTATTAGGAGAAGCTATGTTGCTCCCACTGCTGTTTAAAATTGCTTTAGTGCTACTGTTATTCTTCATCATATTTAATCTTATGCGTGCCCTACTTCATATTTCAAAAACACCACTTGAATCGAGCTCTCAAAAGAAACCAGTTAGCCATTTTTTAGGCCGTCGAGTTTTCTTTTCCGCCTTGGTGGTCGTGCTCCTTTTAATTGCATTGCTGTCCGGGTGGATCGAGCCCAACCCCCGCCCTTATTAGGTTACAAGACATAAACAAAAACAAACAAACCTAACCAAACCACATCAACAAAGTGCCAGTACCAACTTCCGGCTTGAAAGGCGAAATGATCGTGAGGGGTAAAGTGATCAAAGGCGACCCTCGCCAGCAATACGATCAAGAAAGTCGTTCCCAGAAAAACATGGAGACCATGAAAACCCGTGAGCATAAAAAAGGTATTACCATAAATTCCAGACTGAAGCGTTAAGCCCATCTCTTGGTAAGCATGTACGTATTCAACCACTTGAAAATAGAGGAAAAAAGCAGCTAGCACGATCGTCAGCTCTAACCATACAATCAGAGCCATACGCTTATTCTTCTCTAAACTGATATGCGCCAAGTGCAAGGTAACCGAAGAGAGTAATAGCAATATGGTGTTTTTAAGTGGAATCCCTTGCCAAGACATCGCCTCCGTTTGTTCACCACTTGGCGTTTGAGTCAAAGGCCAAATAGCTTCAAATGAAGGCCACAATACTTCATGAGTCATCGCGTTATTATCAGCGCCACCGAGCCAAGGTATGGATAGCATCCGAGCGTAAAAAAGAGCGCCAAAGAATGCACCAAAGAACATGACTTCAGAAAAAATAAACCAACTCATCCCCTGCCGAAATGAGCGAGATATTTGCTCAGAATAGAGACCTGATAATGATTCGGAAATGACATTACTGAACCACCCAGCGAGCATATAGAGCAACACCCCAAAGCCAATGAACAGCACTATTTTTCCGCCAATACCACTTGAATCAGTATCAAGGCTTTGCACCGTTAGACCAGCCCCGACAGCGACCAAGAACAGAGCAATCGCACCAACAATCGGCCAGTGACTCTGGGCAGGAACGTAATAAGTTTGATGTTTTGAACTCATGGTGAGACTCCTTGAGCAGCGAGGCTGCCGATATTACTCAGCTCTATTTGGGCTGGTAATGAAAGCTTTGCCAACTCGCTGGCGTTACGCGTATCTGTGCGCTCTTTAATTGCATCGACATTTACATCGTCATTGCTACTTTCTAAATCTGAACTTTCTTTCGTGGTGATGTTGAAAAGGGTGTATGACAAGGTCAATGTGTGGATTGAATCGGGAATATCCGGTTCAATGTAAAATATCAATGGCATCTCAGCTTGCGCATTCGCTTCTAACGGTTGTTGATTAAAGCAAAAACACTCTATTTTATTAAAATAACTGGCCCCAAGGCCCGGAGATACCGACGGTACAGCCTGTCCAACTAAAGGAGAATGTGATTGATTTGATGCCAAATATGCAGTTTGAATGACTTGCCCCGGGTGAACATCAATCACTCGACTTTGCGGAACAAACGTCCATGGCATGTCTGGTGAGATATGCGCCATCAGTTCGACTCGTATGGTTCGAGAAACGTCAGGTTGCATCCCTTGAGGTTGAATAGCTGAAACGGTATTGGTCTTTCCGTTGATACCTAAAACGTCACACATCACGTCGTACAAAGGGACAAGTGCGAAACCAAAGCCAAACATTCCAATCACGCTTGCACACAGAATCACAACCAACTTTCGGTTAGACTGCTTAAGGTTTGAAATGTCACTCTTCTTCTCCATCACATCACCTTAATCATCAATTTTCGGAGGTGTGGTAAAGGTATGATGAGGCGCGGGACTTGGCACCGTCCACTCTAACCCTTCAGCCCTATCCCAAGGTTTTGCGCTCGCTTTTTCACCGCCCCGAGTGCATTTGATCACCAACCACAAGAAAATCAATTGTGATAAACCAAATACAAAACCACCGATTGAGACGACCTGATTAATATCGGCAAATTGAATCGCATAGTCAGGGATCCGTCTTGGCATGCCAGCTAAACCAAGGAAATGCATTGGGAAAAATAGAACGTTAACCGAAATGACCGAACACCAGAAATGCCACAAACTTAATCTTTGGTCATACATATTTCCTGTCCACTTCGGTAGCCAATAATAAGCTGCCGCCATAATGGAGAATACCGCCCCCGTCACCAGCACATAATGGAAATGAGCCACCACAAAATAGGTGTCATGATATTGGAAATCCGCAGGCACAATGGCCAGCATCAGTCCTGAAAATCCACCAATGGTAAAGAGCACAATAAACGCAATAGCAAACAACATCGGAGTTTCAAACGTCAGAGCACCTCGCCACATTGTCGCCACCCAATTGAACACTTTCACTCCGGTGGGCACCGCAATTAACATGGTGCAATACATAAAAAAGAGTTCGGCAAAAACGGGCATTCCAGTGGTAAACATGTGGTGTGCCCAAACTAAGAAAGAGAGCAGTGCAATACTGCAAGTGGCATACACCATCGAGTGATACCCAAACAAACGCTTACCGCTAAAGGCTGGTACTATCGCTGAAATAATCCCAAAAGATGGCAAAATCATGATGTAAACTTCGGGGTGACCAAAGAACCAGAATATATGCTGAAACATCACCGGATCCCCACCACCAGCAGCATCAAAGAAGCTGGTTCCAAAATATTTATCGGTGAGAACCATGGTGACCGCCCCGGCTAAAACAGGCATCACCGCAATCAAAAGAAACGCAGTAATCAGCCAAGTCCAAACGAACATTGGCATTTTCATCAGTGTCATCCCCGGCGCTCGCATATTGAATATGGTGACGATGACATTAATTGCCCCCATGATTGAGCTTATTCCCATGATATGAACGGAAAATACAAATAAAGCGGTACTGTCAGGGCCGTAAGTTGTCGATAGTGGCGCATAAAATGTCCAACCGAAATTAGGTCCACCACCTTCTGTAAATAGGGAAGCAATCAAGATCAAAAAGGCAAAAGGTAAGATCCAAAAACTCAAATTATTCATCCTTGGTAGCGCCATATCAGGCGCACCAATCATCATCGGAATCATCCAGTTCGCTAACCCAGTAAAGGCTGGCATTACGGCACCGAACACCATGATAAGCCCGTGAACTGTAGTCATTTGATTGAAAAAATCCGGCTCAATCAGCTGCAAACCCGGTTGGAATAGCTCCGCTCGGATCACCATCGCCATGGCTCCACCTGTCAAAAACATAATGAAGCTGAACCATAAATAGAGAGTGCCGATGTCTTTATGATTAGTAGAGAAAACCCATCGCGCTATACCACTTGGAGCGTGATGCTCGGAATGATCATCACTTATGTTTCCACTCGCAGAATGGTTCAACTCATCATCAACAGCGGCAGATTGTTTCTGTTTCGACTCTATTGACGTTTTCATAAATCACCCTTCGCTGTCTGCTGTTTAAACGAATTCACATCCGAAGCTTGAACCAAATCACCGGTATCATTTCCCCATGCATTACGTTGGTAAGTCACGACGGCTGCGATCTCTTCTTCCGTTAACTGATTTACAAACGCCTGCATAGCGGTACCACTTCGACCGTTCACAATCACATCGATATGGGCAGATCGATCTCCCGTTGCAACAGCGCTGCCTTTAATCGCTGGAAAAGCGCCAGGAATACCCGCGCCCGAAACTTGGTGGCAGACAGAACATCGGGCCAAGTAGACCGCTTCGCCTGTCGCCATTAACTGCTCCATTGAAAGGGATTGGTCTAAAGCACTTAAGGCCGCCTGTTTTGCCTTAACTAATGCCTCTTTTTTCTCTGCCAACCATGCTTCATAGTTATCCTCTTCCATTGCATGCACCACAATCGGCATAAACCCATGAGCTCGTCCACACAGTTCGGCACACTGGCCTCGGTACACGCCTGGCTTATCTATTTTTGTCCATGCTTCGTTGATAAAGCCCGGGATCGTATCCTTTTTGACTGCAAAGTCAGGGACCCACCATGAGTGAATAACATCATCAGAAGTCAGTAAAAATCGGATTTTACGGTTAATAGGCACAACAAGTGGGTTATCGACTTCGAGTAAGTAGTGCGCTCCTTTCTCCTCTACGCCTTCAATCTGCTTTGAACTGGTCGCCAACAAACTAAAAAATTCGACATCTTGTCCAAAATAGCTGTAATGCCACTTCCACTGTGATCCCGTGATCTTAATCGTCAAATCTGACTGCGACGTATCTTCCATCGCGATCAATGTTTTGGTTGCAGGGATCGCCATTGCGATAAGAATGATGATGGGAATAACGGTCCAGAGAATTTCGACCTTAGTGCTTTCATGAAAATGCGCAGCAACCGCACCTTTTGACTTTCGGTGATGAAATATTGAATAGAACATCACACCAAAAACAATCAAAGCGATCGCACAACAGATATAAAAAATCAGCATATGTAAGTCATAGACTTTGCCACTAATGTCAGTGACCCCTTTCGTCATATTCAATGAAGAATCACCTGAAAATGCGAGCGCGGAGTGAGACCCAATAAAGATAAGGACTAGTCGCTTTGCTATCATCAATAGTTCTTTCAAAGGCCCCTCCTGGGTCATCTCTCGCCATAGTTGGTCGATGCCGATCATCCGTGCAATCTGTTTCCTAGTAACATGACTAAAAATCAATTTGTTATATTTATGTTAATAAAGGCTAGTTAGAGATCTATAATTGTTCAAGGGACAGAATATAAAACTCATCCAGTAAATGAGAATCGATAACAAATCTAGGTTTAGCGATTGCGCTCAACTAATTGATAATGAATATCGTTTACATTAAGCTTATTAATGATGATTAAGAACAAGTACAGGGTTCAGACTATGATGCAAGCAATCACTCACTGGTTAGAAAGAGATCCAGATCCTAAAACTCGCGAAGAACTTCAATACCTCATCGATACGCACGAACACGACAAACTAGAGAATCGCTTCCATTCTAGACTTCAGTTTGGAACCGCTGGATTAAGGGGAATGGTCGGGGCAGGCCCCAACAGGATGAATCGCTTAGTGATCCAAGAAACGGCGACAGGTCTTGGCCATTATCTTATTGATCACACCAATGACACTTGCAAGCGCGGGGTTGTCATTGGCTATGATGGGCGAACCGATTCCAAGCAGTTTGCTCACGATACCGCCAGCGTATTAACCTCTCTCGGAATTAAGGTCTACCTAACCAGTAAAGTGGCCGCAACACCGATTGTCGCTTATGGCATTGAACACTTTAATGCCGCCGCGGCTGTGGTCGTTACAGCAAGCCACAATCCTCCTGAATACAACGGGTTTAAAGTTTACTGGGAAAACGGGGCTCAAATCATTCCTCCTCATGATTCAGGGATCGCCGCAGAGATCGACATTGCTGCGACAAAACCTATTCCGCAAATGTCACTAAGTGACGCCCATGCAAAAGGCTTACTCGTTTGGCTAGAGGATGATTACTACCAAAGCTATCGCGAAACCATGAATTCTAACGAGCTGCTCTCTAATCATACTGACCCGCTCTCGATTTCTGTTGCGTATACGGCAATGCATGGCGTAGGCGCTGAAATGGCGGAAACTCTGCTGCATGATGCCGGGTTTAAAAAGGTCCTCAGCGTGTCAGAACAACGGGAACCCGATGGCACATTCCCAACCGTGAACTTCCCTAACCCTGAAGAAGCAGGAGCCATGGACATGGTAATTGCCCTAGCGGATTCAGTGGGTGCTGAACTCGCCTGTGCGAATGATCCTGACGCCGATCGTTTTGCCCTCGCGGTTCGAACGCCTGAGGGAGATTATAAAATGTTAACAGGCGATCAGGTTGGGATTCTATTTGGTGAGTATCTGCTCCGCCATACTGACGCCACCAAGCAACTGGTAGGGAATACCATTGTATCGTCAAGACTGCTGCAAAAAATAGCTCAGGACAAAGGCGCTGAATATTTCCAAACTCTAACGGGTTTCAAATGGCTCACGAATGTCGCCATGCAAAGACAGAGTGAAGAGAAACAGTTCCTTTTTGCTTATGAGGAGGCGCTAGGCTACACAGTTGGCAGCAAGGTATGGGACAAAGATGGTCTTTCTGCCTTGGTCGCTTTCGCGCAACTTGCAGCTGAGCTATACAGCCAAGGGAAAACGATATGGGATCAACTTGAAAGTATCTATCGTCAACATGGTGTCTATGTGAATGCTCAGCGCAGCATTGCTCTTGCGCCAAACTCTCCATCAATGGGAGATAAATTACGCGAGACTCCACCAAAAGAGATCGCGGGCTTTAAAGTACTGATCACTGAAGATCTTAAAGCATCATTGAGATTTACAGCAGATGGAAAGACAGAAGAGATCAACCTACCCGCGAGTGATGTACTCATTTACCACTTAGACAATGACGCGCGGATCATTGTGCGCCCATCAGGAACAGAGCCAAAATTGAAGTGCTATTACGAAGTCATCGAGCAGTTTAAAGAAGGCGATGACTATCAGTTTGTACAAGAGAAAGCCAATAATGCAATGGCGCAGTTGATCGCCCTACACCAATCAAGCCTTAGCATTTAAATAGGTACAAAAAAGCCAGCAATCCAATGCTGGCTTTCACATTTCTTTTCCAATGATCACTCAAAGCTTGAAAATAATGTCGAATCTAACGACTTACAGCGATGTCACGAATGAGCTCAATAACCAGATGCCGAGGAAGACAAAAATCGCGCCCATGAATTTGTTCTGATAAGTGCGAAATTGAACATTATTCACCAACGTCTTACCCAGAGTCCCCACTAACGCGACAATAATAAAGTTGAACAACAACCCCAGAACGTTTAGCAGTAAACCTAATGCCAGCATTTGCTCACCAGAAGAAGCGGCAATGTTCGTTGATACAAACTGAGGCAAGAACATAACAAAGAACAGTAATGCTTTTGGGTTTAGCAAGTTACTGACAAGAGCACGCTGATAGTAAGTCGTCGCCATTTTTGATGTTTGATCCAGTTCAGGAGCAACATCAGCTTGAGCACGAACATTATCCCACCCCATTTTCAGCAAGTACGCACCGCCAAGAAGGGTTAAACCTTTCAATGCGATTGGGCTCATTGCGATAAGAGCTGAAACCCCTAACGATGCGAGTAAGGTTAAAATAATCCCCGATGTCGCATTTCCCAAACTTGCAAAAACGCCCACTTTACGGCCGTAACTGATACTTGAGCTTGCAATCAAAAGCATGTCTGGCCCAGGCAGCAGTAGCAACGCAACGACAGCGGTTAAATAAACCGGAAGAATTGAAATATCTATCATTATTATATTTTGCCTTATAAATTCAGCGGCGAATTTTATACCAACATAAGGACCATTACCATGACTGATAGACTGCAAATTAAGCAAACGGCGATAGATTAAAATACAAGCACATCAGGCAGCGATATTTTTAACAGTTCAAGAACATAGCATGCGCAATTTTGTACAAAATTCTTCCTGTTAATTGCGTTACACTGATAAAACTCATTCAAGTCTCAAATGGAACTCATGTGGCTCAGGCGAAAACCAAAAAAGAGATTGCTCACTACCAAGTAGCGGAAGAGCTCGGTGGGCTGGAAATTTTGGATGCTCAATACGAGAAACAAAACTTCTCTCGTCACAGCCATGAGGGTTACACGGTAGGTGTCATTGAGAGAGGAGCTCAGAGTTTTTATCGAACTGGAGGCAATCATATTGCACCACAAGATAGCATTATCTTAATTAATGCAGATGAGGTGCATAGTGGCCACTCAGCAACAGAAGGTGGATGGGCATATAAAGCCATGTATCCTCTTCCTCAACAGTTAGAAGAGATTAGCCGAGAGCTGAATCAAGCCCATGCTGGTGCTCCATATTTTCCCGAACCTGTCGTCTATGATCCAGAACTAGCCAACCAATTTAGACTCGTATTCAACACTCTCGAACACTCAGATAATCGCTTATTAAGAGAAACCTTGATTTATGCCTCTCTCGTCAAATTGATGGGAAAGCATGGCACGTCTAGGCACTCAATAAACCATGAAGGTAAAGCGCAAAAGCCACTTTTGCTGATCAAAGAGTTTCTCGATGATTTTCCACAAGCGGATGTATCTCTTAGTGATCTCTCACAATTAAGTGGCCTTAGCCCATACCACTTAGTCCGATCATTCCAAAAAACGTTTGGTTTGCCTCCCCATGCATATCAAATTCAGTCTCGATTACGCATGGCTAGAAAGCTAATGAGGCAAGGGCACTCGTTATCTGATACGGCGCAAGAGACAGGGTTTCACGATCAAAGCCATTTGCATCGACACTTTAAAAAAGCCATGGGAATAACCCCGGGGCAATATCTAAAGCTCTATTGAGCAATTTTATACAATCACCATCATTTCAACAGTGGCTAAATAAATAGACCGAATACTCATTGAAGAAAAATGATGCATACAAAGACAATGACCGACACCATGACAGATTCTAACACTCGACTTTTTTTACAGGGCATGGTTGCCATGATCCCATTAAGCATTGCCGTCTTACCGTGGGGGTTACTAGCAGGATCATTTGCGATTGATATTGGATTACACCCTTTAGAAGGGCAAGCGCTGTCAGCCATTCTATTTGCTGGTTCGGCACAATTGGTCGCAATGGGAATGATTAAGGCGGGAGCAGGGTTAACGACGATGCTGTTGACCACCTTCTTCATTACTTCACGCCACTTTCTTTATAGCGTGTCGATGCGAAGTAAAATCAGTCCTCTTCCCTTACGGTGGCGGTTATCACTAGGTTTTCTATTAACCGACGAGCTATTTGCTGTATGCGGGCACCAGACAGATAAACAGTTTAACCGTTGGTATGCCCTTGGCGCAGGGTTGAGTTTCTATCTGTTTTGGAACCTTGCCACCTTTGCTGGTATTGTCGCAGGAAGCTACATTCCTGCACTGAATGAACTCGGGTTAGAGTTTGCGGTTGCCGCAACGTTCATCGCAATCGTGATCCCGACCATCAAGAACATCCCCATATTAGTCTCTGTACTAGGTGCACTCGTGCTATCCGTTGGCCTCACTTATTGGGAAATTGAAGGCAGTCTCATGTTCGCAAGTGTGGGTGGCATGCTGCTCGGTTATCTAACGGAAAAATATTGGGGGGAACAGTCATGGTAATCCTCTCTATTTTCGCAATGACCGCTTTAGTCTTTCTTAGCCGGTATCTATTTTTAGAGCCCAAATTACCATTAAGACTCAACGCGCAAGCGCAAAAGTTGCTCAGTTATTCAAGCCCTGCGGTTCTGACTGCGATTTGGGGGCCAATTGTATTTATGCCCGACAGCACCTTGTCCCTTTCCGTTCAGAACCCTTATTTATGGGGCGCTGTGATTGCGGTTTTTATTGCATGGAAGACGAAAAATGTTCTCCTCACAACAATAGTGAGCATGCTGCTGTTCTTAGTGCTTAACGTATTCGTACTAAACTAGTCTTCGTTTAGCACTGGTTCCGTTATCTATTACAAGTAGACTTAAATGAAATGGCAACTAAGCAACTAAAAGCTTTACTTTGCTTGCCATTCAATTTCTATCAGCGTTTTGTCTCCACTCTTTAAACGCCCAAGAAAAACGTCTCCAGCATGAACTTCTCCAACGCCTTTGGGGGTACCGCTCATGATGATGTCGCCATCGTAAAGTGTCGTGTAGGTTTCAAGCTCAGCTAAAATAGCGAGTGGTGGATAGAGCATCTGTTCGACTTGCCCGCACTGTACGCGAACACAATTAATATAGAGTTCGATCTGCAATGTTTTCACATCAATGTAATCAAGGCTAATAAAACGACTCATCACCGCCGAGCCATCAAATGCTTTGGCCCTTTCCCAAGGTAAACCTTTGTTTTTGAGATAAGACTGCAAATTACGCTTGGTCAGATCAAGACCAATTCCTACCGCTGATAATCGTCCCTGTTCAACAAGAAAGCAGATTTCAGCCTCGTAATGTAATGGCTCTTGATGGAACGAAGAGAGCGTCGACGTTACGCAGTTATTAGGCTTATTGAACACGACCATCTGTTCTGGTATCGGATTATTTAACTCTTTTATGTGATCGACATAGTTTCGCCCAATGCACACTATTTTAGTGGGTATAATTTCCCTTTCTCCGACTCGAACCGCGTTCATGTCCCTTTCCTTGGTTTAAATATGAGCGCAGAGTCTAACCTATCATTCCAGGTGGAGATAAGAATCACGCTGACTTTTCTATCAAAAATCAGATCTCTAGCTCAACTATTCTGAACTAAACCGCCCTTAAATTCCTAACTTTGAATGTGCAGAGCCCTGCTCGAATGAGAGCACACTACGCAAATATGCCGAGGCAATAACATCGATATGAAAGAAAAACGCTAGAATACAGGTCAATATAGATGGAAGTGAATTTAATGGCGTTGAAAAAATGAAAATAGATAAAAGCAAACACGATTCAGAACCAGATAAGAAACCCAAGAAAATCAAAAAATGGGCAAAAGAGCTGATCTCTATTCTGTTGATTGTCAGCCTATTTTCGTTCGCATTAGATTACTACTACAGTGCCAACATGCCATCAGGATCGGCTCCGCACATTGTTGGAACAGGGCTAAATGGTGAAATCTTAGATGTTAACGAACTCAGTAAAAATCAACCCGTTGTGGTTTATTTTTGGGCGACTTGGTGTGGCGCATGCAGCCTTGTGAGCCCAACGATCGAACGTTTTTCGCAAGATAACCCTGTCGTCAGCGTTGCTCTCTCGTCTGGAGATGACGCTCAGATCCGCCAATACATGCAAGAAAATGAGTATCAATTCTCTGTTTTAAATGATGTCACTGGCACACAGAGTCAGAATTGGGGAGTACGAGTCACTCCCACAGTTGTGATTATTCGAGATGGCGAAATTAAAAATATTACCACCGGTGTTTTGTCACCGATGGGACTGTGGTTTCGAGTTTTTATGAGCTAAAGCCAATCCCGGCTCAAGTTCACGAGAAGCATATTTACCAGAAGCATGTTCACCAAAAAACAAATACACCAAAAGCAAGCTATCCAGAATATAGATAGTTAGTTACGATAACAACCGCACCACTAGCCCACCCGGTTCGCGCATCGCATCAGTATTATGACTCAACACGACACCGTGTGATGGTGAAAGGTATCGCATCGATTCTTGCCCAAACGCATCATACTGAATAGCCAATAGTTGATCTGGTTTTACCTCATCCAGAAGAGCAACCTGCGGAATAATAAACCCTCCGCTTTCCGCTCTGACTGTCACAATTTTACTCCCTTCCACGCATTCTCTGCTTGGTGGTTTCACCGTGCCGGTAATCATTTGATAGTGACTCAAAACATTGATTACGCCATCGACCGCACGCTGAATCATATCAAGTTGGGTCACTTTCCCCATCCCCACTTCAACCGTGATACTTGGGATCCCATTACGGTTCCACACGGTTTCCAAGATGCCCGGGTCTCCAGGATCATCTAATATGCAGTCAGGATCCATCAATCTCGCCATTTCCACCGCCGTAGGCAATCGAAAATCAGCGAACGCATACAATGGGTAAATTGCTCCACTGGTTTGAGTATGGAGATCAATCGCGAACGTAGCATTGGGTTTCAATAGCTTTTCCCATAAATTAGCCAAGAAACGTTCTGCTGTTGAACCGTCGTGGTTACCCGGAAAAAAACGATTCAAGTTAACGGAAGAAGCATCTGGTGCCGAAGTAATAAAATCTCGACTATGATTCAGCATTCCCGTTAAATTGACCGTAGGGACAATCGTCACACACCCAAAAACAGATTTTCCAACCAATTTTCGTGCCACTTGCTGAGCGGCCAAAACGCCATTGAGTTCATCGCCATGGATACCAGCAGTGATCATTAATAGAGGTCCAGACTGCGTCCCTTTAAACACTCTCACAGGAAGCAACTGTTGCTGAGCAATGCCACAAGTTGAAGCCTGAAACCAAAGTTGGTGTTCACCACAAGGTAAATCACCAACATCTAATGATTGGACGACTCGATGACCTTGTATCACGTCATCAAGAAATTGAGTTGTCATTTATTCATTTCTCCCACAGATTGCTGGTTTCTATACTTACTGAGATCATGTTGTCCAAAGTTTGTCACCATATATTTAACACCAGAGTAATCACAGCAATCATCAATCGCTACATATTTTTCACTTTCCTCGTGTTTATTGGGGGATATCTCTTTCCTTCAGATTTTTTTAACAACATCATCAAAAGGATATGATTGGCTTAGCCCGCGATAAAACGTATGATTTACTAACATCTTTTAACAAATTCACTTTTAAATGACCCAATCAAATCATCACCCAATCCAAGGGGCAAGTTGGATGCTCACAGCAGGCTTAGCTTTCGCCATTGTGAACAGCCTTGCACAAGTCGCCAGTATTAAGTTTGGTCTCCCTTCCACAACTGTCGCACTTGTACAATATGCGATAGCTTTAATCGTGATCTTGCCTTACTTAAGAACATTAGGAATTCGTCAATCTCTCAGAACCAACCGCCTTGGTATGCACCTTTTACGTGTTTTCCTTTCCGTTATTGGGATTCAACTGTGGTTGTGGGCGCTCGCGTACCCTGTACCCATTTGGCAAGGTATCGCATTGCTAATGACATCCCCTTTGTTTGCAACGATCGGCTCTGGTCTATTTCTAAAAGAGAAAGTAGGAACGGCACGCTGGGGAGCCACGCTGACTGGCTTTATCGGTGCTATGATTATTTTGGAACCATGGGGGGATACCTTTAACTGGGCGACATTACTCCCTGTTGGCGCGGCTTTTTTCTGGGCATGCTATTCATTAATGGTGAAGCGATTATCTTCCGATGACTCACCGTCAACCATGGTGGTCTATCTTCTTGTTTTAATCACACCATTCAATATTCTGCTCGCTCTTCCTGATTTTAATATGCCAACAGGTGGGACAATCTGGCTTGTATTACTTGCTGCTGGTACGATGACAGCTTTGGCTCAATGGGCAATTGTTAAGGCTTATGCAGTTGCTGATGCTTCGTTTGTACAACCTTTTGACCATGCAAAGCTTCCTCTTAATGTATTAGCTGGCTGGATGGTATTTGGCTGGGTTCCACCTGGAAGACTGTGGCTTGGAGCGTTCATCATTATCGCGTCTGTTGCTTTTATCACTCATTGGGAAACAAAAAAGCCATCTAAACAAAAAATAAAAATTTAATTTGAAATAAAAAGCTCGTTCATTAGTTCTTATTATTAAACGGAATCATGAAAGGAAGTGCCGATGTCAAACCCAATAAAAATCACGCTATACCGCTGGGGTGGAAGCTGGGGGCCATTTAAAGTCAATATCCCTTGTGGCGAATGCACTTTGACCAAAGATATTTTGAAAGATACCTTTGAGAATGAATTAGCGGATGTTCCAGTAGAGTTGGAAGTGAAAGATTGGCTTTCTTACTGGTGGGAGCCCTTAAAACTGGGCGCTTGGCATGCTCCAATTCTTGTCGTTGAAGGTAAAGTTGTCAGTCAAGGGGAAGCTCTGAATCGAGGTGTTTTGGTTCAGTCGGTAATCAAAGAATGGACCACACGAGACTCGCTTAAAGGGAACATTGTCTATGGCAAAGCGACATGTCCATACTGTGTTAAAGCGAAACAGATGTTGGACGATGCAGGCATCCAGTATCAATACCATGATGTTGTCAAAGAGAGCGCCGCACTTTACCGCATGATTCCAGAAGTAAAAGCCATCATTGGCGAAAAAACACCGGTAACGGTTCCACAAATCTGGATGAATGGTAAATATATCGGTGGCGCAGACAACCTTGAAGCTTGGATTGGTGAGAATGGTCTCGATTCCATACCAGATAACGTCGTCGATTTGGCAAAGCAATCGGCAAGCTAATCATCGGAAAATTAGTCTCGACAGACATCAATTACAAACTGTTAATTTTCTTTCATTACTTAAAATGAAAAAACCCCAGACATGACTGCCTGGGGCTTCAAATATATGCTAAAGCTTAATTACTTAGACATCTTCTTCATCATTTTTTTGATGAAAGATGTTTTCTTTGCTTTAGTCTTGCCATAAAGCGCTTGGTGCATCATGTCTTGAGCGATCATTTGACCAAGATAAGCACCGCCTAATTCGTTACCCATGTTATCTCTCCACATCAATATAGTTTTGTAATTAACTTTCTTTATGTGGCAATTTTACATTAAACAGAACCAAAAACAAGACTTGCATCACATTTTATTGTAATTAACTTTCATGATGAGTGTTTAATAAAAATCAGTCGTATTTGACTCATCTATTTTCTTTTACTGTTCGAGGTTAATTCTCTTATGAGCTGCGCTTAGGTTGCTTATAGGTTTTACCTGCGGCTTGATACGTGTCTTTTTGCTTCAATTCAAACATTGATTCAAAAAACCAAGCCGCAAATTTGACAACGTCGTCTCCCGCATTCATTACGTGTTCAACAAACTCTTCTTCTTCACCTGCATCATTTTCTTGTAACGTTACGTGATAAACTCGCTTCTCACCTTCAACGTCGGCTAACGCAAATTGACCCACTAACGATTTTGCAGCTTCAGCAATTTCTTCATCTTCACAAGCAATTAATACCTCAAGCGCCTTTGGTAAATCGTCTTGCGCACATACGTTTTTAACTAAAACTTCAAATTCATTCTGTTGCATTTCACTTTCCTGATTATAGGATTCTCAATTGAGCGCATTGTATCAGTGAGCTTCTAACACGTCACCGCTTAAAAACATTGGTTAAATGCCTTTCGCTATTGCTTTCTATTACTCTCATCAACTTAGATGATAAAAAGCATAGTGTTCATTACACGACATAAAACAAAGAGTGTAAGCCAAACCTCTGTCCCCCTAACCTAGTGGAGGAAACCACAATAAAAGTTAGTCCAAAAGTTTGAAATTTGCGCAAACATCGTCAATAGTAATATACATGCATATAAGAATAATAATTATCAGTTGGCTCAGGTAAAGGTAAGTGATCATTATGAAAAGATCATTAGCTAATCACACTATCGATATAGAACAGATCACCTCAACATTGATGCTAGATAATGTTGAGCTTTTAGAGCAGGTCTCACTGCAACTGCACCAAAATTTCAATTCATATTGTTCATGTATTGTGGAAATCAACAAAAGCGAGAATATTGCCCATACCCTTGCTTACGCCTGTGGTGGCGAAGTCATCAATAACTTCAACTACTCCTTAGAAAATACGCCTTGCGAAACCGTGCGACAGGCAACAAATGACCACTGCCTGTATACTGAAAAAGTGTATGACCTATTCCCAGAAGATGCCTTTCTACGAGAGTGCGGTATCGAGTCATATTTGGGTGTACCTTTAAAAGCACATAATGGTGAGATCATGGGGATTTTACTTTCAACCTTTGAGGAACCATTAGATGACACCGCTCAACTTCTTTATTGTCATCACGTTTACGCCAATATTATTGTTCATACTCTCAGGGAACGCTGGCTTTCAGAACGCTCAAACCAATTATTCAATCAACTCAGCCACGAAGTCTCTCATGACAACCTAACTGGTCTCTTAAACCGAAGTTGCTTAGCAGATAAACTTGAGTTGATGACTCAACAACTAGACCAACCCTTTTCATTAGCCTTTGTCGATATAGATAATTTCAAAGCAATCAATGATTTGTACGGGAACTATATCGGAGACCAAATCATAAAATTCACCGCGAAGAATTTATTACGTTCCGTGCCTGACCCCAACCTAGTATTTCGTATTGCTGGTGACGAATTTGCTTTCATCACCTTTTCAGATTCACCTATCGAAATGAGTGAAGAATTGATTAGCTCTATCAGCCAAGGCTATACAGACTCTGCTCACCAAATCAACTTTAGTGTGAGTATCGGTATTGCCAGAACATCAAATAACCAAGTAAGTGCCGATCAACTCATACTAAATTCAAGTCTCGCGCTCAAAGATTGCAAGCAATATCGAGATACACATATCCAGTGCTACGACACCCACCTGAGCGCTCAGTATCACCGTAAAACACAGATCATCGAAGCGATGAGAAACGAACTAGAAAAGCCAATTGAGGAAAACAGCGAGATCTACGTAGTGGTCCAGCCAATTGTTAACAACAACCGGACAGAATGGAATTACTTCGAAGTGTTATGTCGTTGGGATAGTGCCGAATACGGTTCCATCTCGCCGGTAGAATTTATTGAAGCGGCGGAACAGTCAGGACTCATTGTGCCATTGGGCCAAAGGATCATTGAGTTAGCTTGTCAGGCGAAGCAAATTTTAGAGCAAGGCCTAGGATACAAAGTAAAGTTCGGGATCAATTGCTCTGCAAACGAGCTTTCTGATTCCAGCCAGTATCTCTCAAATTTACTTCACACCATCCGCAAATACCACTTCACACCGCCAGAATTCACTATCGAGCTCACTGAAACCGTCTTACTCACGCAAAGCGGGGGAATTGAACCGATTCTCAATGATATTCGTCACTCTGGGTTTACGGTTGCACTCGATGATTTTGGTACAGGCTATTCCAGTCTCAATTACATTCATAGCTACCCTATCGACTGCATTAAGATTGATGCAAGTTTCATCCGTAATATGATGACCAATAAATCCTCTGAACATGTCGTGTCACTCATCATTCAACTTGCTCGGCACCTAGACGTTGATCTTGTCGCTGAAGGGGTTGAGCATTTAGAAGCACTGAATAAACTCTATTCGATGGGGTGCCACCAAATTCAAGGGTACTATTTCTCCCGCCCAGAGCGTCCACTGACGATTATTGAGCAGTGGAAAAACTTAAATCAGATACGTCGAGCATAAAAAAGCCGCTAGTGTGCAATCTCTTTGATTACATACTAACGGCTTCAATTTTATACATACTCATGCTGACTTAAAACAACCGATTCACTCCGCTTTAAATCAAAAGCATTAAGATCCGTTTTCCTGTTGTGATAAGTGATTCGCTAGCGTTGATGATCTTATCTGCTCTGCTTCTTGAGCTGCCAGTAAATTATCAAGCTCATCCGTTGTCGCTTTAAATTCGGCTATATCTTTCTTTGCCACAGAACTTGCCATTGGAATGTTCGCTTTCATTGCATCGACAGCTCGACCGCGCTCAATCAATTCATAATGCAAATGCGCACCCGTTACTCGTCCGGTTTTTCCAGAAAGGCCTATTTTTTGACCACGAGACACTTTCTGCCCTTTACGCACTAAAATTTTGCTTAAGTGCAAGTATCTCGTTTTGTATGTGCTGCCATGTTTAACAACAATATAGTTACCAGCATAAGGGTGCTTGCGAGTCATGATAACTTGACCATCACCAGTAGAATATATTGGTGTCCCAACAGGTGTAGCAAAGTCCGTTCCGTTGTGAGGGCTAACTCGACCAGTAACAGGATGCAGGCGTTTGGGATTGAAGTTTGAACTTAAACGCCACTTTCGACTTGTCGGATAGCGCTGAAATGCTCTTTGTAAACTATCACCATTTTTATCGTAATATTGACCATCTTTGTGTAAATAAGCACTCAAGACTCGGCCACGATTAAAGATTTTGATCGCTTGGATCTCACGATTGCCACTTGCGATATCTCCAACAAATTGACGACGCTGCACAACTTCAAATTTATCACCAGCGCGTAAGTCTCGTGAAAAATTGATCTTATCTTTTAAAAGCCCGACAACATGATCTATCTCTATACTGCTCAGCCCCAGTTGATTCGCTGAAGCTGAAAAGCTCCCGTTAACCTCTCCGACTAGCGGTATCACTTTCCACTCTCCAGGAATGGATATGTCTTGATATTCAAAACTACCATCGTCTAACCTCTGGTAAGCCACTTTCTCTGCGATATTAAAAACCAACTCCATTTTGTCTAGTGCGCCCGTTGATTCATCTCGCCAAAAACGCAGTTGGTTCCCTGGCTTAAGGGTATCTAATGCCAAGAAGTTGAGATCTGTCTCCATCACTTTCATCATCTCTTGATAAGTAAAATCAAGCTGAGTGAAGATGCTACTGAGATTATCGCCAGGTTGAATTTCATATTCGAAATCAGGCGGAAGTGCTGCGGTGTTAGTTTCGGTAAAAAAAGAGCTAACTAATGAAGATTCAGGTAAGTTCAGCTCGATCGTCCGTTGCAGTTGATGATCAGGGAAAGAGGCGGAAAGCCCAAGAACAGCACCTAAAGGGAGACAAAAAACCAACGATTTTTTGTAAAGTGACCATTCAGAGAATCGGGAAGTAAGTATTTTTAAAGGCACAATCTAACCAATATCTTAAACTAATAAAGGAAAGAGAATATGCTTTTCTGAGCCAGAAATCATCATGGCATTGTCATCTTTACACTTAAAAAGGGCAACAATGTGCCCTTTAAAAGCTTAAAAACCCAGTACGACAAGAACTTAGAAAAAGAAATTATCTACACTTGTGTTGTTGATACAAGGCAATTATCTTCACCATATTCGTTAGGAATATAGCTATCCGCTTGCCCATCATTTACCCACTGATTTTCATTTACCAAATAACGAAACTCAAATTGGCTATCTTTCGGCAGTCGAGTTTTAAATTTGAACGTTTTTGTTTTTACTACTTTTTTCATTGGTGTCGCTTCCCAATCAAGGAAATCGGCAACAATCGCTACGGACTGAGCATCAGCGGCAGCAAGTTCAAAAGTCACTTCAACTTCATCTTTAGTCTTGAAAAAACGTTTGTTAATCATAGCAAGCTCCATTTGTTTAAAATTTATCAACGTTTATGTTTTAGTTCACAATTCTATACTTCTAATGACGATGATATGTAATTTGGCTCACATTAACAATATTGAGTTGCATATTATTCGAACACAAACCGATCATTCGCTCGCGATAATCTTCAGTTGCCCCGAAATTACGACTCGCTGTTTTTTCTCCACGGTTGGAGTATCTGCCATCGCGCTATCATCAGTTCTATCGAGATACTGAAGCTCAATAGAACCCTCTTCGATAGCCGTTAAACTCGTGATAGAAATACGATCCCCTACATAAAGGCTATCGGCTAAAACAACGCGGCTCCTTTGCGTATCAAACTTAAATAACGCCAGATAATAGAATACGCCAGAGCCTTGATTGGACACGCTCATAGGGGCTAAATAGGCGGCATAGTCTACTTGAGGAACGGGTAACACTTTACCAATATCAACTCGAACGGTTCCTCTTTCCAGACCCGAATCATAGTGGCCGTAGGCAATATATTGTTCGCTGTCCAGCTCATCAATAAACGAAAACGCACTCGTTTCTGGGACCTCTATCGTCCAAGGGTTGACTGACTTAAGATCAAAAACAGCCTTAACAACAGGATCGAAACTCACTGCACTCGAAGGATATTTCGCCAAGATCTCTTCATCGCTTAAACTAAAGCGATAGACACCACCAATGACCACGATGATCAACAAGAGGATGGGAATAAGTAAAATAAGAGGTATGGGTAAAATACGTTTCTTCATTTTGGATCCTAAATGACGGGTAATAATATGCGCTAAACTATGAATAATACCTTGAGATTCATTAAGTAACCTTACATTTATATTTGTCCGTTAGAAAGGGGATGTTTATGAGCCAAAAAATACGAACCGCAAAGTGCGAATGCGGGAATGTTACCCTCATTTGCACAGGAGAGCCCATTCGTACTTCTATTTGCCATTGTTTTGAATGTCAAAAGCGAACAGGCAGCGTATTTGGTGTGCAAGCGCGTTTTCCCGCTGAGCAAGTTTCAATTCTTGGTGAAACTTCACAATACACGCGAATAGCCAATAGTAACCATAAAGTGACTTATCAATTTTGTCCTCATTGCGGCACGACAATGCAACTCACCTTGAGCGCGTTACCGGAATCAAGTGTCATTCCATTAGGTCTATTTAAAGAACAAGATTTCCCTGAACCCAGCTTCTCAGTATATGAAGAGAGAAAACATGGCTGGGTAAAATTTGACTGCCAAATGGAACATCTTGAGTAATATGCATCTTTTTGAAACGCTCAAGAATAAACCAATCGTTTTCTTCGCTTACTTTTGAGTAAGATCAAATGGAATAGCACAATTTATTTGTGTCTCTTTACTTAGCCTCGTTATAATCCAGCCCTTGGTATACAGAGGGCAACATCGTGATTTCAAAACTTCCTCGCTGGATTGAATATGGTGCATTCTTACTTGCGGCTCTTGCAGGTACCGTCAATGCAATTGGCTTAATGGGATTCCAGCATCAATCCATCTCCCACCTTTCAGGTACTGTGACACTTTTGGGCTCAAGCCTTTACAACGCTAACGACCTAACTCTACATCTACTGTTTATCGTACTGAGCTTTATGCTTGGTGCTGCCATTAGTGGTTTCTACATTGAAAGTACCGCTTTAAAACGTGGGCGTCGTTATGGCATTGCTCTATGTACCGAAGGAGCACTACTATTTACCGCTCTGTATGTATTGGTCAATGGCTCATTAACAGGGCACTATTTTGCTTCAGCCGCTTGCGGACTACAAAATGCGATGATCACAACCTATAGTGGCGCGATTATTAGAACTACTCATATGACCGGTCTCATCACTGACCTTGGGATAATGATCGGAGAGAGATTAAAAGGTCGTCCTTTTGATCGCAGAAAGGCAACACTATTTCTTTTCATTATTGCTGGCTTTGTTTCAGGAGGAACCTTAGGAGCAGCATTATTCAAACATTTTGATTTATATGCACTTGCTTTTCCGGCTACTTTTGCATTCATCATTGCATTTTGCTATTCCATCTTCCTGTATGTTAACAAGCTCACATCAAAACCATCGAAAAACAACACCACAAATACACTTGTAACACAAACAGAACAAATCGCTCAAAATACGAACTCTATCAATCTTTAATCTTGAATATTTAGCCAATATTCCTGCATAGTATTGCAATGCTATGCAAAGCTAGGTAATCTCTCTTCCATTGAGTAAATACGGATGTTTAGTGAATATTTATGCCAAGGATTCGGCATTTGTTGACTAGTAGTAATTGAGATTATGATGATAAACGATACGCAAAATACGGAAGCACCAGTAAAAAAGAGTAATTTTTGGATGTTCTTCATCCCTTCACTAATTGGTTTGTTCCTTTTCATGGCGCCAATTAGTTATGATGGGGATCTCACCATTCCTGTTGCAGTATTAGCCAAATCAATCCAAGCCCTATTTGGTGACGCCTTAGTACCGATGATAACGATGATCATCGTTTTCATGTCTATTGCCTCTGTACTGACCAAACTGATTAAACCATCATTTATTGTTAATCATAGCTTTTTAAACGGTCTATTTAACCCTTCTCTATTATGGCTAGCAGTTAGAGTGATCGGTGGTGTTGCGGTTCTAATGACTTTTTTCCAGTTTGGTCCTGAAGCGATCTGGGAAGAGAACACTGGCGGGTTGGTTCTTGAAGGGTTGCTACCTACTCTATTTTCAGTCTTCATTTTTGCTGGTTTGCTCCTTCCACTTTTACTTAACTTTGGTCTACTAGAGCTGTTCGGTACTCTACTAAGCAAAATCATGCGTCCTGTGTTTAACCTTCCAGGTCGAAGTGCAATCGACTGTATGGCTTCTTGGTTAGGTGATGGCAGCGTTGGTATTCTTCTAACTAGCAAACAGTACGAAAACAAATTCTATACTCAACGTGAAGCGGCGGTTGTCGGTACCACATTCTCAGCGGTTTCTATTACTTTTAGCTTAGTTGTTATCGCTCAAGTAAACTTAGAGCACCTTTTCTTACCATTCTATGCGGCAATCTGCTTAGCGGGTTTCGTGGCTGCAATCATTATTCCTCGACTGCCTCCATTATCAATGAAAAAGAACACTTTCATTGATGGCTCTGTACCAGATAAAGACGCAGACGCTATTCCTGCGGGCCACACCTCTTTCTCTTGGGGATTAGAGCAAGCATTGAATAAAGCAAGTAAAGTCACTTCAGTTAAATCTGTATTCGGTGAAGGCATACGCAATGCTGCTGATATGGTATTCGGCGTACTGCCTGTGGTGATGGGTTTAGGTACGATTGCATTGGTTATCGCTGAGTACACTTCTATTTTCTCTGTACTTGGACAACCATTTATTCCCTTCTTAGAGCTGTTAGGCATTCCAGAAGCGGTTGCGGCATCTGAAACCATCGTCGTTGGTTTTGCTGATATGTTTATTCCCGCGATTCTTGCGGCGTCGATCGACAACGAAATGACTCGATTTGTCATTGCTGCAATGTCAGTAACTCAACTTATTTATATGTCTGAAGTTGGTGCCCTGCTATTAGGTAGCCGTATCCCAGTCAATATCTTTGAACTGTTCATTATCTTTATCCTGCGTACGTTAATAACTCTTCCTGTTATCGCTGGTGTAGCCCATTTCATCTTTTAAATGAAATATGACAAGAAAGATAGTTAGTTAGTTAGTTAGTTAGAGCCTCGCTTAATGCGGGGCTTTTTATTATAAAAAACAAATTTATGGCCGAAAAAAACCAAATCACACCTCTAATGGCTAGTATCCGTAAAATATTATATAAAGACTAGTTCTCGCGAGCTATATACATATCTAAAATTTCAATTAAGTAACTGCATATACGCATAAATATCTCAGTTAACTAGGTATTTATCGTAACAATTACATCTTATTCGAACGAAATTCACATATTAATAGTACTCCATTCAGAGGCGTAGCTCACACATGCTGTTATTTCGTGGAATTGATAGCGATATCCAATCAAGTTTCATTCATACTTGCCGATACAATTACATAATAAGAAGAATAACGGATTACTTACTGGCTTATTTAAAGAGGGATTTTTATGAAGTTTAGTCACAAAGTTGTAGCGGCCTCATCGGCATTATTACTCGTTACCGTCTCCTTGCTGTCAATAAAACAGTTATATACCGTTCGCGCGGAAGTTGAGTCAAGTGTTAGCTCCAGCCTCAATGAACTGGTGGCAGGGGTCAAAAATACGGTTGTATCAGAGATGGAAGCAAAAAAATCTCTAGCCCAGAGCACAACCGAAATTCTAGAGATCTCTCCAAACAATCACGACTATGTTCAGGCGATTCTTGAAACACCAAAGTTAAAAAACAGCTTTTTAGCCATCGGCTATGGCTATGAAAAGAATGGCTTTGTAATAGAGAACGACGATAACTGGGACGCTGGCTCTGATTACGATCCTCGCCAGAGACCGTGGTATAAAGACGCCAAATCAAAAGGGCACCTTGTTGTCACTGCACCTTATGTTGATGCATCAAGTAAAAACGTGATCATTTCAGTCGGGACCCCTGTTAAGCAAAATGGCCAACTTGTTGCTGGCATGTTCTATGATCTAGAATTAACAAACCTTGCAACTCTGGTCAATCAAGTCAATTTATTCGACGCTGGGTATCTATTCCTTGTAACAGACGATGGCACAACCATTGCTCACCCAGATGCTAAAAATAATGGTGAAAAACTATCAAGTTACCTTCCTCAGGCAACATTGACTGAGCAACCTCAAAACGTTGAGATTGATGGTAAAACCTTCATGATAAGTTTTACATCTATCCCAAGTGAAAATTGGTATGTTGGGGCAATCATAGACCAAGACATCGCTTTCGCATCAATCAAAGAGATGCGCGACAGCTCAATTCTGTTCACTATTATCGGTTTAATTCTAAGTATCATCGCGTTGACCTTACTTATCCGATTCCTTATGCGCCCATTGGATGCCCTAAACGCTGCAATTAATGATGTTGCGTCAGGTCAAGGTGATCTAACGAAGAGACTAGACACCAACACGGATCAAGAATTTTCAGATCTTGCACAAGGCTTCAATACTTTCACCGAAACTCTTCAGCGCCAAATCACTCAATCTAAAGCGATAGGTGAAGAGATCATGCGCGGTACTGAAATGACAGTTGCAGGTTCGAAAGCCTCAGCAGAAGCGATGAATACTCAGCTTCAAGAGCTTGAACAACTTGCAACCGCAATGCATGAAATGGCGACAACCTCATCAGATGTAGCCAATAATGCCCAAGGCGCAGCAGAAGCCGCCAAAGTGGCAGGTGAAGCAACTCAGGAAGGGACATCAGTAGTCAGAGACACGACTACTGCTATCGACGCCTTATCGAGCCGTATTGATGAAGCCGTATCGGAAGTACAAGTTCTGGAATCAGCGACGGATAACATTGAAACAATTCTAAAAGTCATTAATGACATCGCCGATCAAACCAACCTACTTGCACTCAACGCTGCAATTGAGGCTGCTCGTGCGGGAGAATCCGGACGTGGCTTCGCCGTTGTCGCAGATGAAGTCAGAACATTAGCGCAAAAAACTCAACAATCGACGACTGAAATTAAAAGTATGATCGAACAGCTACAAGCGGGTGCTAGTTCAGTTTCCAATGCCATGAATCAAAGTAAAGATACGGCATTTGAGGCTGTTGAGCGTTCACAGCAAGCCAATGGGGCTTTAGATAAGATTAGAGATGCGATTCACCAAATCTCTGATATGAATATTCAAATAGCATCAGCAGCAGAAGAGCAAAGCTTGGTGGCAGAAGAGATCAATAACAACACAGTGAAGATCAAAGATCTATCCACACAAGTTTCAGAAGCCGCAGATGGTGCCAATCTTGCGATGCAAGTTCAAACTGAAAATGTTCGAGAGCAAGATTCAATCATGAACAAATTCATCGTTTAGTTTATTGGCTAACTCACACAAAAAGCGAGTCATTCACTCGCTTTTTGTATTTATAACAATAATATATGAAACAACAACCAATCATTACTCATATCAAAGAACTCAACTAAAGTTGTAACTATTTCTGGCTACTCTTGAGTTTTCTAACTATAACACTGATAGAGAATGAAATTTCAGAAGGACATGACATGAAATTCAGCCACAAAATTGTTGCCGCTTCATCCATCTTATTATTGGTTACCGTATCGTTATTAACCGCAAAACAATACTTCACTATGCAATCTGAAGTTCAATCACAAGTGAACGAAAGTGTAATAGAAATCATTGATGGCGTTAAAAATACCGTAGCTTCCGAAATTAATAACCGTAAAGCGATCGCCGCCTATTCCACAAGCATGCTTGAAGTTGATTTGTCACCTCAGCACATTTCCGATGTGATTACCCGTCCAGTAGTCAAAGATACGTTTCTCCTTGTTGGGTTAGGATTTGAAAATGATGGTTCCAATATTAATAATGATCCTTCCTGGAATCCTGGTAGCAGTTGGGACCCAAGATCTCGCCCATGGTACAAAGCAGCACAACAAGCAAATAAACTGATCATCACCGCCCCTTACGCAGACTCCGCCACCAATGAGATCCTCGTATCTATTGCGACTCCTGTACGTGAGAATGGTAACTTCATCGGGTCTATTTTTTACGACGTAAGCTTGGCTGGACTTGCAGAAATAGTAAATAAAGTGACCCTATTTGATGCCGGTTACCTATTTTTAGTATCCGAAAATGGAACCACCATTGCTCACCCTGAAAGCAGTATGAATGGTAAACCGATGAGCGAGTATTTACCAAATGTGAGCATCAAAGAGTCACCGCAATATGTCGATCTTGATGGTAAAACGTTTGCTGTCGATTTCTCTAAAGTACCCGGCGAAGATTGGTACGTCGGAGCAATTTTAGATGAAGGTATTGCTTTCCAAGCAGTTTACGACTTACGTGATAGCTCCATTTTATACACTTTAATTGCGCTTGTGCTCAGCATTGCAATACTCCTAATACTGATCAAATCATTAATGAAACCATTAGAAGTACTGAATGATGCAATCCAAGACGTTGCTTCCGGTCAAGGTGACTTAACGAAACGCCTAGATACCAATACTGACCAAGAATTCTCTCAACTTGCCCAAGGTTTTAACACCTTCACCGAAACGCTGCAGATGCAAATTACTCAATCTAAAACGATCGGTAAGGAGATAATGAGCAATACGGAAATGACAGCAAGCGGTGCTGAACAATCGGTATCGGCAATGCAAAACCAGCTTCAAGAGCTTGAACAACTTGCGACAGCGATGCATGAAATGGCCACAACGTCATCAGATGTCGCAAACAATGCTCAAGGTGCCGCCGCCGCAGCGAAAGACGCTGATGAAGCAACCATTGAAGGCAATACCATTGTTGGTGACACAACGGTCGCAATTGATAACTTGTCGGCTCGTATTGATGAAGCCGTTTCAGAAGTACAAGTATTGGAATCAGCAACAGATAACATCGAAACCATTCTTAAAGTAATCAATGACATTGCTGACCAGACAAACTTACTTGCACTTAACGCTGCCATTGAAGCCGCGCGGGCAGGAGAATCTGGCCGTGGATTTGCTGTTGTAGCAGATGAAGTGAGAACTCTTGCTCAGCGAACTCAACAATCCACCACTGAAATTCGCAGTATGATTGAACAACTTCAAGCAGGGGCAAGTTCAGTGTCTAACGCGATGAATCAAAGTAAAAATACAGCCATTGAAGCGGTAGAGAAGGCACAGCAAGCCAATGGTTCTCTTGAGCGAATTCGTGGTGCAATCGAGCAGATTTCAGACATGAATATCCAGATAGCCTCTGCGGCAGAAGAACAGAGCTTAGTTGCGGAAGAGATAAACAACAATACCGTGAAAATTAAGGATTTATCCACTCTAGTGGCAGATGCAGCAGAAGGAGCAAATGCCGCAATGCAAGTACAAATCAGCAATGTAAGACAGCAAGACGAGCTTCTTAATAAGTTCATTGTTTAAGTAAAGCTAGCTGGTTAGATACACAAAAACGAGGCTTAATGCCTCGTTTTTTATTAACTATTAACTATTAACTATTAACTATTAACTATTAACTAGCATCATGCAGGATTTTGCTGGAATATCGAAGCTTAACTTTCCTCCAATATTCTCTAATGTTTCACGAGTCATTAAATCGGTCACATCAGCGCCCCAAGGAACAAGCAAACTTTGGCTTCGAACCGACTTATTGATCACCACCAGGCCTTTCTTCCCTCTAGAAAATACAATCATGTCGTCATTTGCTTCGATCACTGACATTTTTTCACCATGAACCTGGTTATGAAACCCGATCATATTCATCATTGCTTCTGAGCGCCAAGCATCCTGCCAACGTGGTTTTCCTTCTGAATTTACGATACCACTAGTATCTAAATCTGTGTAGACAAGTGGGACGCCCCCATCACGACCTAAAATGTATGCATAAGCCAAGTGTTCACTTGCTTCATCCATCACCAAATCAAGGAAGACATCGTTGTTTGGAATATCATGAGTAACCGTAAACGTTATCGCTCGACGGTGTGACAACGCCTGGCCAAAGCAGTATGGGTCAATCAAAGCTTTCAAACTGCCTTTCGGAGCAAACGCATCATGAATGGTTTTAAAAAGAGGGAAATCATACGCCCCTAAACGAGTCTCTTCTAAATAAGGTTTTAAGAAAATCTCGTACTCTTCTTCAGTCGCACCACCATCTGTAATTATTTCACCAAAAATATGAATATCTTTAGTTATGTCCTCAGTCCATACTCTTTTAAGATGCTCAATTGACATGTGCTTAGCCGCATCAATTCGGAAGCCTTTAACACCCATAGCTTTTAAAGCTTTAAGGTAATTCTGCTGTTGAGTTACAACATAATCGCTCACGCGCAAAGTCGGTAAGCCGGGATCTTGTGGTCCGCCTGATATACGACCATTTTGCACTTCCCACTTATCTTTCCAATTCTCAATACCGAACGCTTCAACAAAATCATCTTCATCAAACAGCGGCTTAGAGAGATCGCCAAATAGTTTTAATTCTTCAACACGTCCATTGCTCTCTTCATACTCCGCCATATCCGCTGCATTAGGGTATTGCAGATCTAATCGCTGCTTAGATTCGTTAGCCATGTGATTGAAGACCACGTCTACATAGGTTCGTATGCCTTGTGCTTTTAAAGCATCAACCATCGCCTTAAAGTCATGTGTATTGCCAAGTTGGTTGTCAATAATTCGGTAATCTTGAGGCTGATATCGTTGCCACCATTTCGTACCTTCAGCCGTTCTCGCTGATTTCATTGGCGGTGAAACCAACACTGATTTGTAACCCAAAGAATGGATGGTACTAGCTTGAAGGGCGATGTTTGAATAAGTCCAATCGAATGCATGTAAAATCACATCACTACTCTTCTGCTTCGGCACTACTGAATGCGTCATAATTTCTCTCCTATCTTCTTGGGCTTCAACCTATACATACAAGGTTAAAAATGAATACAAGCCCAAACAATGCAACGATTATATGATCAGCAATGAAATCTCCCTCCCCCTTTTGCAATGCGACCCCGGAGGATACCTTAGGGCGTAGAAGGTTAACGGAATGAAATTCTGGATAATTCATGCTTCAGCTTTCCACTTCCCCCTATGCACACTCTAAAAAAAATAGACATAACACTTTGATATATTGAAAGAATAATTAATTACCCGCACAAACGCCCTTACACCATTCCTTTTCATGATGTTTATGAAGACCTCTTACTACCACGTAAAGTATTTTAGGGATCAGTTAATAGCCAAAGCAAAAGCTGTGATCTTTATCACTCATAGCTGTAGTCGTAAATGGGGGAACATAAACAATCAAACAACACGTCGGCAAAAAAAAGAGCATAGAATTACCTCTATGCTCTTAAGTTTTCGTTATAGATGACTTCAATCAAATTACGTTCGGTATAAAACCTTAATAACATGCCAACCAAATTTTGTTTTTACCAATAGTGGCGTTAAGATTTCACCAGTGAATACGGCTTTATCAAACTGAGGGACCATCTGCCCTTTTTGAAATTCCCCTAAATCCCCTCCTTTTTTACCTGACGGACAGGTGGAGAATTTTTTTGCAAGCGTCTGAAATTTTGCGCCTTTCTTTAACTGTTTGATAATGTCTTCTGCTTGTTCTTTATGCTTCACCAAAATGTGGAGCGCTGCTGCTGATCTAGCCATAATTAATCTCAAAGTGTTGCGATACGCCATTTTACCTCATCAATTCTAAATCTTCACTCATCGTTACCTAGCCAATTTGAGTAGACGCAATAAAAACGCATAAATATTAAGACTTAAGTTGCCGTTAAGCTATGATCAGATAAGATTGCATAAGAATATTTTAATGTAGGTGGATATATATGGCTCGACCAAAGAGTAAGGCTAACCAATCGCAAGGCATGCTAATGTTTAAGCTATCATTAAAGCAAAGCTTTGCCATTGGTACGCTTAAGGTAAGAGAAATTGTCCCTTATATGCCAACGACAAAAATCCCATACTCTCATCATCATGTTATTGGTACTATCACCATCAGAGAGCTAACCGTGCCTGTCATTGATATGTCCGCAGCGATTGGTTTTCGTCCAATAGAGCCAGAAGAGTATGAAAATTGCTTCCTAATTGTCACCGACTGTTTGCGAACTGTGGTTGCATTTATGGTGCGATCTATCGACAAAATAATAGAGTGTGATTGGAAATCTATTGAGCCGCCACCAACCGTAACTGGACATAATGTCTTTGTTACCGGAATCACCCGATTTGAAGACAACATCGTCCAGCTGTTAGATGTAGAATTATTGCTATCTAAAATCTACCCACAGTATGACTCAGCTCGAATTCCAATGCTCACCGATATTGAACGAGAAAGACTAAAAGCGCTGCATATTTTGCTGGTAGACGATTCATCCATTGCCCGCAAGCAGCTTTCCGATGCCTTAGATAGTATTAATATTCCATACAAAATTTGTAATAACGGCCTTGATGCTTTAAAAGTCATGAAAGAGCAAGCTGAAAACAATACCCCTATTGAACTTCTCGTAAGTGATATAGAGATGCCCGGTTTAGACGGCTATGAGCTAGCCTTCGAAGTACAAAATGATCCCTCTCTAAACCAATCTTACCGCATATTACATACATCCCTTTCTAGCGAAATTTGTGTCGATAGGGCGCAGCAAGTAGGAGCACATGAAGCGTTAGAAAAGTTTAATGCTGGTGAACTAATTGAAGCGATGTTACGAGGCGCTAAGAACTTAGAATCCGCAGCAATGACAAGCTAATCATTAGATTTAATGTTCAACAAAATAGCCTTAGCCTTTGTTAAGGCTATTTTTTTGGCATGCTATAACTACGGCTAACAAACTCAACTTCTGGCGACTTTGTAATCTGATTGGTGTAAGAGGCAAGTGCATACATTGTATTCGCCAATAAGTTAGCGTATTTAAATAGAATAGGATCGGGGCTCTTACTACTAGTATGCTCGATCTTAACCAGAGCTCTAACAATCTTTTTTGCCTGACATCGGCAAAGGTGCAACTGGCTTGCGATTGGATGACCACCTGGTAACACAAAGCCTTTAAAGCCTCCGTCTAATTTTTCTCTCAGTTGAACATAATCTTTTTTCAACTCTTCCAGCTCATTTACAGAAATAGCCAGTTTTCCACGGACAGAACCATTCAAATGATAGATATTAGGTTGAACCCGGCTCAATAAATCACGCGAATAATCATCAAGCTCCATAGAGAGCACAAAACCAACACGACTGCACAGTTCATCTGCGATTATTTCGAAATCACAAACAGGACTCTCTTCGTAAATAAATGGATAACAGAATTCATCCCAATCACGGCTTACAGGTTTCACCTCAAGAACTCACTTAAAATTCAATGACTATAATAACAATAACCAACTACTTAAATTGTATATGCATACACAAATAAGTCATACACTCACAATTTCTAGCCAGTATCCAAACAACTCATTTTATTGATAACAAGTTAATTTCAATATAACTTTCTTTAAATAGAAAAAAAGCCTCAATATATGAGGCTTTTTTAATATGTAATCAGGCTTATTTGCTCATTTGAACCAGAGATTTACCCAATAGCCACTCTAGCTCTTTAGAGCTTTCAGAACCAAATTGTGATTCAGCAAGTTTGTATAAGCGGTCAATACCATTTGCTGCAAATTCATGAGCATTTTCTGATACAACTACATGGTGGAAAAGCAAGCGTAAAATAGCTAAGAATTCTGCATTTTCCAAAGCAACAAGCCAGCTTTTTGAAAAGCCTTCAAGATCTTTATCGAACTCAATATGTTCCATAAACATTTTAAAAATGCGACCGTCTAATGCTGCGGTAAAGTCAGTTTTCTTAGGAAAGTGATGGCTAATACCAGTGCGAGAAACGCCCGTCTGTTGACTTAGAGTTGTGTAAGACATCTTGTCATAACCCAATCTCAATAGCTGGTCGATAACAGCATCCATAATCTTCTGAATTGTGATTTCAGTATCTTCTTTACTACGCTTTGGCATGGTTTAACGCTCTTCTTTTTTGTAAATCCATCTAATTCAATTGCCTGAACCAGCATGAAAGTAATTATCCGTATTATGTTCTTTATAGAATAAACTGCAAGCTTAAATTTACTACCTGCTTTTCAGAAAGTAACAGCACAACATTAAGCAGTATTACAAATAAACCCTAGAATCAATATGAGAAAAACATTTCTATCTGCGATGTTAACAATAACATTATTAACATTTAAAACAAACTTCGTAACAGAGTAATATGTAATCAATAAGTTTCATATAAATAAATTACATTATCGATCACAATATAAAGCCATAATATTAATTCGTTTTAGAAATACTATTCTGCACATAGATAATCTTATAAAATCCTTCATGAAGCAACTAACTGTCTAACATTCTAACCTTTAGGTGACATAGCTCCATTCAGTAATGTGACTAAGATCACACATGTATTAACCACAAACCGACTATGTACAGAAAGCCACCGCTTTAATAAATAACATAGCATACGATTCATTAAATAGACAAGAATCATTCATTTCTCTAGATGTCGCTCCATTTGCTCGTTAGAATAGCCTCATATTTTGTAAGAGGATTTGTTATGAGTATTGATCTAAAAGAAACTGAAGTATGTGAAGCATGTGGCTGTGCGGGCGAAATCGGTTTTATCATTAAAGAAGGCGATGATGTATCTGAAGTAATGATTAGCGCAACTAGCCAAGAACTACTGGACGCTGAGTTTGCTAAGTACTTAAGTTTAGCCCAAGGTGTATGCAAAAATGTACAGCATGACATTTTGAAATCTACTGATGAGTCAACAGAGCTAACAGCCCGCTTTAAATTTGAAGTAAGTGCTGAAAAGCTTATTTTTGAATTAAAGACTCGTTCTTTAAGACGTTAATTCTGAGATCCACGAATAAAACGAGCACTATTGCTCGTTTTTAACGTCTAACTTCACCCATTTCAACGCTCCATTGGTCTCAAAACTCTTCTCAGCAACACACTCAAGTAAAATATCTGAAACCTGAATAACAGCACCTATGGTATAGGCTTTATCTTCGAAATAGCAGACTCTTTGTCCCAACTCTTCAGTTATGATGAGAGCGGCGCTGGGAGTTGAAACGGTTTTGGCCTGCACTGCATTGGTACATAAACTGATCCCAGTAAATAGTATGATTTTGTTTAAAAACTTCATTACACTACTCTATATAGATATTTATTGCTTACAGCCAATAGCGATAGCAACCGAAAAGTAGGCTCCCCTGATGTACAAAACGATATTACTTGCCACCACTCTGCTTTTCGCATCACAAGCGATCCATTCCGCACCCTTAGATTCCTACCAACTGCTGAACCATTTAGATAACTATGGCAATCTTTACCTGCGCAATAAACCTTACACCTCGCTACCAAATGATTTATTAGTTAAGGGTAATCTTAATATTGCAAAAACCAGTATCACTCGCTTGCCTGCTGGTTTAAAGGTCCTTGGTAGCTTAGACGCTTCAAATAGCATGGTAAAACAAATTAAAGCTGGTACGTCTATAAAAGGGTACGCCAATTTCATTGGAACACAAATTCAGTCGTGGCCCAAAGGCGTTAAAGTTGGCGGATACCTCAACCTAACCGATACACCGCTAACCAAATTACCGAATCGACTGAAAGTAAAAGGTGATTTAAGCCTAATCCGAACGCCTTTGACCGCATTACCTAACGGATTAGAGGTAGATGGAGACCTGTATATTGGGGGATCTGGTCTTACCGAGTTTCCAGATATTATGACCGTTAAAGGTAACATATTTCTGGGTGGCAATCGTATTTCAAAATGGCCATCAAAACTCAATCTAGGTGGCGCCGTTGCAAAATAATCTGTCTCAGATATGAAAAAAGGAGCGTTTATCGCTCCTCTCTTTCTTATGCTTGATTCTTCACCGGGTTTGCGTAGCTATCAATCAAATACTGATGCGCCCCCAATGGAAGTTGCTCCAATTTTGATTCAAAATCTCTACGGGTCGCCTCTGTTATTGAGCTATCTTCCTTACCTTCAGCCAGAAGGTTAATCGGGAATAATTTATAATTGCGGTGTATCTGACGATCAATTTCCGTTGCTAATGCTTCAGGCGTTTCGTAATCATCTTCGATCACTTGACCAAATGCGACATGTACACGAGATTTACGTCCAATGATCCCTTGAATGATACTTTCGATATCTTCAAACTCACCTTTCTCATAAACGCCATGTGTCGCTTTTTCGTATAGCTCACGGGCTTTAGCGATATCACACGGATCATTTTCGTACGATATTGAAACTGGCACAATTTTCAGTGATTTTACATATTCTGAAAAAGGTGTTTTTTGCTTACGCCCTTCCACATGAAACATTTTTAGGATCGCAGGATCGGTAAAATCATTCCCGTCCTTTGCTCTCCCCTCTTTTTGCGCTATCCAAATAGAATTTCCAGTCTCTAATGAGTGCTTGATGTATGAAGAAAGCTGCCCAAGCATTTTCATCATTTCACGAGGTCCTTTTGCAGAACGTTTCACAATAAAACTTTTATTGATCCTCATGAGGTCTGCGGCGCACGGTTTTTTTAATAAATTATCACCGATAGCAATACGAACTGTTCTGTGATCCTCTTGATACAAACCATAGTTGACCAAAGCGGGATCCATCGCGATATCTCGGTGATTAGACACAAATAAATAAGCCGTATCTTTATCTAAAGCATCAAGCCCAGAGTAAGTCACCCCATCCGTTGTCGTATTCAGAGTATTTTTTAAATACTTTTTTACTTCAAGCTGGATAGCATCAACAGAACGGTATTTACTCCACTTAACTTTCAGGTAAACACGCAAAACAGGACTCATTAAAGTTTTAAACCAAGTCGCGTGATTTGAAAATCGATGTTCTAGAATAGCATTGATAAACTCTTCGTCATTAATGAGACGATTAATTGCAGCTGGGATCTCATCATCATTGTAAGGACGGATATCAGCATAAAGATCGGTATTAGAAGTCATTTTTCACTACATCAAATAAAAAAGCTTCTTCATTCTACGCATTGTTGACGACACTCGCAGCTACATAGTCCATACTTTTGACAAGGTCAGACCAGATTATCTCCAAATATCAGACTTATAGTTGGAATTTTTGATCATAACCGTTAATCTTATCGCCCCATAAATTTAGGTTTACACTATGAATTACGCGATTGAACACCAGAACACTAGCTACCCTTACTTGGTCATTACCCCAAGAAAAAAAGTGCTCAAGCATAGTTTAATCACCGTCCAAAGTGGCCTGCTCTTAATTAAGCTTGGAAAAACTGAATACGCTATTGAACAAGGGGAAACCATCTGGGTGCCATTTGATTGCCTAACTTCAATCACTTTTTTTCCAAATACTCATATTCAACGTGTTGATTTTTCAATTCGGCTTACTGACAAGTTCCCAACTCAATCGGGTTTAGTTCGCTTATCAGAACTCTCACGTGCCGTATTAAATAAGCTAACTCAAAAGAAGCTATCTCCACAGCATGAGAAAGATCTATTAGCGGTACTTAAAGAGGAAGTTCTCTCCCTTCAGCCAACGTTAATTGAAACTCAGCTAAGTCGTGAGTTTAATCAATGGGAGCCTGGAAAGAGTTCTGATCTAGAGCAGATAAATATCTTAGTCATGACAATGCGCGAGAGCAAAAAGCGTCTTCAATCTGGTCAAAAGAAAGCACTTATTATTGAGCAACTTTTCTCCGGTAAAGAAGAAGAGTTTGAGCAGTTATGTCTGCTTGTATTTGGAAGTGAGCTTTAAACATTCCTTTAGTTTAAGCATTCTTTTAGATAGCAAAAAGCCGCTGAGAGGCTCTCCTCTTAGCGGCTTTATTAGATCATTGAAAGTCTAAAATGGCAGTTCGATCTGCATCATGACATCGCCTTGATAAACTTCATGCCAACGGTAATCAAAACGCATTCTAGGCTCACCGCTTTTTTTCTCACCCAGGCCAATACTGATCTGTAAACCGTGATTAGTCAGCCACTCTTCTGTGGTCATTTGGTTTTCATTTTCAGCCAACTCATCTGGCATCCAAATGCCTAGACCAATGTAATTACTAGATATATTTTTCGTTAAGATAGGCTCATCTTCTGGCCTTAATGCCCACTCTGCCCAGTAAGTATTCGGCATTTTTTCTTCTTCAAGCAAGCCTCCTAATGTCGAGACTTGTGAGCTAATCATATCAACGCCATTGGCTATTGAGTCACACCAACTGGATTTTGACTCCAACATGACGGATTCATTACTAAAAAAGTCACACCCAGCATAAATCGATGGCGCATAAGCCACAGTTAGCATAGAAGCTATGAACATCTTTTTTAGCATAGTCATCGGACCTCATTAGATTAGCGCTTAATTATCTAATACAGATTGCTGTGTTGCAACTTTTTACTAACCGAAACCGTGGTTAGATCATCAATTGCCTCACCAGCCATTAATCGATTACGGATATCCGTGCTGCGAACATTGACTGTTTCAGGGCACGCCATCACACACCATCGATGCATTATTTGTTCCGCTTTATAGAATTTTGAAAACTTGAAAAAGTTATCTGGTCCTATAACAAAGGTTATATCGGCATGTGGGTACAATTCTTGAATTCTATTTAAGACCGCAAAAGTGGTGACACTTTTCCCCGGTAGGTACAATTCTTGCTCAACGGTTGAACGCAGTACATTTGGAAGTGCGAGATCAGAGATAAAATCATCCAAAAGTTCACAACGTATATCATAGTCCAGCATGGTTTTGCCCCATGCATGGGCAATACTAGGAACCAATAAAGTGCAATCAAAGTGGGTTAATGAATCAATAACGCTCTTATGGCCTAAACTTGGCGGATTAAACGCACTCCCAAACACTGCTATTTTCTTCATGCCTGACTTTCGCCTATTAAATTGAGTTTTTTAATCAAATGAATTCGGTATGATACTACTAATTTCACTATTTTTTATATTGCTTGCAGAAAAGGAACTCTAATGGAACAACTCATCCGAGATGAAATGCGTGTTCTCCCATCAATTGATGCTCATTTTGAAATTGATCGCCGCGTCGCATTCATCAAGAACAAGCTACAACAATCGGGTTGTAAATCGTTAGTACTTGGCATCAGCGGTGGGGTCGACTCCACAACCTGTGGCCGACTTGCGCAATTGGCAATTGATGCCCTAAATACAGAATCAAACTCGCAGGCTTATCAATTTATTGCCGTTCGCCTTCCGTACGGTGAACAAAAAGATGAAGATGAAGCACAACTAGCGCTCTCTTTTATTCAACCGAGTCACTCTGTTTCTGTCAACATTAAAGCAGGCGTTGATGGGTTACATTCAGCTTCTCATGTTGCTTTAGAAGGCACGAACCTTCTTCCAACTGACTCAGCAAAAATCGACTTTGTTAAAGGCAATGTTAAAGCACGAGCACGAATGGCAGCGCAATATGAAATTGCAGGCTATGTTGGCGGCTTAGTGATTGGTACTGACCATTCAGCTGAGAACATCACTGGCTTCTATACTAAGTTTGGTGATGGTGCTTGTGATATGGCGCCACTGTTTGGACTAAACAAGCGCCAAGTCCGTGAGTTAGCCGCAACTTTAGGTGCTCCTGAACAGTTAGTGAAAAAAGTGCCTACCGCAGATTTAGAAGAACTTGATCCACAAAAAGCGGATGAAGATGCTTTGGATTTGTCTTATGAACAGATTGACGACTTTTTGGAAGGCAAGCCTGTTTCACAAGATGTCACCGACCGTCTAGTGAATATTTATAAAGCGACTCAACACAAGCGTCAGCCAATTCCTACGATCTATGACTAGCTCTAAGTTCTAAGCTCTAAGCTCTAAGCTCTAAGCTCTAAGCTCTAAGCTCTAAGCTCTAAAAAGCATAAAGGCTAACAACACTCGTTGTTAGCCTTTTTTAAATCACAAGATATGAACACGAAGCTTAATCGATCACTTCGATATCAGTTTTAGGGACGCAGCAACAGGCTAAAATTTTCCCCATGCTCCTCTCTTCATCTTGTATAGCAGGAGCATCAAAATGATCGACCTTGCCGGACTCTAACGTCATCATACACGCACCACAGATGCCAGCACGGCAACTATTCATAATCGACAACCCAGCGTTTTCGGCTTGTTTCAGTAATGTATCTTGGTTATTCCCTTCAAACAGATAGCCATTCACACTCAATTGCAGCGCTTTTTCTTCTGCCGCGACTAATTGAAGATCGTCAACGCCTTCATTTTCACCAACATTCCCGCTTGAAGTATCTTGATAGAACTCTTTCTCTTTGGTTTCTAAAACTTCGATTACATCTCCGGCTTGGATCAATCCTTCATTTTTTGCCACTAGGTTTTGCCCAAAGAAAACACCGCCACGCTCATTAGCGCGAAAACGAGATAGTGTATTCAGCGGCTCTTTCGTTGTTCTGAATTCGCCTTTTTCCACATCGACGGTAGTCAGAATGCAGCGTTCACAAGGCTTTACTGCTTCAAACTCTACTTCACCTATACGAATACGCTTCCAACTATCTTCAATGAATGGCTCAGAACCAGACACCACTAAATTGGTTCTAAATTGATCCATTGAGTGAAATTCAGGACTACGTCTGTTCAGCTCATCTAATGATTGTTGGCTAATAATAAGCACAGGGTAACCATCAGCAAAACTGACATTATGGCCAAGTTTTTCGCGCACTCGATTAGACTGCTCCCCACAAAATAGAAACTCTACTCGCAATCCGAGAACTTGGCTAAACCAATCATCAGCACTATCCGTCGTGGTATATGCAGTAAAGGTATCTTTCCATACTTGTGCTGGTGACTCTTGCATTTTGAATTCCGAATACACCAGTTTTAGGGCAGGCATTCCGGGGTACGTAAACATAACGCCATCCGCGACTAAGCAAGATTTCACTTTCACCATCTTTGGGTATTTTCTAGCGGTCACCATGCTTCCATCAGACAGCGCAATCATAAATCGACGATCGAAGCTTAAACCTTGCTTCTCTACCCATGAATTTGAAAGCGAGATCCCTCCAACAGATTTAGCAGGGTAAACATTAATTTGAGTAAGTGTTGGGGTGGAGTCTGTGTGTTGAGTGACTTTGCTGCGAGGTGTTGTATTTTGAGATGACATTACTAACCCTATCCTTTGTGTTCAGTATCTAACATTTCTATTTTGCCATGCTAACAAACTTCTGCTTACAAAAGAATTCACCGTCATCCCAGAAATACGAAGGAAAAGTCAGAAAGAAGATGAAATCAAATAGTATTTCCTCTATCATCCTGTCGCCTAAACGGAAGCGATTGCATTCACACTTTTCGCTCTATTTAGGCTCCAATCACATAACTATTTTCATTGGTGGGAGCTTATAAATGACAACACTTACGATCACTCGTCCAGACGACTGGCATGTTCACCTTCGTGATGGTGACGTTCTTGCGGACACCGTTCGAGACATTAGCCGTTACAATGGCCGTGCTTTGATCATGCCAAATACCATCCCACCCGTCACTGATACTGAAATGGCGTTAGCGTACCGCGAGCGTATCATGGCAGAAAAGCCAAGTGCTCAATTTAAGCCTTTGATGGCGCTTTACCTAACAGACAATACCACTACCGATGAAATTCGTGCTGCAAAAGCATCAGGTGCTGTTGTTGCTGCGAAGCTCTACCCTGCTGGCGCGACAACCAATTCAGATTCTGGTGTCACTTGTGCTAAAAATATTTATCCGGTTTTAGAAGCGATGCAAGAAGTTGGTATGCTGCTCCTCATTCACGGCGAAGTCACGGCTCATGATGTCGATATCTTTGACCGCGAGAAGGCATTCTTAGATACCGTTCTCGCTCCAATTGTGAATGACTTTCCGAACCTAAAAATCGTGTTAGAGCATATCACAACAGCCGATGCCGCCGATTTTGTTAACCGTGCAAACGACAACGTTGCGGCAACTATTACTGCTCACCACTTACTGTATAACCGCAACCACATGTTAGTTGGCGGAATTAAACCTCACTTTTACTGCTTGCCAATTTTAAAACGCAACACCCACCAGCAAGCTTTAATTGCAGCCGCAACCAGTGGTAGCAAAAAGTTCTTTCTAGGAACCGACTCTGCCCCTCATGGTAAGGGTAAAAAAGAGGCCGCTTGTGGCTGTGCTGGTTCATATACCGCTCATGCCGCACTAGAACTGTATGCTGAAGTTTTTGAACAAGAAGGCAAGCTTGAAAACTTAGAAGCATTTGCAAGTCACAATGGCCCTGATTTTTATGGGCAAGCGCGTAATACCGATACAGTCACACTCGTTAAAGCAGAGTGGACCGTTGCATCAACCATGCCTTTTGGACAAGATATTGTTGTGCCAATCCGAGCTGATGAGACCATTGCTTGGACGGTTAAGTAAATATTCGTTGTGCTAAATTAATCTAGAATTCAACTCAGACATAACGGCAATGAGCGATAATGTTCATTGCCGTTTTTATTGACTTAGCATTCAGCTGAGCGGAACAATCAATAGCTATCAACTATCAACTATCAAGATTCATCACCTCTACGCACCGATTCGCCCCTGAAATCTATTCACTTTAAAAAATCTTTTGCTCGATTCATTTCCGCTGTTACTCTCGTAAAACAAGCATCTCAAAAACAAGGCTCGGCAATGCAAAGCTCATACTTTTATCCAATCGGAACCGCTGGCGTCAAATGGACGCAGAAAGAGAAAGACGCATGGCGTGAACAAGTCACAATTAAACGCTCTTACCAAGAAGAAGTGGTTTCAAAAATCACAGCACTAAACGCTGATTTTGACATCGAACAATACGGTGCACTGAGCTACGACCCTGACCGCTACCCTCTTTTTGCGATTAAAACTAAAAATTGGGATCCCTCAAAACCGACCATTTTAATCACTGGCGGCGTTCACGGATATGAAACCAGTGGTGTTCAGGGGGCTTTGACCTTTCTACAAACTCAGGTTCACCACTATTTAGACCGCTTCAATTTTGTCGTAACGCCGTGTATTAGCCCTTGGGGTTACGAAACGATTAACCGTTGGAACCCACTTGCTATCGATCCTAACCGTTCGTTTTATGCCAATAGCCCAGCAGAAGAATCCGCATCAGTGATGCAGTTTGTTAACGCTCTCAACACTGATTTTCTCATGCACATAGACCTGCATGAAACAACAGACACGGATGAATCTGAATTTATGCCTGCACTTGCTGCTCGCGACGGTGTGGAGTATATCGAAGAAGAGGTGCCTGATGGGTTTTATACCGTGGGAGATTCGGAACAGCCTGTTGAAGCCTTCCAAAAAGCAATCATAGACTCAGTAAGAAAAGTGACTCATATCGCTCCGCCAGATTCTGACGGCAATATTATTGGCTCTCCAGTCACTCAAGAAGGAGTCATCAACTACCCAATGACTGAGCTTTCTCTTTGCGGTGGAATGACGAATTGCAAATTTGGTTCAACAACAGAAGTTTATCCTGATAGCCCGAAGGTGACAGATGAAGAGTGTAATAAAGCTCAAGTCGCAGCCATTGTGGGTGGGTTAAATTACCTGATTGAGCACTCAGTGTAGGGTAATTCAATTTAACTAATTATGCTTTTAGCTGCATCGTCGCTTACTGATAATTTATTATCACTTATCAGTAAGCGAAGCCGAAGCGATCCAATCGTGTTTCTAGATACTAAATCGATATTAGGCAAAGAGCGGTCTGCGGTTATGTACAAACAATTTTTATACCTATCAGTATAAGTGTCACGCCTCCAAGTAATTCCATTTTACTTTCCAGCCAAGTTCCACATTTAGAACCGATAAAAATTCCCCCCCAACTAAATCCGAAGGTTATTAGCCCGATAATAGCACACGCTATCATCGGATTAACATCAAGAACCGAAAGAGTGAAGCCTGCTGCAATGGCATCAATACTGGTTGCTATCGCGAGAAAAAACATCACTTTATGGGTTATATCACGGATATTTTTCTCTGCTCCGTCCGACATCGATTCGTGAATCATTTTACCACCAATCACGACAAGAAGGAGAAAAGCAACCCAAGGTGCATATGACTCAGCAAATCCTAGAACACCCTTTCCACCTAGATAACCCAAGAGCGGCATCGCGCCTTGAAAGGCACCAAAATAGACTCCCGACATAAGCGCTAAAGCTCTAGAATTTTTAATATGTTTTGCTCCAAGACCAATAGATACAGCGAACGCATCCATACTGAGAGCAATGGCTAAAATAACGACATCAACCAAGGATAATTTCCTGAGGTATAAAATTTTGGAGTGGCATTATAGATAAGCGAGCCTATTTGTTCCAGTTCAATCCGTACAAGAAGGTAATGTTTAAAGCCAACACAGTAAGCACCACTCTCATGTGCTTACATCTTACCCTTAATTGCTTTGATCGTTGGACGAATATGGGGCTAAGAATGTTATAAGTCACACATCAATCTGAGACCCATTGTTATGTGACTGACATCGCAGACGTCCGGAGAATTTACAGATATAACGAATATGCAACCCATTCAGTAATTAAGGGATTACGATGAACACCATTTCCACTCTAATTTACGATACCCTGATAGACCTTTCGAATAATGAACCAGAACAACACGCCGAAATTCGACAAAATTTATATAATCAATTAGATCTACCTTTAGATAAGCAAAGAACGTTATATTCAAACGCACTCGGACCAGCAAGCTCTGGAAAACTAGAGAAAAGGGCAGATTTCGACAATGCATTAAACGTCGCCATCAGAGCACTAGAAACGCCTGAAAAATAAAAATTAGCGGCCATGATCCCCCATAGGCCGCTAATTCCATGGAAGACTAAAAGAACGCTCTTCTCCGCCAACGCCTCAAGAATACCCATTGCTTTTTCTCTAAACAGATCTCTTAATAACCTGACCGTTGGTGTAATCCCTTACAGCAAACGGTTTTTGTATTGCTCCGGCGTGAACCCCGAATATCGCTTAAACATTGTGATAAAAGGGCTTGCTTGGTTGTAACCTAGAGTTAAGGCCACCTCTTTAACCGACTGACCGCTGCGCAGTAGCTCCATCGAATGTAGATATCGCACCCTTAATCGCCACTCGGTATAACTCATCCCTAATTCGCTTTGGCAATAACGAGCAAGCGTTCTTTCCGTGGTGTGAACTCTGCTTGCCCAATCTGCGAGTGACATATCATCGGTTGGGTTCTCCTCTATCGCTGCAAGAATAGGCGCTAAGTATTTATGATTGCTAGACGGTAGAAAGTGGTGTTCAACCTCTTCCGTTGCCAGTTGATCAAGCAAAACTTGAACCAATCGCTTGTCAGATTCCGATTGTGCAATGTTGACATCTCGACGTCGTAAGTCATCAATAATGGCAGACACAATTGGGGTGACTTTTATCAAACTAGTCTGGTTTGGAAACGATGCGGTTAGCTGATGAGCAATATTCAGTGAACAGTAGTCGAGGGGCTTACGATTATAACTGCAATGCATCACATTTGCGGGAACCCAGATCGCTAAATGGGGAGGAGCAAGGAAACGGGTTCCTTCAGCTTCCATTTCCAAAATCCCACCACTGATCAACTGAACTTGCCCCCATTCGTGGCTGTGGGTTCTTGTTTCAGTATTCGACAAAAACGCTTCAAAATTCATAAATACATCTGATGGTGCATTTTCCGTTGATAAGGATCGGTGCAGCTTTCTCGGCGTTTTTTTCAAAATTGTCTTCCTATCACGCTGAATGTCTTTCTGGAGATATTTATAATTATAGCGACCAAATACACTAGCTCCAACGATTAATTACTCGATGGATATCACATGAATTATCTCTTACCTTTCTTTACCGTAGTGATCTGGGGCGGCAATTCCATCGTAAATAAACTGGCGGCATCAGCAATAGAGCCTAGTGCTATGAGCTTTTTCCGTTGGTTTTTTGCCATGGCTCTTTTAACGCCTTTCTGCTTACCATCGCTCATTCGCCAATGGAAAACCATAAAACCTTATATCCGTAAGATCGCATTTCTTGCTCTACTCGGCATGGTATTGAATCAGTCACTTGGCTACTACGCAGGACTCACCACAACTGCATCAAATATGTCTCTTATTATCTCTTTGGTTCCACTGCTTAGTGTCTTCATTAGCGTCCCGTTATTAGGTAAAAAAGTATCAGGCTTAAGCATTGTCGGTGGGGTTCTGTCGCTTTTAGGGCTAACTTTCATGCTCGGGAAGGGTGATATGCTATTTTTCACCCGCCAAGAAATCACTCAGGGTGACGGCTTAATGGTGATCGCGGCATGCATTTATGCGGTGTATTGCGTTCTTCTAAAGCGTTGGAAAATGCCTTTCTCTAACTGGCTTTTCATCTACATGCAGGGGCTATGTGCTGTGATTATGCTGACACCACTCTGGCTGACCAGTGACCAGTTACTACCCACACAAGCGTCTTATAGTTTGATCGCTTATGCCGCCATTCTGGCATCGGTCATTGCACCTTGGATGTGGGTAAAATCGATTGCAATCATCGGGGCTGATTCTACTGCGATGTTCATGAATCTTTTACCTGTCATAGCGGTCACGTTAGCCTCGACGCTGCTTGGAGAGACAATCCAGAGCTATCATCTGATGGGCGGTATTTTGGTGATATCTGGCGTTATTCTTTCACAAATTAAAACATCTAAGCAAGTTGCCGTTATTGCCAAGAGTGCAGCTTAACATCAATGTAAATTTTCTTTTTTGCTTTCGTTTATGTGAATCCACGTCAAAGACGAGCACAATAGCCTGTGAATTTGTTCGAAGTTATTGAAATTGCGCCTTCACAGCGTACACTAAAATGAATATTCGCAATAAGGAAGTTGGTTAGTGAAAGCAGTTAAACGCCATCAAGAAATTATTGAACTCGTTCAGACTCATGGTTTTGTTAGTACCGATGATTTAGTCGAACGATTCAACGTAAGTCCTCAGACAATCCGTAGAGACCTTAATGAGCTCGCAGATGACAATAAGCTACGACGTAATCACGGTGGTGCAACACTAGCATCAAGCTCTGAAAACTCATCTTATCAATCTAGGCAAGTCTCCTTACAGCCAGAAAAAGAGAAAGTCGCTGCCGCTTTGGTTAAACATATCCCCAACTGCGCCACTCTATTTATTGATATTGGTACAACACCGGAAGCTATCGCTAGAGCACTTTTGGTGAACCATGAACAGTTAAGGATCGTCACCAATAATATTAATGTGGCGACAATTCTTATGACCAAGCCCGACTTTAAAGTCATTCTCGCCGGTGGTGAAGTCAGAAATATTGATGGTGGTGTGACTGGTGAAGCGACACTGGATTTTATCTCTCAATTCCGCTTAGATTTCGGTATTTTAGGAATAAGTGGCATCGACCACGATGGTTCGTTGCTTGATTTTGATTATCATGAAGTTAGAGTCAAACGAGCTATTATCGAAAATAGCCGCTGTGTGTTGCTCGGGGTTGATCATACTAAATTTGGCCGAAATGCGATGGTAAAACTGGGCACAATAGCTGATGTCGATATCATCATTACGGACACACCTCCCCCTGAAGAGATCGATGCCTTTGCAAAAGAGAACTCCGTTACTATTGAAGTCGTCTAGTACACCACTTAATGCTTCATCGATGTCACCAAGTAAGAGCCAGTGAGAGTCAATATGGAATGATTTTTTATCAGAACAGGTGCATATACTGTATATTACTGATATATTTATATTTAATCAGTTCTGATATTTGGCACAAGGTCTTATTTATTGATGAAGAAAATACTTCGATTAATAGAAGAGAATCGAGAGATCTCAAGTCATGAGAAACTGGAAAGTGTGTTATTTGATCTAAATAACATCATTGATCATGAGTATTTTTTATTTGGGTTATCCTTAAAACCAACGCTGACTACCTCTGAAACCTTACTCACTGACAACTATCCTCCTGCCTGGCGCGAACAATACGATCAATCTGGTTTTATGCATGTTGATCCTATTGTGAAATACAGCATTCATAACTTCTTGCCAATCCAGTGGGATAGAATCAAAGAACTGACTAATAGCGGCGACGAGATATTTGAAGAAGCTCGCTGCAACGGGCTCAAAAAAGGCTTCAGCATCCCCGTTCATGGACTACGAGGTGAGTTTGGTATGATTAGTTTTGCAACATCGGATGTAAAATCCTACTCACTGCAAAACCGTAGCATCGAAATATCGCAGCTTATTGTTCCCCTTCTGTCTAATAACATCCACAACATCGCAAAGTGTCATAATGATGCAGCACCAAGAGCGGTTCTCACTGCTAGAGAAACCCAGTGCCTAACATGGGCGGCGGAAGGGAAAAGCGCTTGGGAAATTGCGACCATAATTGGTTGCTCTGAACGTACGACGAAATTCCATATCAGTAATGCCTGCAAAAAACTTAATGCGACCAACCGATATCAAGCCATCACTAAAGCCATTTTAGGTGGTTATATCAACCCACTACTTTAACAATATCCTCTGTTAACACTATCCTTTAAAAATGAGCACAAAGCGATTAATCACTTGTGCTCATGCTTTGTTTCTTTATCACCTAACTAAAGTGACGATTCATTCACCTATCTAGATGACTAAACACACGTCGTTTAAGCGCCTACACTCTCCCGGTAGTGATTATTCATTGGTATATGCAAAGCGACCGATTTTGTGTCACCCAACATATGAACCTTTTGGTCGCCAATTCGAGAACAAGGGATCCCCATACGTTTAATCAGCTTTTCTACTCCTGCAGATGTCACTGTGACATAAGAATCAATCTGTTTGTCTTGTGCATGGTAATAAAGAGATTGGAACATCTTCAGCGTGATATTACTCACACCTCCAGATTTGCGCGAGAAGTCTTTATCAACCGCGAAACGGCTTAATTCATACACCTTCTCATCAACAGGCGCACGGATCCCCCCCAACAGTTCGGGAAAGGTGTTCTTCAACATATAGTCCGTTGTGGTCGGTAAGATCCGCCAGCATCCCACCATACTACCTTCGTCTTCCATTGCGTATAAATAGTGAGCTAATTCAACATCATACTGGTCTGTTTCCATCTCTTCGCTGGTTTCTAAATCCCAGTGTAAACGGGCAGAAAAAACTTTGTAGCGCAATTTCAGTAAGTTGATGTAATCATGTTTTGGTATTGCATTGAGGTTGTGTGAATGGATTTGTATTGTCATTGTTGTATCTCCTTGTATGTGGAAATACAACAATGCGCAATAATCTCATTCTACAAACCTGTCCGATCGGACAGTACCGCATTCTCAATATCTAGACTAAAATCGAATGTAAATTGATAGAATAACTAACTGTCAGTTGGCTTTTAAAAGGTACACCTTAAAATAAAATACAGTACCGAATCGGCTTAAAAAAACACCTAGCATTAGCTAGGTGTTTTTTTATATTTAAAATAAATGCTTTATTTATCAAACCATTAATTTCTATACTGGTTATCCAAAACACTTACCCCTAAGCCACTTTTTTTCGTTACTTTTAATTGAGTAGGAATTCGCTCTTTCATCGCTTCAATATGACTAATCACCCCAATCATCTTGCCAGATGCGTTCAGGTTATCTAAAGCGTCCAAGGCAATATCGAGCGTTTCTGCATCCAAAGTACCAAAGCCTTCATCTAAGAAGAGGGAATCAATACTGGTTTTATGGCTCACCAAATCAGACAGCGCCAACGCAAGTGCCAAGCTCACCAAGAAGCTCTCTCCTCCAGAAAGGGTTTTGGTGTCTCGTGATAAATCACCTTGCCAGGTATCCAGAACAGCAAGCTCTAAACCGTCACTCTCTTTGCGTTGAAGTAAGTATCGACCATGTAAACGATCCAGTTGCTTATTAGCAAGATACACTAAGTTATCCAGCGTTAACCCTTGAGCAAATTTGCGGAATTTATCCCCTTTCTGCGAACCAATAAGCGAATGTAAATACTGGATATCATCATACTGCTTTCGATAAGCGTCAATCTGTTCAAATAGTGATTGTTGTCCTTCTCGTCGAAGCGCGTCTGAATGCAGTTCATTGCTGATTTCACCTTCACGCTTAGTCAACTGTTCCACTTGTTGTTGAGTGACTTCGCATTCAGTTAAGACTACAGCAAGCTCAATCGCGCTCCATTGTGTAGCTTGCTCATGACGCTGTAAGGTATCCAATCTCTCTCGTGCAGCTTTCACCAGTGCCCCAGCACCGTCAAATCGCGCTGTTAACCCCAATTTGAGATCGGTCAAACGCTTGACTTCATCTTCACTTAACAAGGATTTTTCCAAATCTGCTTGAGTTGAAAATGGGCTCTGTTGCAATAATGCCTCCCACTCTTTCTGCTTACTCTCGACACTCTCAACGGACAATTTATGAGACTCATCTAGAGAGTTCACCTCACCACTAATAGTTGAAAAACGCTGCGATAAGTCACTATTTGTCGCCAAATGTTGCGAAAGCAGATTTTCAGAATCAGAAATATTGCGCTGCAAACTAGAGCGCTCTTGAGAGACCGATTTGTCACCAAATAGGGTATATCTCTGTTGCGTCGCGACACTTTTCTCCTGTGTCAGCGCTTCTGATTTTTTGACCAGTTGTTGAGTTTCAGATATCAATTCAACACTGCGCTGTTGGCCATGCTTCTGCTCCATCTGAATAGCGTCGATCTGCTTTTCTAACTCAAGCTTCTTATCTTGGTTTTCCTGCCAAGATTTAACGTCTTGCTCTTTATTCACAAACCAATTCGCAATTTTCGATACATCATCAATGCGATAGCCTAAGCTTTCTATAGCCTCTAGCAGCACTGCTATTTGCTCTTTTGATGTTACGTCGAATCTCTGTAACGATTCATTCGCATCTGCCTGCGCTTGCTGATGATTTGCAAGAAGTTGCTGGTGCAATTGAACTTGGCTAACACAGCGATTGTGCTCGTTCTCCGCTTTTAACTGAGCTTGGCTAGCTTGATGACACTGCTTTTCTAATTGTGATAGCTGTTCAAGTTGCTGGGTTATCTGCTTATGCTCTTGCTCTAATACCGAACCTAACTCTGCGACCTTATCCAGCTGTGTAATGTCTAACTCAAGCTCTAAGCGTGCCGTTTGACTTCGCCACTCTCGCTGAACGTTATCCAACTGAGTACTAAGCCATGCTAGGCGTTCAAGGTTGTCTTTCAGCTGCCTAGCAATGGAGTCTAATTCAACGGCCACCTCTTTCCCTTGCTGTTCAATTTTTTCAAACTCTGCAACGACGCTCCGCTTTTGCTCTAATAAATCTGACGTTTGATCCGGGTTTGCATAATCCACATTCGGGTGCTCAACAGAGCCGCATAGCGCACACTCCATGTTCGGCTTAAGTAATGAACGGTAGTAAGCTAAATGTTCTTCTTGCCCCACCTGTTGCTCAAGAGAAGTGATTAGCTGCTTCTTAGTTTGATATTGCGTTCTTAGATGTTCACGAGTCGAATTTAACTGCTGTTGCTTCGCCTCTAGTGTTTGATTATCAGCTTGCTTGTCGTTGCGTTCTTTATTGTACTGCTGCCATTGACTGTTTAAATTGGTCAACGTATGGCGAGATGTTAGCTTTTCACTAATTTGACTTAAATGACGCTCTAAAGATGTTTTATCACTCGATTGAAGTAATACCGTCCACTGTTGATTCAGGGCAGCATGATGCTCACTCGCCTGCTTCAATTCGAGATCGGCTTGCAACTGAGCCTTTGTGCTACCCTCTAGAATTTCCTGTTCTGAAGCAATCGCAGCTGCGAATTTTCCTTCTTGCGCCGCTTGTTCCAGCTTTTGTTTCTCAGTCTCTTGCCACTGCTTATGTTGCTGCTTCCATCCAGTGAGCTGCTCTGCTACGTCACGATCACTTTGATGTTGCGCTTGGTACTGCGCTGTCACTTCTAACGCGCTCTGACAATCCATCAACTGCTGGTTTAATACTGTGGATCCTTGAGTTAAGTGTTGCAACTGCTGCTCTAACTTCGCCTTCTCTTCTGCAAGCTTGCTGAGTTGGGATGCCAACGTCGCCAGTTGATTATCCAAAGGGATCACTTGATCATTAAGCAGTTTTTCTTGCGTTTTATGTGCAGATCGAAGTTCTTCGTGTTTCGCTTTCACCGTATTGAGTCTATTTTCAGCAAGCGTTTTCTGTTGATTGATCTGCTCTAATTGCAGCTGCTTGGTCGTAAGTTGCAACTCAATTTTGCTCTGTTGCGATTGAGCGTCTTGGAGAAGAGTAAATGGCGTTCGCAATTTTTCTGCTGGTTCACTTTGAGCCAAACGTAACAATTCAGCCTGCGCTGCTACCTTATCGTTTTCTGCCCCCTTCAACTCAAGTTCTGCGTTAGTCAGATTGATTTTCTCTTTCTCAACTTGCTCCCACCAGGCTCTATGCGCTAGCCAGTTTTCCACTTGTAAACGAGCTTGAGCTACTGAAGCTTGAACCTGACTCTGTGACTTCTGGAGTTCGCTCTTCTGTTCTTCAGTCAGAAGCTGTACGCCTTGAGCTCGTGACTCTAACTCAGCCAGTTCTTGCTTGGCAGTACTGAAATGTTCATGGACTTTTTCTGATATCAGTCCGTAAATTTCAGTTCCCGTTAGCTCTTCTAATAGCTCAGCTCTTTCCGACTCTTTAGCATTTAGGAAGGCGGCAAATTGACCTTGAGACAGCATCATAGATTTTGTAAATCGAGCGAAATCGAGCCCCGTAATAGTTTCTACCAGCTCTGTTTTTTTCTTAATCTGATTAGCCAGAACTTTGCCACTTTCAACTTCAGAAAGCTCCACTTGCGCGGCTTGTAAGTTACCATCCGCTTTTCCGCGTGAACGACGCATACTCCAAAACGAACGGTAAGCTACGCCTTTTACTTCAAACTCTACTTCTGAAAAACATTCCGCAGTGCCGCGAGTCATGACCTCATTGTTCGATGTCGATAACGCTCCTAACCTCGGAGTGCTGTGGTACAAGCCTAAACAGATAGCATCTAAGAGTGTGGTTTTTCCTGCACCCGTTGGCCCCGTTATCGCGAACAGGCCATTATCGACAAATGGGGACTGAGTAAAATCAATCTTCCATTCCCCTTTAAGGGAGTTGAGGTTACAAAAACGTAAACTTAAGATTCTCATTAGTCTGCCTCCTTGTGTTCTACTTCGGAGACAATTTGACGGAATTTATCTTTCATTCGAGCCAACCTTGCCTGCTCCTCTTCCCCTTCAAACGTCTCTAGTTCAATTCGTTTACCAAACACATCAAAAGGCGTGAGTTCAGCTAAGGTTTCACTCTTCTCTTGGGTTAAACTTGCCTGTTTTGGACCACGAGCTCGACGTAGTTGCAGCACTTCAAAAGGCTTACCTTCAACCATGCTTTGTACTCGTGCTTGTAGATCAGAGAGGTAATCTTGCTCTTCCACTTCGATAGAGAGCCATACGCTAGCATTCTCGGCAGTGTTCGTAATGTCATCCAATTGGGTTTCAATTTCTACGAGATTGCCTTTTAGCATCGCCATGGCTTGAAACATGGGTACTTCAACCGTTGAGACCAGTGCATTGCGGCTAGTGTCAAATTCAACTATAACCACCTGTTTTTGAGACTTCAGTTCATCAAAGCTAAGAGGAATAGGCGATCCGCTGTAACGAATATGCTCTTTTTTAGCCACGAGTTGAGGGCGATGAATATGACCAAGCGCAATGTAATCGGCAGGCGGAAAACCTTTAGCATCAAAGCCATCAAGGGTTCCGATGTAGATATCGCGAACAGAGTCACTTGTTGTAACACCAAGGGCGGTTAAGTGGCCCGTAGTAATGATTGGAACATCGAGCTGTTTTTCTGATCGTTGTTCAACCGCGAACTCAAAAAGTTGATGGTAATGTGATTCTATCGCCTGACCCAACGCTCTCTGCTTATCCGTCCCGCTCGCTCCAGATTGGCTGACAACAACGTCTCGCGCCCGCACAAAAGGGACGGCACATAACAGAGCACCTACTTGTTGATGCTCATCTTTCAATTCAATCAATTGTTCAGACAAGTTATCACTGGTATTGGCGATAACATGGGTATTTAAACACGCTAATAATTGTTTAGATTCATTCAAGGTTGAGACGGAATCATGGTTACCACCAAGAACCACCAGCTGACAATTCAACTGACTGAGATCCACCACGAACTGATTGTACATTTCTCGGGCATAACTAGGAGGCGAACCAGTGTCAAACACGTCACCAGCAATAATGATGGCATCGATATTTTGGCTTTGGACTAACTGTAATAACCAAGCAATGAACTGTTGATGTTCCTGTTTACGGCTTTTAGTGAAAAAATTTTGCCCTAAATGCCAATCGGAAGTGTGAAGAATGCGCATAGCGAGAAAGATCCCAATATAAAAAAGCTCTGTCATCGTCATGAAACCAGAGCGGAGATGGCATGATTGTGCCAACTTAGATGGCCAGATAAAAGCACAACTCATCTAATTATCTGTATTTGCGTATTAAAGCGAATCTATAGCCAACCAAGCCACTTTTTGTTGCATTAACTTTGCACTTTTGTTGCGTTGATATATCGCGTACTATCAACTCACAAGTAGTTCAAATACAAATTATTTAAATACAAATTGTTTAAATGCAAATAGCTCAAGTGAGGATGGCTAATGAGTGGTGGTCAACGAGATGTTACGTTACGTTTTTTAGCAGAGCCTAGCGATGTAAACTTTGGAGGCAAAGTTCATGGTGGTGCCGCCATGAAATGGATCGATTTAGCTGCCTATGCGTGTTCAGCAGGTTGGAGTGGTAAATATTGTATTACCGCTTATGCTGGTGGTATCCGTTTCGTCGCGCCGATTCATGTGGGCAATTTAGTTGAGGTCAGCGCGAAGGTTATTTATACCGGCTCTTCATCTATGCATATTGCGATTGATGTGCAGGCCAGTGATCCAAAAGATTTAGATAAACGCCTGACAACGCACTGCATTGTGATTATGGTTGCCGTTGATGAAAACGGAAAACCAACCAAGATCCCAGAGTGGGTTCCAGTGACAGAGGAAGATATTATGTTACGAGAATCCGCAATCAAACTGATGAATATGCGTAAACAGATTGGTGAAGAGATGGAAGCGCATGTAAAGCTACTCAAGTAACCGCAATTTAAGACAATATTTCCCTCTAAATCCACCGCTTTCTATTTTCTGCGGTGGTAAACCTCGCTCCAACGCCTTTTTAATCCAACAATTCTTACTGATTTGTCATTTTTCTTTCATCTTGATTTGTTCTAATTCGCTGTAACTAAAGTTATTTATCTTCAGGCGGAATGAAAATTGGGCATACATAAACCCACTCTTAGTGAATCGACCATTATCGACACCAGTGCCGTTGAATATCAGTGGGTAAGAACCATGTATGTTGAAGGTTATCCGAATGAGGAAATTGACCATTACATTCAGACCTGCTTCGGTGGGGATAATACGTTTGCAAACCTCTTTCGAAAAGTCGCATTAAAGCAAGAAAGCATTTACGTGTTACTGCAATATTTAGGCTACGCCCCTTCTAATCGCGAACTCTAAATTTTATGTAATAACGTGAACGGTTGCAGTTTATTATTTGAGGTCTCACGCACTCGTTTAGTCACTCACTTTTGAGACACCGTAAAATCTCTATACTCAACCACTAACGAATACGGCATGTTACCGATACAAAAAAGCCTAAGCAGATGCTTAGGCTTGAGTTACAAAACTGTTAGTGTAAACGGCGTAAGGAACCTCACTAACAGCCAGCTATGCGTAACGCCAGTGTTCGTCTTCTACTACTGATCAGCGGCCAAACCAAAAGTGTAATAGAAGTATCGATAAATGAGCGATCTAAAGATCGCTCTATTATTATTCGAACTGTTCTTAACCTTTCACGCCACCAGCTGTCAGGCCACCAACAAGCCAACGTTGTGCAAGTAAGAACACTGCGGTAATTGGTAATGCTGACAACACTGCTGCTGCCGCAAAGTCGCCCCAAAGATAGTTCTGAGGGTACAAGTATTGCTGCATACCTACTGCTAATGTATAAGAGTTTACATCAGAAAGTAGTAGTGACGCTACAGGAACTTCACCCACCACACCGATAAATGACAGAATAAATACAACCGCTAGAATTGGCACTGACAGTGGAAGCAGAACCAAACGGAATGCTTGCCATGGGCTTGCGCCATCCAGAGCAGCGGCTTCTTCTAACGAGTTATCAATCGATTCAAAGTAGCCTTTGATTGTCCATACATGCAATGCAATACCACCAAGGTAAGAGAAAATCAGGCCGCCATGCGTGTTCAACCCTAAGAAAGGTATGTACTGGCCCAATTTATCAAACAATGCGTATAGTGCAACTAACGCGAGTACTGCTGGGAACATTTGGAAAATCATCATCGCTTTCAGGATAGTTTCTTTACCTTTAAAGCGCATACGAGCAAATGCATATGCTGACGTTGTAGACAGCGACACCACTAAGATAGAGGTAATACCTGCTACTTTCACTGAGTTCCATAACCACGTTAATACTGGGAATGGAGGCGGTGTTACTGTGCCATCTGCATTAGTGACTGCAATACCTAACGCTAGTTTCCAGTGTTCCAGTGATGGGTTTTCTGGAATCAAGCTACCTGTCGCAAAGTTACCTTCACGGAATGAAATCGCGATTACCATCAATAATGGGAAGATAATCATTGATAGGAATATCCAAAGCGCAATATGGGTCGCCCATACACGGTATTTAAGTGATTGACCTTGTACCATTGCCATTATATTGCTCCTTAATCCTGAGATAGCTTAGTGAAACGAAGGTTGAGTAGTGCTAGGCCACCAACAAGTAGGAAGATTAGCGTTGCAATTGCACTTGCCAAACCAAAGTCTTGACCGCCGCCGCCTTCAAATGCGATACGGTAGGTGTAGCTCACTAGTAAGTCTGTGTAACCAGCTGGTTCAGAGGTACCAATCATGTTTGGACCGCCGTTCGTCAATAGCTGAATCATTACAAAGTTATTAAAGTTAAAGGCAAAACTTGCGATTAGAAGTGGCGTTAATGGTTTAATCATTAGCGGCACAGTAATGCGTTTAAAGTTCATCAGAGGACCAGCTCCATCAATGGCAGATGCTTCATACAAATCTTCTGGAATCGCTTTCAATAGGCCCATACATAGAATCATCATGTAAGGGAAACCAAGCCATGTGTTAACAATCAACACCATAACACGAGCCATGACAGGGTCTGAGAACCAGTTCGGACTAAAGCCAAACATACTCTCTAGTACCATGTTTATTTCACCAAAGCTTTGGTTGAACAAACCTTTAAAGATCAGGATTGAAATGAACGCTGGTACCGCATATGGAAGGATAAGAAGTACGCGGTAAATAGCACGACCCTTTAACTCTTCCCATTGCACAACACTTGCTAGAATCAAACCGATAACAAGCGTTAAACCTACACTGACTGCCGAGAAGACCACTGTCCATACAAAGATGTTGATGAACGGTTCTTTGATGCCGTCATCAGTCCATACACGCTCAAAGTTATGAGTACCAATTTGAACCACAAAACCTGGAGAAACAGTGCTACCAATGAATTCACCAGTATCTGAAATTGGCTGGTAGTAGCCCACTTCCATATTTGGTTTAAGCGTTTCGCCGGATTCGTTGTTAATTAATGTTTCGCCATCGGCTTGCATTGTATATAACGAATTAACAGCCGCAAATTTACGCAGGCCACTCATTCGAATTGCTTGACCAGAAGGCGTATGAAGATCAATCGCACCTAGAATAGGTCGACTTTTGATGATCGTCTTAATTGACTCTTTCTTACCAGAAACCGATGGTACTGGAGCAAGGTCCAGATTCGTACCTGTAAAGCCTTCAAGTACAAACTCTTTCGTTGCTAAGATTTGATCACCGGTATCAATAGATAGGCGGTGCCCATTATCTGTTTTATAAAGGGTGAAAGGGAAACTTTCGCCACTTTGGTAAGTTCTATCTAAAAGAACCGATTGAGTTCGCTCTAGCGATAATTGGTTTTTGGCACTGTAGTTAGTGAATGCAAGACCGACCGTGTATGCAAGAGGGAAAAGAATGAAAAGAATCATCCCTGCAATACCAGGGTAAATGTAACGGTGCGCGTATGTCTTTTTACTACCGAAAATGTAAAGCGCTAGAGTGGTTAAAATCACCGTAAGCATCGCAAATGCGAGCTCACCGCGAGAATACATTAGGATGGTTGCATAGCCATTAATAATACCAACGGAGCCAAGAAGTGCCCATTTTATAAATACATTTTTGCTTGTTGGTAGGCTTGGTGGTGCTGACACAGCATCTGTACCTTGAACTGACTGCATAGAAGAACCTGCTAGCGATATATAAAAAAATTGAAAAGTAAGGAGAGGTTACCCCCTCCTTAAAAAGGTTTATGAAAAACCGAAATTATTTAACCATTTGCTTTTCTGCATCTGCAAGAGCTGCATCTACAGTTTGACGACCATCAACAACGTTCACGATAGTGTTTTTCGCAGCACCCCAGAATGCATTCATTTGTGGGATGTTTGGCATAATTTCGCCATTCATTGCGTTGTCCATTGTTGCTGCAATACGAGCATCGCTATCAAGTTCACGTTGGAACGAGTTAAGCGCAACAGCACCTAGTGGCTTATCATTGTTTACTTTACGTAGACCTTCATTAGTCATTAGGTAGTTCTCTAGGAACTCAACTGCTAGATCTTGGTTTGGTGAAGCAGTGCTGATACCCGCCGTTAGTACGCCAACGAATGGTTTAGATGCTTTACCTTTAAATTTAGGAAGCGTAGCCACACCGTAGTTGATGCCAGACTTCTCAATGTTGCCCCACGCCCAAGGACCGTTGATAGTCATTGCCGTGTTGCCTTTGTTGAATGCCGCTTCAGATACTGAGTAATCCATATCTGCAGAGATCACGCCTTTTTCAATTAGGCTCTTAATGAAGTTCATAGACTCTTTAACGCCTGGTTTGTTGATACCAGCGTCTTTAATGTCGTAACCTTCAGAAGTGTATTTGAATGCGTAACCGCCATCAGCAGCCATTAGTGGCCATGTGAAGTAAGGTTCTTTTAGGTTCCACATAATTGCAGACTTACCGTCTTTTTGAAGTTTAGTATTTAAAGCTTCAACTTCTTCCCATGTTTTTGGTGGGTTAGGCACTAAGTCTTTGTTGTAGATTAGAGATAGAGATTCAACAGCAATTGGGTAACCAATTAGCTTACCGTCAAATTGAACTGCATCCCATGCAAAATCAACAACGCCTTCTTTAATCTCTTTAGAAGGTTTGATTTCTGCAAGTAGACCCGCTTCTGCATAACCACCGAAACGGTCGTGAGCCCAAAAGATAATATCAGGACCATCGCCAGTCGCTGCAACTTGTGGGAAACGAGCTTCAAGACCGTCTGGGTGAGCCACCGTCACTTTAACGCCAGTGTCTGCTTCAAACTGTTTACCTACTTCTGCAAGTCCGTTATAACCTTTATCACCATTAATCCAAATGGTAAGTTGTCCTTCTTCGATGGCAGCATGTGCACCAAAAGAACCTAGAGCGACAAGAGTGCTTAGCGCAACAGTGCTTAGGGCTTTTTTCATGTTCATATCCTTTTTATTTTTTTTGAGTAGGGTCACCACAGAGGATGAGCCGTTATTTCATGTATATCATCGAAGAAAATCATAATTTACTCATCATCCTACTGGCTACGCCCTTGGTATTATGGCGCATTTTCGTGATCACCATCGATTAAGGTTAGAGACGCCAATCACAAAAAAGAATCTTTATGTGACCAATTTCACTCTTTGAAGCCTATTTTTTTTGAAGTTGATCCAACTACGCCTTATTTCCTCTTTTCTTGCTCCTCCCCTCCTACTCCCCCTCTAAAATATTTCTATGGGAGGATGACGCTAGAAGACAAATAATAGAAACTTTAGTCATCCAAGAGTGGATAGTAAGAACCCTTTTCCAGTATTACCTTTTCTAGAGTACTGGTTTTACATTGCCGGGCTAGTTTGTTGTCACCAATTGAATTGCAAGTGGTAGTTATTACTCACGGGGGAGGCATTTCATTGGTGTCGGGGGATACAAACTTGTCCTTGGCTTTGATGGGTGGTGCATTTCTACGCATTTCGTAGACACCACCCATTTTTTCTTACTCTCTTTCTCTAAAACTTACCAATTCCTACTGTCATTGCCTGCAAGAAAACTCATATAATGATAGGCAGTGATTTATAAAAAATTTGATATTGTTCGAGGACGAGCTAAATGGCGAGTGTCACGTTAAAAAATGTTTGTAAAGCGTATGGCGACGTACTAATTTCTAAAAATGTTGATCTGCATGTCAAGGAAGGCGAATTTGTTATCTTCGTTGGCCCATCGGGTTGTGGTAAATCAACACTTTTACGTTGCATCGCTGGCTTAGAAGATATTACGTCAGGTGACTTATACATTGGCGACGAGCGCATGAACGATGTAGAGCCATCCAAACGTGGCGTTGGTATGGTATTCCAATCTTACGCTCTATACCCTCACTTAAACTTATATGACAATATGTCATTTGGCTTAAAATTAGCGAAAGCTGACAAAAAAGAGATCGACAAACGTGTTGAACACGCAGCTGAAATTCTTCAATTAGGCCATCTACTTGACCGTCAACCAAAAGCACTTTCTGGTGGTCAACGTCAACGTGTTGCCATTGGTCGTACTCTTGTTTCACAACCAAACCTATTCCTACTTGATGAGCCTCTGTCTAACTTAGATGCTGCACTACGTGTTCAAATGCGTTCGCAAATCACTAAGCTTCAACGTCAACTTGGTTGTACCATGATCTACGTTACACACGATCAGGTAGAAGCGATGACAATGGCTGACAAAATTGTTGTTCTTGATGGCGGTTATGTTTCTCAAGTTGGTCGTCCACTTGAGCTTTACCACTACCCAGAAAACCGTTTTGTTGCAGGTTTCATCGGTTCACCAAAAATGAACTTCATGAGCGTTCTTATTATTGAAGCTGAAGCAAAACAAGTAAAAGTACAACTTTCAAATGGCTTCTCTTTCTGGACACCCGTTGATGGCACAACAGTTAATGTTGGCGACCGCATGTCTTTAGGTGTTCGTCCAGAGCACTTGGTTTCGTCTGAAACAGGTGATGCAACCATCGAAGGTGAAGTGATGATTGTTGAGAAACTGGGTAATGAAACTCAAGTTTACCTAAACCTTGAAGGTGCGGATGCTGATGTTATTTACCGCCAACCAGATACTCTAACGGTTGAACCTGGTGACAAACTGGCGATTGGTATTCCAGCTCATCGTTGTCACCTGTTCCACAGTGATGGTCGCGCATGTCGTCGTATGTTCGACGAGCATGGCGTAACAAGAGACTAAGCTGATCCACTGAGCAAGCTCAAGAAACAATCCCTCCAACGCAAGTTAGAGGGATTTTTTTCTTCTATCTTCTATCTTCTATCTTCTATCTTCTATCTTCTATCTTCTATCTTCTATTACGGTATTTGAGACAATTGAGGCTCAATCGTAATATGCAATATATCGCTATAATCGCCTCCGGGCCTTTGACTTATGTCTCCAATAACAAACGCCATAGGTAATGCTTTCCCTTGCGTAGCATGGCTAGATCGCCACTGTTTACTTGTATTCACCAACGATATTTCCTGATTATTGATCAAAAAATCGTAAGCCACATCCCATTGAGTATTCAATGATTCATGACGAAGGTATCCACGGTTTTCTGATTCAATCGAAATGGCATACTCACCCGTACTTTGAACCCATAAATTAGGCGCCGATTGGATAACTTTATGCGAGTCTAATTTCCCTAAGTCCAAATCGTAATACCGCTGAGATAATCCATAAAATTGAATTTTCGCACTGGGTAAAACATCGACTTCTGCTTCTAGAAAAACCTCTTCTTCTGAAATAGGCTCATTTGAGTTATTCGGCTGTATCGAAGCTGTCATTTGGCCATTAAATTGTCCCGCAGTCGCCCACTGATCTGAAGGAAACCTCAACTGAAATTGCACATTTGGTGTCGCATCCGTTAAAGTGACATACCAGCGCCCTCCTTTTTGGTATCCATTACCACCGGCCCACTCAAAGCGAAGCGCTTGCTGAGAACTTCCTCGTAATACTGTCGAGCCGTCGTCGACATCGATCTCCACAACAATGGAACAGTTTTGCCCCATAACATCCGCCCTCACTTGATATCCTTTTACTAATGGGGACGTCGCAGTCGAAAAAACATCATAAGTCGACTGAGCGGAAACAGGATCTAAGCTGATCAAACTGGCGGCGCACGCTTCATTCGCCCCAGAACTATGAGTCATTGTCGTGCCATTTGCAGAGCCTGTCATCACGCTAAGCGCCAAGCCCATCACGCTAATAATAGGGTTATTCAACATAGAGATCTCCTACTCGAATCAATACACCACCATCTTCTGAGATCACCAGCTCAAGCGATCGTTTTGGTTTCATGTTCAGTTCCAATCGATAAGCTCCTGGACGCATTCCGGAAATAGCAAACCGCCCTGTACGATTGGTAAAAAACTCAAGTGGCTTGCTTTTGTTACTCTCACCGCTAGATTCATCGCCAAGGTACAGAGCCACACCTGAAATTAAGGAAATGGGCTCTTTAGTCTGCGCATCAAATAGGTTCCCCAGTATGGTGAGTACCGCATCTGAACCTATTTCTAGCTGATAACCTCTTTTGTATCCTGGATAGATAGAGAATGCCCCATCTCCAAGGTCATAGCCGGGAGGTAAATCCTCCACATCGTACCCAATCAACTGTGGGGTATAAGCTACGAGATCTGAAACCAACATATTATGATCGGAAACGCTAAATACGCGGGCATAATCAGTGTTTCGTTCAGGGTCAATCGCAATCTCATTCTCAGCTAAGCTTTGGTGTTTCTTAACCACGGCAAAGGCCTCGCCAACCTTACGTCCAACCGCGACAGAAGTACCTGCGAACGCAATCGCACTGGAGATCTCAAGTCGAGTATTATGGTTTCGTTTGTCTTCACTGAGATCTTGATAGCGCGTGGTATGATCGGCAATCACTTGAAATTGATTAGCGGTATAATTCACGCCCGCGTCAATGTTTGAGTCTGTCTCTCTTTCGGTTTCCAGCGTAGCAAAAGCAGAAATCCCTCCCGTGTTCCCAATTCCTTTCTTATAACTCATATCAAGAGAGCCGAAATCCTTATCACTCTGATAACGACCAACCACCCGTGTTGCTCTACTCAAAGGCCAACTGAGCGTTAGGGTCGTATTGTACTCGTCATCACTATATTGGTAATTACGGTAATTAAAGCGAGCACTCCAAGTAGCAGGTGTGCTAAAAAATGGGCCTGAGAAACTGGGACTTAATGACCAAAAATTATCGGCATCTTCTCTTCCTGAGCTATACGTCCCAGAAAGAGCCGTTCGCAACCTAGGGGTAACATCCATAGAGCTAAACAGTGACACATAATGCTCGACCGAGTTCAGGGGCAGAGTGGCAGCCATATCATCATTTACACCCGCAAAATTTTCCGATTGATAGTCATAAATAACACTAAACTGAGGGTTAAAATCGAGTTCATCAGAAAACTCTGCATCGTAAGCAACACGAACCGCATGCCCATCACCCAACGTAGGATGATGACTCTGGGATACAATAAACTCCGTCACACCAATATCACTCGCCAGCAAGCTGGATACACCATATTGATAGAGTTTTTCTCTCACTTGGCCATTAACGCCAAGGGTTAGCCAAGGCGCGACACCCACATCTAAATAACCATGTATAAGCTGTTGATCCGTTAAATAATCGATCTCATTCGCTACCGTTTCACTTGGTACCCCGAGCATAACGCTATACTCAAACTCTCCGCTGTCTAATAGGTCATTCCCCGTCGCCACAGAGAATTGAATACGCTCCTCTTGACCGCTAGAATCCGTAATCACCAATTCGACATCGTTCGTGCCTTGCGCCAACGGGATATCACTCAAACTGTAGCTACCAGCATTCAACGTTAGCCTCTGAACAATCGCACCGTCTACCACCACATCTACATTCGATGTTCGCTGTAACGTAAAGGTCTGAGTGGCTTTTGGGCGCACATTTCTGGTTGGTATCAACGTAAAATCACGAGTAAGACCCAGACCTAAAATATCCGTGCCATCTTGCAAGTTTTTTCCAGAATTGAACATATCACCCACAACCAAGCGCGTGCCTTGAGATGGGAAATCAAGATTCATTCGAGTCCCACGCCGAACGTAGGCTGAGTCCCCTTCAACATCATCATAAGCAGACTCATACTCAAAGTTCACCGCGCCTATGTTTAATGCCGATTCAAAGCGGTGATTAAAGCTTGTAATATTTTCGGAGGTTTCCTCAACCGTCTGAGACTGAGTCCCCGATAGAGAGACATTCAAATACCCACTGATCCATGCTGGTGATAAATAATTTTGACCAAAAGAGGGGGAAGAGGCGACGGACAACTGTTGAGTCCGTCGATATTGCGCAGGAACCGTCACCACACACTCTAGTGTCGAAAAGTCAAAATTTAAATCTAAACCTGCGCGACGAAAATCCTCTTGTGATAGTTTTTCAGTCTGGTTGCTTGACTTTAACACTTCCATTGCGTCCTCTGTAATTAAAGGGATAAGCAAGGCAAGAGTGCTCTCTTTGGGAAGTAAGATCACATCATCTGCGGTGATCGTCACTTCGGCCTCACCGACGACGCTATCACTGATTTTTAGCAGGGAGATCAGCTCAATATCCCGACCGGTAGGGTTTATTTTCGGTTGTTGTATTTCTTGAATAGTTTCCTGCGTTGCTTCAACGACCGCTGTAAAACTGAACATGACACAGACAATAAAACTTAGAAACCATCCTTGGCGTATTTTCATTGTTGGACTCCTTGATAAACACCAGGTTTCAGCAATGAATTCGAAGGCAGTTCAATAGAGCTAAATGGTGGAAGAAAATGCTCGCCTAGCGATGTCATCATCTCAACGCGGGTAAGCCCAAACTCGGTCGCACTTTCTTTCGCGGGCAGAAACTTGGTTAAGCTTAAATAGGTGTAACGATTACCACTATTCTTAACCACAGCCTCGCCACTGTTGGTCACTTGCATTTCAACGTTGGGTGCTTGTTCTGGAGAGAACACATGAATAATAGCGTTGTAGTGAATTTGAACCGCAATCCCAGATTGGCTCCCCTGAGTAGCCACCAAAGAGGGTTGGCTAAAACGAAGGAAATAGCTTTCCGATTGAGCCGAGCTATCGTCACCAATCCACTGCAAACGAAATACTTGAGATTGGCCAGGTTTTATCATTGCCGCAGGTGGGAATACCATCAACTGACTGTCTATCACGTCCTGTGCGACAAATTCACCATCGCCTTGAAATACTAAACGGCGCAAACTGGCCTCTATGGGGGTTATTTGAGTGGTGTTATTGGAGACGATAACTTGAGACTGCCCACTTGATTGACTGTCGATTTCCAAAACCGTGGGGGAAATAATAACAGCTTGAGCCTCTGCGCCGCTCAACAACACGGCAACCACCATTAAGAGCATGCGACGAGTTATCATGGTTCACTCCGTGTCTACAATCTCAATTGAGAGTGAATTAGCGTCAAACCCATCCAGTGGATCCATAACAAAAATACGTTTAGATTTCGGCAGCACCAAAGTCCCAGCAATTCTTTGGCTCACGTCGGTACCTTTAAGAAACACAGAGTGACTTTGATCTGAAACGGTCCAATTAGTATTCGTTAACCGACCATAACTTTCTCCATCATTGGCGACCTCAATCATCCATTTCCCATCTTTCTTTTCTATATTCTGAACACTTAACTCTGAGTATGTATTTTTAGGCCTAACATTAAGCAAGGTATTGAATTGTAGAAGAATACCTAAGCTTGCTGCATCTTTCTCTGCATTCTTAACTTGTACTTGTTTAACCGAAATTCGATAGGTTTTTGATTGAGTAATTGAAGGCTCACCTAAGTAGCGCACCATCACCGATTGCGATCGCCCAGGTTGAATAATCGCAGTAACCGGAATCACCAACAGGTCATCTTCAGCTGGCGAAGTGGTTTCATTACCAAATTCATCCATCACCATGGACAGTGGGAATAGCTCTACCGTTAGCGGTTGATTGCTCGTGTTATCAATTCGCATCGACATTTGGGAACCTTTGCCAATCGGTGCCATTTCAGCCACCATCGGCTGAACCTTATAAGCAAAGGTTGAAAAACTGATTAAACATAAACAGATTAAAGAGAGCCTTCTTAACATATTCATCTCTATACCCCTCAAAAAGAGATGGGAGGACGATAACTATCCTCCCATCTTTTGCTTTTATTATTCTTTAGTTCGCTGTTACTTGAACGGTAAGCGTATCTGAGTAACCACCAGACCAACCCATGGTTTCATTAGTCGTTACAGACAAGCTAGTAGGAACACCACCAGCTAAAGCAAGCGAACCAGAGTAAGACATACTTGCACTTACATCATTCGCGCCAGGGCCGCCTAATGTCGTCAATACGAGATCCGCATGACTATCTGGTGATAATGTCGCGGTATAACCGATGGCATAGTCTTCTTTATCATCAGACTCAAGACCACCTTCGGCACTCGTCAGTGTTACGGTTGCCCCATCAGCATCATTACATTGGATAGATAGATCAGTTGAGACAGACTGGATACTAGAGACTTGTCCAAAATCGAGTAACTGCGTATATAGCCCAGAAACTTCACATACTGGGGCAACAAACCCAACTAATTGAACATCACCAGCATTCGCTTGAGCGGCAAATAGACCCGATACCGCAACTGCACATATTGTTAGCTTTTTCATGAATAGATTCCTTTATATAGTTTAAGACGTACTTGTCATGGCCCTGTTCCAAACTGGAGCCACACTCTGCAACTAGCAGATGATTTACTTTCCACTGCCATGGATTGACGGAAATACATCAATCTCAATGACATCTTCGTAGTACCCCGCATAAAGCAGGTTTTCTTCCAACGTCACTCGCATCACACCATCAGTGTTGAATGGAATAACATTTGAACTGTTAATAATTCTTGGTGACGATATTTCTCGGCTTAATAGTGTTTGGCTCAACCCCAGTGATGTAATGTCAATATTGACTTCATAAGGGGTTAGATTCTCCTGTTTACTTTTCAATAACTGCAAACCACCATTTCGAGAGTAAACCGACATACTTAACGGTTGGTTACATTGAATATCAAAAGGAAGCACTTTCTGAGCTTCGTTTGAAAAGTCCATTTTCACGCCATCAGTAAAATCGATCTCACAATAACTTTCGATATGCCCTGAAATAGAAACAGATAATTGGCTTCCTTGAGTTGCCAAACTGGAAAAAGATAATGCTGCTATAAATAATAAAAAAGCATGAATACTTTTCATTATATTATTCATGAGTCATCCCTTCGTTCCGTTAACTTGTAAGTAACTATAATGCTCAAAAAAAACCTGTGAGTATTAAACAAGCATGAAGAAAATAAAAAGTAGTAGATAAGTTGTAGGAAAAAATAGGACGTAAATACTAATACTTATCAACAATATAGAGAATAAGTAAATGTATATTAATGAGTGTATCATTTTAGATACAACTCAAATTATAAAGAACTGCTATACCTAACTAACTGTTAGTTATGTTATTAGTCCAACGTTAATATGTGTCAGCTGAGGTTTACTATGGAAGGGAAAGTACTAGAAAAAAATAAAATATTATTACTAAGTCGTACAAATATACATTCTCGATTAATCCAACGTGAGTTAGAAAAATCTAATAAATTTGTAATACAGCAGAAAACAGATAAACAGTTTTCTCAACCTTATTCGGTTGAAAATATTTCTGTTATTTTAATGAGTTACCACTATATAAAAGATGGGCTTTACACTGATTTGCTTTCAGCAACTACCTTTGATTTTAATCTTGTCATTTATGACGTGCCTGTCGATCTACTCTGCGACACCATTGTCTCATGGTGCTGTCTGAAAGGGATTTTATATGAAGACGCGCCTGTGGATCATCTCACACGTTGCGTTGAGGTTGTCGCTAAAGGCGATCTATGGCTACCACGCAACCTAATGGCGCAGATGCTAACACGCTGTAGACCCTATGCCCCATCGACTAAAAATAGCATAGGTGAACTCACAAAAAGGGAGCAACAGATCTTAGATAGGTTGGTTTGTGGACAATCTAATTTACAAATCGCCAATGAACTTTTTGTTGCTGAAAGCACCGTCAAAACACACATCTACAAGCTCTACAAAAAGATAAATGTAAACTGCCGTAAAGAGGCTATCCGGTTTGCACGCCAACAAAATCAAGACAACAAAAAACAACAGGCCAGCAGTTCAGGTATGCCAAATCAGACAACACCACCCACCTTAACACTAACCAGTTAAATCGAATTCAGTAAACGGGTACCTAGTTTCAATGAGGTACCTTTTTCTTATCTATCATACAAACTCTTCTGAGCCCACATTCTCTTTGACCCAAATAAGTGCTTGTAAACGATTCTTCACATTAATCTTCTTGAACACATTATGTAGATGAGTCTTAACCGTGTTTTCACTCACAAATAAGCTTTCAGCAATTTCTGAATTTGAGGCACCGTTACCCAATAGTTTAATGATTTGTTGCTCACGGTTTGTAAGGAGTGAATAGCTAGAACTGGTATTAGAACATTCTCTTTCTCGGTAGAAACGAATATATTCATGTGCTAATTTACGACTAAACCACATCTCACCGTCTAAAACTTTCGTAATACCTTGAATTAACAGTTCTAACGTATCATTCGTATAAAAAACACCAACAAGATTTTTCCATTTGATTAGCTCTCTATATTCAATTTCATCTTTGCAATTAATCAAAACTTCATAACAATTAGGAAATTTAGCATTACGAACTTGAAAGTAGTGAATAATATCTTGCTCAGACAACGAAGAAACATCAATAATCATAAAATCTGGTTCTGATATTTCACTATGATTTATATTAAACAGATTGCTTATTGTAACAAGCCTAAACGCTAAATTTAGTTTCTCTTCTAGTGAGTCTTTGAGTAACCCAGACTGTAAACTGTTTTCAGCAATAAAAAATGCTGAGCCTTTAACTTTTGAGTGCTTTTCCATAATTTACTCCAATAGCCAACGTCTTTTGCAGTTAATAATGTGGTTAACTCTTTCAAATCGTCAAGTTTTGTAATAGCCAACCTAGACAAAAGTCATAAAGAATATACTTCGCTTTCATACGCTTGATTAATAATTCTTATATTTAAGAAGACAGCGTAATTATTTCTATCACGAAATAGTGCAAATAAAAAAGGCACCAATAAGGTGCCTTTAAATTGAATAACTTAATCGCTTTACTAGTGAATCGGTGCATCGTTATCAGACTGAAATTTACCAAAATGCTGCTCTAGCACTTCAGGTGTAAGTTTACCTTCCGCTTCCAATCTCTTTAGTTCAGCAACTACCGCTTTTTGCTCTTCTAGAGAAGGTAGTTTTACTTCTGGCTCGTTACTCGCTTGCTGTGAAAACTCAGCCAGTTCTTTTTCAAAATCGCTCATTTTACTTACCTAATCATCATATCTGATTTGAATTTTACCTATTTATAGTTTTAGTTTCTAGAACATAATAGTTTTTCTAAACCAAACCGACTGATCACTGTAATCAACATGACTCGTGACAAATTTGATCGAGTCTTATTGAGTGACAGTGCGCGGCACTGCGGCCTACGCACCTCTACCACTCATAACCTACAATTTAATAAGGTTATAAATCACTTATAGCTTAAAGCTACCGACCATATTATCTAGACGAGCGGATAGTTCACGCAGTTCTTGGCTCGCTTCGGCTAATTGCTCAGCCGTCCCAGTCGTCACTTCGTTAATCGCGTTAATCTCTTCGATATTCTGATTAATGGTGTGTACTACCGTTGACTGCTCTTCTGTTGCGGTGGCAACTTGAGTGTTTCTATCTGAAATATCAATAATTCGCTCTGAAATCGTCACCAATACACCAACGGCTTCATCAGACGAAGATACACCTTCTAACGTAATGGCTTTACCTGCTTCCATCGCTGAAACCGCATCTTTCGCATCGCTTTGCAGTTGGTTGATCATCTTCTGAATTTCTTCAGTTGAATCAGCCGTTCTACTCGCTAGGTTGCGCACTTCATCCGCGACCACCGCAAAGCCACGACCTTGCTCACCAGCACGTGCCGCTTCAATCGCCGCATTGAGTGCCAACAAGTTAGTCTGTTCAGAGATCCCACGAATAACGTCAAGAATAGAACCGATATCTTGAGTAGTTGATGCTAATTGCTGTACCACTAAGCCCGTGTTCTCAATATCGGCCGCCAAACGGCTGATCGCATCTTTCGCTTGAGTCACGACACTACGACCCATTTCTGTATTGTCTGATGCATGGTTCGCGGTTTCTGCTGCCGTCGCCGCATTAGACGCGATTTCACTGATCGTCGCACCCATCTGGTTGACAGCAGCAACAACTTGAATGGTTTGATCACGCTGCTCGTGGCTGTTATCACGAGTAATGTGTGCTTTATTCGAGACGCCTTCAGAAGCAGACTGCAATGCTCGACTGGTTGAAGCGACCTCTTTCATCGACTCGTGAATTTTTTCTATAAAACCATTAAAGCCTTGAGATAACTGGGCGATTTCATCATTGCCTTTCACTTCAATTCGTTGCGACAGATCGCCATCACCTTTGCCTAAATCAGTGAAGCGTTCCGATATCAGTTTGATTGGGCTTGCGATGCTATTTGCGAGTAGAACACCCATCGCAATGAAAATAAGCGCCACAATAATGGTCGTCATCAGCATTTTTTGTGCTGTGGCATTCAAATCGGCAAAGACTTCATCAACTGGTACTACGCCAACCACGAACCAATCCATTGAAGGTACGTAGTTACTTGCGATAAACACATCTTGTCCATTGTATTCCGTCGTAATCAAATTAAAGCCTGATTTATTCAGTAACTGATTGGATGCAGAGCCATACAGTGAATTTAAATTAGACTGGCTTTTGTCTGATTGACGATGAATTTGAACCGCACCTTTTGAATCCGTTAAGAAAACAAAACCTGTCGATTCAATTTTGAAGCCATTAAGTAGACGCACCATATCGTCCATCGATTTCGATAGCCCAGACATTGTTGTGCCATTGACCTGTTGGAAATTGGCAAACATTTTCACTTCGCCACTCGCCTCTTGGAACATGCTCACCATTGTTTGCTGTCCAGATTGAGTAAATCCAAAGAACCAACCATCTTGCTGTTGGTTCAATTGGCGCAAAAAGCCACCTTGATTCCAATAATAAGCAGTTTGGCGGTTAGCCACCGACGCATCGTTTAGTTTATATTGGCTACGGATATTATTCAGTTGTTTAACCAGCATAGCTTCGATACTTGGATCGCGGTCGGTTGATGAGACGGCCTCTTTGATGAATTCGTTATTAGCGGTTTGTTCAGCAGCAAAAAGTAGGGTTGATACTTCTTGGTCGATCTCCGAATTAACCTTCTCCAACATGGCTGGTAATTCAATATCAATTAAACGATGGGTAAGAACTTCACGGGCTTGGCGCTGAGCCATAACACCGACAATGACAGTGGAAGCAAGTACGGCAAATGTCATGCCTAAAACAACTTTTTGTTTGATACTCATGGAGCTCAATTTGAACATCATTATGCCCTTCTGTTGGGGGATTAATCACTTGATCTTTTTTTATCGGCAAAAGTATAACTAACTTTAGTTTGTCTGCGACATTTTGAAATTGTTTTTTAAATTTAATCTTTCAATTCTGAATGGTTGGATCGCTTAAATCTGGCCCCATAATAATAGACATGAAAAAGTTGACCGATTTAAGGAACTTTTCCCTTTTAATATCAACCAATAGATGTATTTTCGAGCACAACGTAGCTCATGCTACAAATAACAGAGAGAACACTCATGCAGTCCGAAGCCTTCACTCAACTTAAGCAATATTTAGAATCTCAAATCATCGGTCAAACTGAGCTAGTAAAACAACTGCTTGTCGCTCTACTAGCAGACGGGCACATTTTAGTTGAAGGGCCACCTGGCTTAGCGAAAACTCGTGCGGTTAAGTCTTTGGCTGACTGTATTGAAGGCGATTTTCACCGTATTCAATTTACACCCGATCTCTTACCTTCAGATTTAACGGGTACTGATATCTTTAGACCTGAAACGGGCGAGTTCATTTTTCAACCTGGGCCGATCTTTAACTCATTAGTCCTTGCTGATGAGATAAACCGAGCGCCAGCCAAAGTACAAGCTGCGATGCTTGAAGCGATGGCCGAAAAACAAATTTCAGTCGGTAGAAGTACCTATAAATTGCCTGAACTCTTTCTGGTAATGGCCACCCAAAACCCAATTGAACAAGAAGGGACATACCCACTTCCTGAAGCCCAACTCGACCGTTTTTTACTGCATCTCGATGTCAACTACCCTGATGCTCAAAGTGAACTAGAGATCTTACGTCTTAATCGAGGCGAAGCGCTTGGTACGACGCCAGTTCAACCTGCACACCTGAGCCAGAAAGATATCTTCCAAGCCCGTAAAGAGGTGTTGGAAATTCATATGGCGGAAAGTGTTGAGCAGTACATTATCCGCTTGGTCATGGCGACCAGAGAGCCTAAAGCTTACTCCAACAACACTGGCGCAGAACAGTTGGATCAGTGGTTAGAAATGGGGGTTAGCCCACGAGCAACGATCGCCCTTGATCGCTGTGCACGCGCTCATGCTTGGCTGTCAAATCGAGATTTTGTGACGCCAGAAGATGTACAAGCGATGGCATTTCCAGTGTTAAGGCATCGCCTGCTTTTAAGCTATCACGCTCAAGCAGAAGGCGTTCACCCAAACACTGTCATTTCTCAGCTTCTGACCCTTGTTGGTAGTGCTTAAGGTGTGGATAGTGCTTAAGAAGTAGATAGCGCTTATGAAGTAAGTCGAGCTTAAGAATTTGAGTATTTCTATGGATAACCAATTACCCCCACATAGTGATGGTGTGAATCTCTGTTTAGATGAACTCCTGCACTATAAGTCTCAAACTGTACGCTGGTTACCCCCAGCGAACAGTTTATGGTCTCAATTAAGTGGCCAGCATCAAAGCCGCCAAAAAGGTCGAGGGATGGATTTTTCTGAAGTCCGCCAATATCAACCTGGAGACGACATCCGCAGTATTGATTGGCGGGTGACAGCACGAACAGGTAAGCCTCACACCAAGCTGTTTAGCGAAGAGCGCGAGCAGCCAGTGGTGCTATATATTGATCTCAATCCAAGCCTATTTTTCGGTTCTCAAATGGCACTTAAGTCGGTACAACTTGCTCATATCGCGAGTCTAATTTGCTGGTTAACCGTAGCGCAGAAAGACCGCATCGGAGCCATTATAGACACAGGCGAACAACGGTTTGAGTTCCGCCCCTCTTCGCGTACCAGTAGCCCTCATCGCATCATGCAGCAATTAGTTACTGCGCATAACGAATCGCTACAGGAAAACAAGCTGAATCAACGTGGCTCAGACATGCCGTCGATGGCTTCTGGGTTAAAAACATTGCACCAGCTCTGCCCCAAAGGAAGTGAAATCATCCTATTAAGTGACTTCATGCGCTATCAAGAGTCAGATAGAGCATTACTCACTCAATTACGAAAACACAACCGACTTCGTCTCGTTCATATTTACGACCCTTTAGAAAAAGGTCAAACCCATTACCGCGGAAGTGAAAAAGTCTCAAACGGATTCAAAGCGCTATGGCTTGATTTTTCATCGCCGAATACCCGTCGTAATATTGAAGCTGCTTTTCAACAAGAACAGAATAAATTGAACGATTTATGTTGCTCTCTCGCAATCAATTACACCTCTATCTCAAGTGCAACATCTTTAGTTGAGCAAATTACTGGAACACATTCATGACACAATCAACAACAACCCAACCCCCAACGTTACCATTAAACCCGGCTTTACTGCCTGACGCTCCAAGTTGGTGGCCGCTCGCATGGGGTTGGTGGTCATTAATGGCTTTGGCCTGCTTTACGGTGTTACTTGTTGTTATTTATTTGCGTTGGCGCAAGAAGAAATTAGCACCAAAAAAAGCGGCTCTGAAAATCATTACCAACCAAGCTTTGGAACATACCCCATCAGCAGCGATCGAACTCTTGCGTCAAGCGGCTCTCAGTTACTACCCAAGAGAGCGTATTGCTATGCTGTCTGGCGAAGAGTGGTACGCATTTTTGGACTCTCAAATAAGCCAACCTCGCTTTACCCCAAATAGCGCTGTATGGCAGCAAGCTCTTTACCAAAAACCATCCTCAGAAACACAACAAAGCTTGATTGAAGATTGTCAAATTTGGATCGAACAAGCTCTGCCACCAAAGAGAGGTGGTCGTGAGTAATTGGTTTAGTCTTGAATTCGTTTGGTGGGGAGCGTTTTTCATCCTCCCTTTGCCTTTTTTAATCTATATTTTTGCCCCCGCAGTAAAGCAGCGAGCGGCCATTCAACTGCCTTATTTGCCTGAACAATCAACAGCCAAAACGCCAAATATTTTATTGGCAAAAGTGCTTGCTTGTGCCATCTGGCTACTGCTTGTATGCGCAAGTGCTAGACCGGTTTGGTATGGTGAGCCTGTTGATTTTCAACCTAAACATCGTGACATGATGCTAGTGGTTGACCTCTCCTACTCCATGAATCAGCAAGACATGAAGCAAGGTGATGACTTTATCGATCGTTTAAGTGCCGTAAAAAATGTGCTGTCCGAATTTATCGATAAACGTAAAGGCGACCGCTTAGGTTTAGTTCTTTTTGCTGATCACGCTTATTTACAAACACCACTCACCTTAGATAGAAACACCATTTCGCAGCAGTTGAATCAAGCCGTTTTGCGCTTAATTGGGACTAAAACGGCCATTGGTGATGGGATCGGGCTTGCAACGAAAACCTTTGTAGACAGTGATGCGCCGCAACGAGTGATGATTTTACTCAGTGACGGCAGCAACACCGCTGGCGTGTTAGAACCACTGGAAGCAGCAACCATCGCTAAGAAATTCAATACCACGATTTACACCATTGGCGTGGGCGCAGGAGAAATGGTCGTCAAAGAGTTCTTCATGACTCGCAAAGTGAATACCGCTCAGGATCTCGATGAGAAAACGCTGATGGAGATTGCTAGCATGACGGGTGGGCAGTATTTCCGAGCTCGCAATAGCCAAGAACTCTCCACCATCTACGATACAATAAACCAATTAGAGCCGATCAGTGCCGCGGTACAAACTTGGCGACCTCAAAGTGAATGGTTTGACTTACCCTTGTCATTCGCACTGCTTCTTTCTCTGATATTAATCATTCTGAGGAGAAATCATGGCTAGTTTCGTTTTTCTCTATCCCTACTGGCTAGTGGCGATCATTCCACTTTTCATACTTTGCCTTTGGCTATTTCGACGCAAAAATTCAACAGGACTGATTGCGCCACATTTAGCCAAGCAGCTCGGTTTCAATCAAACTAAAAATCACAAACCACTCTCGATTGGTCTTGCACTAAGCGGTATTGTGGCAATTGTTGCTTTATCTGGGCCTAGTTTTCAAAAAGCAGAGCAGCCGAGTTTCGACTTAGCGACGGCACGTGTTCTCGTCATGGATATGTCGATGTCTCTCTATGCCACCGACATTCAACCCAACAGGCTAACCCAAGCACGCTATAAAGCTTTGGATCTACTTCCGCTTTGGAAAGAGGGAGCTACAGGGCTCATCGCTTATGCCGGTGATGCTTATACGGTCAGTCCACTCACAAGCGATACGAATACATTGCATGCTCTCATTCCTAACTTATCTCCTGATATCATGCCATATCAAGGAGCCGATGCGGCTTCAGCGGTGAAACTCGCCATCGAGATGTTAACCAATGCTGGTAATCATCAAGGTCAGATCATTCTTATCAGTGACGATATTGATGACCGTGAATATCAAGAGATTCAGGAACTCACTTCTAGCCAACAGTGGGAACTCTCATTTCTAGCCATTGGAACAGAAGAGGGAGCACCAATAAAACTCAGTGACGGCAGCCTACTCAAACAGAGCTCAGGGGCTACCGTTATCGCGAAATCTAATCTAGGTAACATGCAGTCATTAAGCCAGTCAACGGGTGGCGTTTTTGCGCCTTTTCAGCATTCAAACAGTGATGTAGAGCTGATTGCAAATCAGAAACTTAGCAACCAAGGCCGCGCTAAAAAGCACAGTGACCAACGACTGACCGAACGAGTCAATAATGGTTTCTGGCTAGTTCCTCTACTGTTGATCCCTGGCTTATTTCTATTTAGAAAGGGAGGTATCTGGAGTGTCGCATTACTGTTTTTACCACTTGCTTACCCAACGCCAAGTCAAGCGAACCCTTGGAAAACCGATGATCAACAAGCCTACCAGTCATTTGAAAATGAAGATTTCCAATCTGCCGCTCAGCAGTTTGCAAATCAAAGTTGGAAAGGTGCAGCTCAGTATAAGGCGGGAGATTATCAATCTGCGATAGAGACTTTAACGCCTTTAAGCAGCGAAGATGATCAATACAACCTTGCCAATGCGTATGCTCAATCCGGTCAGTTAGATGACGCGATTGCGCACTATCAAAAGCTGCTAGAAAACAACCCAAACCATGCACTTGCAAAAAAGAACTTGGACATTGTTGAACAAGCTAAACAGCAACAGCAACAGCAACAGCAACAGCAACAGCAACAAGATTCTAAACAGAACCAAGAGCAGAATGACAACGCTTCTCAGTCACAAGGATCGAACAAAGACCAGTCATCTCAACAGAATAAACAGAGTGGTCAGCAAGGTTCACAAAACGAATCGACACAGAATGATCGTTCTGAGCCTCAAAAAGGAAGCGATAAATCAGATAGCGGACAAAAAGGCGATCATTCAGGCTCGCAACCTAAACCGCAACCTAGTGATGAGAACGATACAAAAGCTGGATCGTCACAAACTGAGCCTTCACAGGATAAGCCCTCTGAAGGTACTCAATTGCCTGAAGAGAAAGACCTGACCGATCCCCAAACAGCCAACCGTCCATCAACTGACTCCTATCCAGAAGAGAACAGTAAAGTACAACAGGTTGACCCAGATGTTAGGCGATTAGAACAAGTCGAAAGTGCTCGCGATCCTAGTCGATTATTACGAGCGCAAATGTTGTTACAAGCGCAACAAAGAAACGCCCCTCAACAAAACAATAAAAAGTGGTAAATAGAATGAAACGCACCTATCCATTTTTCATAAGAGTACTCTCCACGATGCTCTTTAGCCTAGTGCTAGGCCTAAGCTCAATCGCTCATGCTGAGTCCTTAGTCGCAAGCGTAAGTAAAAACAGAGTCGCCAAAGATGAAGTGTTTCAGCTTAAAATTGTCGCGGATCATAAGCTCAGCTCTGAAGATATTAACTTTACATCACTAGAGTCCGATTTCTATCTAGGTCGCCCAAGTTTCGGTTCGGCGATTAATATCATCAATGGTGATCGGAGTGTCCGCAGTGAATGGACGGTCTCTCTCGCGGCACTCAAATTAGGAACACTGACAATCCCTAGTTTTTCTGTCGGGGGTGTATCAACCCAGCCTATCGTTATTCAATCAAGTATCGACACATCGGCTCCTAGCCAAAACGACATGGTTGAATTTCAAACTCAGCTAGAGAAAAATGAGCTCTACCCGAATGAAAGTACACGGTTTCATGCCCGACTGATTATTAAGGCGGATCCGCGACGCTTACAAAACCCACAAATAATCCAACCGAAAGCAACCGGAGTCCGTATCGAAGCAATTGGGGACTCCAAGCAATATCAAAGCGTTATCGATGGAATGGAAGTGACGATTGTCGATCAGAGCTATCACATAACCGCTGATGATAATGGGCACACTAACGCGACACTGTTAGGTCCAAGTCTGAAAGGTGCCGTGGTTTACGGAGGGAACCGCAATGGATCCACACGTCTAATCCAACTGAATACCAAAGCCGATTCCTACACGATCAAAGTATTAGCCAAACCCGATAGTTACCGTGGATTTTGGCTACCAACACCATCGCTAACACTCAAACAGACTTGGCAAGATGAGTCTGGTAAAAATCTCGATCCTGCCTCGACTTTCGACACCAAAGTTGGTGAATCACTCACTCGAACCATCTATTTAACCGTTGATGGATTGTCTGAAACTCAATTGCCGAATTTGAATGTAACGTATCCAGACTCTCTTAGAGTCTATGATGAAAAACCTCAATTTGACATCACCGATCAGGGTCAAACCGTAATGACAGTGAAGCAAGTGTTGATCCCGAAATCGACAGGCAGTGTGACACTTCCTTCTGTAAAAATCCCATGGTGGAATACTCAGTTAAAACAACAGGAAACAGCGAATATTAATGGACTAACCTTAGAGGTAAAACCGGGTAACGAAACGGCTTTGACTTTGCCAAGCGCGCCAACTAAGGCTGTGCCTGTTGAAACACAAGCCATCACGGTTATTGATGCTGGCATTTGGCCATATCTGACTTATATGTTTGCCACGTTATGGCTAATCACCGTGCTTATTGCCATCAAGTTTTGGAGAACCAAGCCAAAAAATGTCGGTACACAAGCAAGCAAAGCCGAGATCGCCCCTCAAGACCTTGGCCTACTGCAAACCATCGATGCCGGTGATCCGATTCGTATTCAACAAGCTGTCTCTAGTTGGATGTACTCGCAAGTCAATTTGGACACAGATGTTCGCCATGCGATGGAGAATGAACTCCAGCGAATGCATGAAAGTCACTATGGGGAAACTCGGTCTCAGTGGAGTAACAAGTCATTGCTTAAATTGATTAACAAAGCGATGAAAATCAGCTCTACAGCACAAAAGTCGAAACACAAATCAGTGCTAGCGAAACTTTAAATGAAGATAACCATCACTACTGCGGCATGACTGATTGGCGTGAGGAGGTCGCTTTTGAGATGAGATAGTTATTTATATGAGATAGTTATTAATACGAGATAGCCGTTAAAGTGAACAAAGGGAAGGGAGCCAAATGAACTTTGGGCTCCCTTTTATCAGGTTAATTAGAATAATTAAGATTACAGATACTTAATAAATAACTGATCATCCGCGTCCGAAGGCAGGAACCCTACCGCTTCTAAGTAAGTGCGGTGTTCATCACTATTTGCGTGCGCGTGTAACGAGTTGAACCCTCGGCTTTTTATCACATCAGGATGCGTTTTAAAGTAATACTGACCAATTTTAAAATCACGATACTCTAGCGTGACATAATCAAGTAAGACGTTCAGTACTCCATTTTGCTCTCTCTTACCCACCAGCAACCCTGCAATACTGTTATTCCTAAGCATATAAAAAGCAGTGTCTGCTGACTTTAACTCTTCTGTCGATATTTGCCGCTCGATATCTTCGCGGTTTGCTGTAATGAAATGCTCAAAATATTCAGAACCAACCGACGCCGAAATCAGTTTAAACTTCTCTTTGGTGTGGCTAATTTTGTAGAGGTAATACACATTAATCCCCGCTATTCCAAGGTTCATTAACATGGTGGGGTATGAATCAATGAAATAGGCAAAGGCCGCAAATAACAAACAACCAATAAAATTAATCACCCGTAATTTAATAATCGACGTCATGGTTAATGAGACGAGTACCACAAGCGAAGCTAAATAACCAAACCATTCAACCCAATCAAATTCCATTTTGATGCCCTTATGCTTTTGATATTTAATAAACCTGATATTTATTAAACATAGCAGAAGCAAAACAAGCTACCTCGTTACATCCCGAAACTCTGACCTTCTCGACATTCCAACTAAGATAAATCAAATGTTTCTATGTCAGCGTCACACGACTAAGTATTTTCATTCAACTAAGCATTTCACTCAACTAAGCATTTTCACTCGATAGGTCCAAACAACTCACACAATTTCGTCCTGACCTTTTGGCATGATATAGAGCTTCGTCAGCTTTATTGTATAGCGAGTCAAAATTAAAGTTCGCCGATGTCATTGTGGTCCATGTGTACCCGATGGATACCGTTAAGCATGTATTGTCAGGGTTATCAATGTGCCTAATGTTCTCATTCTCGATACCTTGACGTATCGCTTCCGCTTTCTCTTCCACTTCTCTTTCGGTGGTATCTACAAGTAATAATGCAAACTCTTCACCACCAATGCGGCAAAATGTTTGATCTTCACCTGAAGCATATCGCTCAAGGATATTGCCGATTCGAATCAAGGCGATATCCCCTTCAAGGTGACCATAATAATTATTGAACAGCCCGAAATGATCGATATCAAGAATGATGACCCCAAAAGTGATTTCCCTCTCGCTCTCTATTTCACATAATTTTTCCAAGTGATAATCCAACATTCTTCTGTTGCCTAAGCGGGTCAGAGGATCCATTTTTGAAAGCACCTCAAGCTGCCTATTCACTTGTTCTAATTCATGAGTTCGTTTAGAGACCTCTTGCTCCAAGTTTTCGTTCAGCTCTCGGATCGCCTCTTGCGCTTCCGTTCGCTGAAGCACTTCGGCTAAGCTTGATGCAAACATACGGATCATTTCTCTCAACTGGGACGTTAATGGACTACGAGTTAGCAAATTATCTGCGGCGATAAAAGCGATAGGGACACCACTATTACTGGTCAGCATCGTCATTGATGTCCACCCAAAACCTACAATTTTACAATCATGGTAAACAGGAACTGACTCTTCAAAAGCCACTTCGTTTGGTACCGATCTCGCTTGATTCACGATCGATTTATTCGTGGTTTCACTTCGATAGTAGGATTCATCCACCACATTGCCTTGAGTATCAGTCCCCCATGTACCTTGCATATAAGAGCATTTTTCATCGGTTAGAAAAACGGCTAAACGATCGATACCTAAATGCTGAATCGCAAAGGTGACGGCGGACTTACAAACTTCACTTACCGTCGCGCACCTCGAAAGCTCGACAATACTAGAGTGCAGCATACGAACGCTCTGCTCTTGGCGCTTACGGATATATATTTGCGCCAGAAGCGAACCAAAAGACTCCAACATCTGTTTCTGATAATCAGTAATTGCATTGCGATGAACCAAATTATCCATTGCGATCCAACCAAAAGCCTCTCCCGCTTCTCTTAAAATCAGCATGCCATTCCACCCCTGCCCGACCACTTTACCAGCCGTGTAGAGAGGGGCATTTTCGATCACAACCAGATTCTTTTTTTTACTGAATAACCCTTCAATGTACTCTTCTTCTAGCTGATGAATATCATACTGGGTCTGATGTTCACTGTTTGTTTTCCCAAATTCGTCCGTTCCATAAGTCCCACTGAAGCATCGCTTCTTCATATCAAGTAACATGAATACCGCACGATCAAAACCAAGCTGATCACGTACCGCTTCGACTGCTGCTTTATATAATTCATCAAGGGATTTTGGATTAGACAGCTCTAAGGCGACCTTTTGTACCAACTTCATGTTGTTTACAAACTGTTCGCGCATTTTAATCTCATCGAGGTATTGCGCTTCACGTACATCTCGATTTTTAATCTCTAAAGCCGCATTTTTTTCAGCTCGCACACATTGCCATTTTGCCGCCGCAATTTGTAAAAACTCAAATGTAGATTCAAATATTTTTTCGACACTCTCATCTTTAATACCTTGAATGATAATGTAAGTTCGAGAAGCCGTTGAATTATCCAGCATCATGACATAAGAGCATTCATGCTTTGGTTTCTCATCCCATATACAGCTATTCATGGCGATAGGTATGAATCCTTCCGCAGTATCAAACTGTGCCGCCCACTTCCAAAAAGTAGATGGATAAGAGATGAGTGATGAAAAAGTACCAATTGAGAATAACGGGACAGTTCGTGGACTATAAATAGGATCACGAAAAATGAGCGCGCCCTCGATACTTAGCTCTTCTTGAAGGTAAGCAAATAACACCTCAGCCAACACTCTATGATCTCTTACTGCTGAAACTTGTTTTGAGAACGTTTTTATATACACCAAGGGACCCCAATAATGTCATCTAATGGCTGGATCATTGCTCAAAAAACCATATGCAATCAATGGCGTTAAATGTCGATTGTTAAATGCACCGCATTTTTGAAACTCTATTTGCAACATCCTAGAGTACTTAGACATTATTGGGATTTTGTTTCCAAAAAAAAGCCTCACATAAAGTGAGGCAAAATTCATCGCATATATTTTTATAGTGATTTCTTAGAATTTACTACTAGCGCATGATTGCATATCAACCAAAATCACCATTAACATAGCCTTTTGTTCTGTCATCTTTAGGTTCACTGAAAATAACGGCAGTATCATCATGCTCCACTAGTTCTCCCATTAAGAAGAAAGCCGTACGATCAGAGATACGTCTTGCTTGCTGCATTGAGTGAGTCACGATAACGATCGTATACTCTTTTTTCAGCTCCTCCATCAGCTCTTCAATTCTATGAGTTGCAATAGGATCAAGCGCGGATGTTGGTTCATCCATTAAAATGACATCAGGCTCCATTGCGATAGTACGAGCAATGCATAATCGTTGTTGTTGACCGCCAGATAAACCAAAGGCATGTGATTTCAATCGGTCTTTTACTTCATCCCAAAGCGCGGCACCACGTAGCGAACGCTCAACCACGGAATCGATATGCTTCTTATCTTTGATGCCTTGAGCTCGTAATCCATACGCGACATTTTCGTAAATGCTCATAGGAAAAGGGTTCGGTTTTTGAAATACCATGCCGACTTTGATGCGGAGATCGGCGACATCAATGTTGCCGTAAATATCTTCACCATCCATTTCAAGTCGACCAGTGATCTTCACGCCTTCGATTAAATCATTCATTCGATTTAAGCACCGAAGTAATGTTGATTTTCCACAGCCCGACGGACCAATCAATGCCGTAACTTGGCGCACTGGTACAGGTAAGTTAATGGTTTTTAGTGCCTGATTTTCACCGTAAAAAAGATCGAGGTCTTGAATATCAAATTTGTTCATTTTTTAAGTTCTCTTAAATTCTGTTGTGGCTGATAGCGACTATGTACTTGAAGTACTCAATGTTTAATACGTTGCGGTATTAAAGCGACTGGCTATCAGTTTGGTCAGGGTGTTAATCAGTAACACCACTACAATCAATACAGTTGCCGTGCCATAGGCTTGGTTCCACTCTTCAATAGAAAATAGTTCCGTGGTGAGCTTATACAGGTGAACCGTTAACGTTCTTCCTGAATCCAATAAACTATCTGGGATACGCGCCACCATACCTGCGGTAAGAAATACAGGTGCCGACTCTCCAATAACACGGCCAATACTCAAAATGACGGAAGTCAAAATCCCAGGCATGGCACTTGGTAGAATTAAACGCCAAATCGTATAAATTTTTGGAGCGCCTAGCCCATAAGATCCTTCTCGATACGTTTGCGGCACTGCCATTAGAGCCTCTTCCGTTGTTCGGATAATGACAGGAAGAATCAAAATACTCAGCGTTAATGCCCCTGACAAAATGGAAAAACCTAACCCAAGTATTGCCACGAAGAAAGTCATACCAAATAGACCAAATATGATCGATGGAATTCCCGCTAATGATTCGGTACAGAAACGGATAATCTTAACCAATTTACTGCCCACTTTGGCGTATTCCGTTAAGTAGATTGCCGTCATGATCCCAAGCGGTGCGGCGACTGAAATCGACGCGATCACCATATAGATCGTCGAGATAATCATCGGGAAAATTCCGTGTTCATCCCCTGTTCGCGTGTAGTCATCGGTAACAAAATTCCAATCAACATGCTGCAAACCATTTGAAAGGATGTACCACATGATCCAAAACAGGAAGCCTACGGTTAATGCTGAAGCGCCCCAAATAAAGACACTTAATACATTGTCTTTGAGCTGACGTTGTTTCTTGAGTTTTGCACTTTTCAACTTATCGGGTGCTGTTGACGCCGACATCGCTTTTTTCTCTGAGGTGGTCATATTTTGTGAAGTCATGATAGTTACCTCGCTTTTTCACGATTTAAATACAGTAAAACAGCGTTTAATGACATGATGAAAACCAGTAATACAACGCCAGTCGCATACAATGCATTCGCGTGGATCCCGCTGGCATAAGACATTTCGATTGCGATATTGGCTGTCAACGTTCGAGCAGAGTCTAAAATCCCTTCGGGCATCGCAGGCGCATTTCCCATCACCATAATGATGGCCATTGTTTCGCCTAGCGCACGGCCAATGCCAAGAATCACACCCGTCATGATCCCAGAACGAGCGGCAGGAACTAACAGTTTGAAAATAGTAAATATCTTTGATGCCCCTAGCGCCAAAGAGCCCTCTTTATAAACACTGGGAACAGCACGTATTGACGTCTCCGATACCGTTATAACGGTTGGCAGAATCATGATGCCCAATACAATAATTCCAGCCAAAATCGTATTACCCGCAGGAACTTGGAATATGTTTTGAATAAGAGGGACGATGATCACCAAACCAAAAAAACCGTATACAACCGAAGGAATACCTGCTAGTAACTCAACCGCAGGGCGAATAATATTAGCCAGTGGTTTTGGTGCAATTTCAGCAATAAAAATTGCAGTCAGTAAGCCAATGGGAACCCCAACCACCACAGCACCTAATGTTGAAACCACTGAGGCAACAATCATTGTTGCAACGCCATAAAGTGCAGGTGGGAGCCAGTTTTGTCCGAGAACGATGCCTGAAACACCTACCGCTTGAAATGCAGGGATACTCTCTTTAAAAATGAAATAAGCGATAACTGACAATGACACAATGCCAATAACCGCACTGGTTAAAAATAAACCGTGAAAAATACGTTCTTTCCAATCAACCCGCTTTTTCGTCCGTAATCCACGTTTCATTGAGATCGATGAGCTATTCATAAGCTTTTCACTATTTGTTGCGATGGTCATAACCAAATACTCATATGTCGATAATTCGATATGGGTAAAAAAGGCTCAGCCCGAAATGTGGGCTGAGCAATAATGATTTGTTTTAGTTGACTGAGATGTAACCTTTTTTAGCAACCAATGCTTGAGCTTCATCGGTAACCATCCAGTCAAGGAATTGCTGTGTTGATGCTGAAGGCTTGCCTTCTTTGTAAAGAACTAGGAATGGACGAGCCACTTTGTATGAACCATTCTTAACATTACTCACTGTCGCGTCAGTACCGTCGATAGGGAGCGCATGTACTGAGTTATCCACTGTACCTAAAGAGATATAGCCAATCGCATATGGGTTCGAAGCAACCATTGTTTTCAGTGCGCCATTACCATTAGCAACTTGTGCTCGTTGCGAAATAGCCGATACTTTTACACCTGAAATTTTCTTTTTCAATTTCATGATATCTTCAAATGCACCGCGAGTGCCTGATGCCGTATCACGAGTAATCGCAACGATTGGTTTATCTGCACCACCAACTTCTTTCCAGTTGCTCACTTCGCCTTTATAGATTGCTGTAACCTGTTCAGCCGTCAATTGTTGAATGCCGTTTTTAGGATTTACTACGACCGCAATACCGTCACGAGCTATTACCAGTTCTTTTAATTCAGGTTCCTTTTCAGAGCTTTTTAGATTTCGAGATGACATCCCTAAATCTGCTGACCCATTTTTTGCTGCTTTAACGCCTGCAGAAGAGCCAGGCCCCTGCACTTCAATATAAACATTTGAATTCGATTTCATGTATGTTTCAGAAAACACTTCCATAAGCGGTGTTACGCTACTGGAACCTACCGCAGAAATAGTTTCTTTTGCTGAAACTGAAGTCACTGTTAAAGCACCGAATAGAGCGATTGCGCCGATTACTGTTTTTTTCATCACAAATTCCTTTAGTGGCCTTATTGCCGTTGTGTTTCATTTGACGATGCTCACTTTAGGCAGGTTATGTGACAGTTGTGTTTCAGTTCGTTGAAGCCTCTATGACAACGATAACCTCTTCACCCTCTTAATTATTTTTTGTATTTATAGACCGAAACGAAAAATAACGAACATGAATGCGTTCAAATTATTGGGTACTGAACAAATTAGTGTTAGGGTGGCGTTTGACTTCAAATGGAAGCAAAATCACAGAGTTACCGCCGACAAAGACAAAGATCTTTGAGCCGATAACACTTTCGTTTCCAAACATTACACATATTTTTATTACAACGTTAAATAGAGGCTTTTATGCGTCAACTACTCAGTAATCTATCAATAAAGATACAGGTCATTGTTCCTGTTCTTTTCACAGTTGTTCTTCTGCTTATTGGAATCACGTTTGGTGGTCAAAAATTGGAAGAAGCATTCAATGACGTGACAACATCGACTGAAGGTGTCATCGTATATAAAGATGGGCTTAGTACCATTGTCGACAATACTTACGCCATGCGTATTAGCGCAATTTACAGCTTATTTGACCCAAATGAAGTCGAGTTGCTTTCAGGAAAATTGAAGACTAGTCAGCAAGCAAACTTTGAGCAACTTAATGTTCTAGACCGTATTTCATCTTTGAAATCAGAGGTTAAAGCTGTGCGAGAAGCGATGAATGCCTACGTCGATTACTCACAAAACACCATGATCCCTCTATTAAAGACCAAGCATTCCGCGACAAATTTATCGGATAGTTTCCAACAGCAATACAACCAAGCTTCTGCTGAATATCGCGATGCTGGTGCGAAGATGGTTAACGCGATTGACGCACTTTCAAATAAGTTAAACAAGATCTCTCTTGATGATTTACGCATCAATACCGAAAAACACACAAGTACTCTTAGCGCGATCACTATTGGCTTGATTGTTGTTCTTACCATTGCATTGATAAGCGGCTGGTTATTAGCAGGCATCATTGTGACTCCAATTCGCAAACTCCAAGATACGATGCGAGAGATCGCCAAAGGTAATCTTCGAGTGAAAGCCGATGTTGACGGTAAGAATGAAATTACCGACCTATGCCATGATGTCAATTCAACCGTTGAACAACTGCGTCATACCGTAGATTCCCTTATCCGCATCAGTGTTGAAGTGGCGTCTGCATCAACAGAGTTGGCGGCGGTCATGACTCAATCAAGTGCCAATTCAGATCAAGAGAAGCAAGAAGTGGAACAAGTGGCTTCTGCGGTCAATGAATTAGAAAGCACGGCATCTAACGTAAACAGCAATGCCGTAGATGCCGATGCAGCATCAAAACGAGCCGATGAAAGTGCTTCACACAGCATGAAGTTATTTGAAGAGAGTAACCGCGCAAATGTGAAAATGGCAGACCAGTTGGGCGACGCTGCGGGTGTCGTTAGCTCATTGAAAGAGCAGTCTGAAAAAATTGGTAATGTGATTGAAGTGATTCAAGGCATATCAGAACAGACGAACTTACTGGCGCTTAATGCGGCAATTGAAGCGGCTCGCGCAGGCGAAAGCGGCCGTGGATTTGCTGTCGTTGCTGATGAAGTTCGCTTACTAGCAGCAAGAACTCAATCATCAACACAAGAAATTCAGGCCATCATCGAAGAGCTCCAACATCAGTCTGGCTCAGCTAACGAGAGCATGATTTCAAGTTTAACCACGTTAGAAGAGAACCAACAGCTTGCAAATCAAGTGAACCACGCACTATCTGAGATTAGCGAATCAGTCGGTGATATTGCTTCGATTAATACTCAAGTTGCAACGGCAGCAGAAGAGCAAAGCCATGTAACAGCAGATATTAATCGCAACATTTCAAACATTTACGATTTGGTTAGTCAAAACGTAACTGGCGTCACTCAAGCAGCAGCGGCTAGCCATGAGCTATCCAACCTTGCTGAGAAGCAAAAACTGGAACTTGATTACTTTAAAGTTTAAGTAGTACACATAAGAAAAAGCTAAACACTAGAAACAAAAAAACCGCCAAATTGGCGGTTTTTTTTAATTCAAACTCTACTCTTCTGCTGGCTTATCTACCGCAGGCTTCGCAGGTTTTTTCTTTGGAATAAAGACAGAATCACCCACTGCAACATTCTTATGGAAGCTCTTATCACGTTGAGTTGGTTTTTTCGGAGTCTGTGCTGATTTCGCTTTCGCTTTACCTTTTGCAGGGCCACCTTTCTTAAAGGCAGGCTTACGCGGGCGAAGACCTTTGAATTTACCTTTCAATCCTTCTAGTACAGAGAAAGCTAAATCTTGTTGTAGGTAGGTTTCTACACGCTTGAAGCTATCCCAATCTTTTGGTCCAACTAGAGAGATAGCATCCCCTTTATTACCAGCACGGCCAGTACGACCTACACGGTGAACATACTCTTCCGTATGCTTTGGCATATCGAAGTTGATAACATGGCTCACGTTTGGAATATCGATACCACGAGAAGCGACATCCGTAGTCACAAGGATCTTAAAGACTGCACGCTCAAATTGGCTCATGATCACATTACGTTGAGTTTGGTTTAAATTACCACTCAGAGCGACGGCTTTAAGCTTCTTCTCGTTTAGCTTTTCAGTTAAACGATCAGTATCCACACGAGTTGCTGTAAAAATCATGACCTGACGGTATTCAGCTTCTTCAATAATACGGTCGAGGATTGCTTCTTTATGATCTAAGTGATCGCAAAGATAGAATTTTTGAGTAATGTCTTTATGTTCTTCGTTCGAAACACCAACAGAAATACGTTTTGGTGAATCAAGCATTTCAGATGCAATATCATTAACTTCCGCGTGATCCAACGTTGCTGAAAACATTAACGTTTGACGACGACGGTGTTTTGCCGCTTTATGAATGCGTCGTAATTCAGGTGCAAAGCCTAAATCTAACATACGATCCGCTTCATCAAGAATAAGCGTATCGACACCATCTAAATGCAAAGAGCGGTGCTCAAGGTGATCGGCAAGACGACCAGGAGTAGCCACAATAAAGCGTGGGTATTTGCGTAACGCTTTAACTTGATCGTTAAAGTTTTCACCACCAAGAATTAGGGTCGCATCATAAGACAATCCACCCAGCATTGAGCGCAACTCACCGTAAACTTGTTTCGCCAGTTCACGTGTCGGAGCCAAAATCACACCACGAGGATCTCTTGCAGAAAATGCTTTATTTTTGAGAGCCTTATGCAGCATAGGTAAAACAAATGCTAAGGTTTTGCCTGATCCCGTCTTTGACGAAGCCAACAAATCTTTTCCTGCAATAACAACAGGAATCGCTTGTTGTTGGATCTTTGTCGCTTTTTTAAAGTCGTAGTGTTTCAGATTTTTAAGTAAGCGATTGTCTAGGCTTAAATCTTTAAAGTGCAATGGACTCTCCAGTCTTAATGATTCGATATAAAAATTGGTTAACACGATATGATAACGCAAAAGCAGCCATTATAGATAGAGATCACATAAAAATTATATGGAATTGAAAGTACCGCCTTCAGCCTCCCTCTGTTGATTCTCAGATATAAGAATGTTCAATATCTGAACGATACTTACTTCAACTATTGAACTTTTTATCATCAGATAACTAGGTGTATTGATAATTAGTCGCTACAATCAAGGTGATGCGACTATATGATGAAGAATGTATAGCGCGCGATTCGATACTTATTGAACAAGGAGTTCCTATGAACAAAATGTTACTTGCTGCTGCAACAACATCAGTACTACTTCTTGCTGGGTGTGCTTCAGGGCCAGATGAAGCGAGCATGGCAAAGATGGATGAACTAAATAACAAAGTGTCTCAACTAAGCCAAGAAGTGGCATCTCTTAAAGGTGAGCAAGCTGACGCTGAAATGAAGTCAAAAATGGCAGCGGACGCGGCAATGTCTGCACAAGAAGAAGCGGCTCGTGCAAATGAGCGTATCGATAACATTGCACAGTCTTACACAAAATAAGCGTCCTTATTTTGTTCCAGCACCTGCTATTCAGTAGGTGCTGCTATTTCTACAGGCAAACCGTTTTGCGCCAAAATGACAGCCTTCGCTTTACTATCTGACAGTTGAAACTCTTCCAACCACCAATTTAGCTCAATAGGAAGGGTAAGAGGTTGTTGCGTTCCATCACTGCGAGTTAATGGCTCATGAGCCTCAATAAACACGCTCCGATCCGGTTCAAGGGCGATTTTAATCGGCTGATTGATCACTTTCACTTTCTCGCCTTTACTTACCTTTTCAAAAAGCCACTTGATATCTTGAGGTTCCATACGAATACAACCAGAACTCACTCTCAAGCCAATACCAAACTCTTTATTAGTTCCATGGATCAAATAATCTCCAGCGCCATACCCAAGCCTCAAAGCAAACTCCCCTAACGGATTGTTGGGACCTGCCGGTACAACCGCGGGTAGTTCAATGCCTTTTGCTAAGTACTCATTACGAATTGAAGTGGGAGGAGTCCAAGTCGGATTCGCTCTTTTCTGACTAATTTTCGTTTCCATTTCTGGAGTGTCGCGTCCAACCCTGCCAATACCAACGGGGAAAACATGGACTTGATTCAGGGAAGGTTCAAAATAGTAAAGCCTCAATTCAGCAAGGTTAATGACAATACCTCTTCGCGGAACTTGAGGAAGAATCAATTGTGAGGGGATAGTAAGTACATACCCTTCAAGGGGAAGGAAGGGATCAACGCCTTTGTTTGCAGCCATTAATGATAAAAAACCAACATCATATTGCTTGGCCACTTTGGCTAAGGTCTCGCCTTTTTCAACAACATGCAGTTGCAAACGACCAACGATATGGCTGTCATCTTCAGGTAACTCAAACGTGGCAGCATGGCTTCCATTTGTCACGCCTAAAATGAGTGTTAGTAGTAGCCCTAACGGTTTGAATCGCAGCATTTTTCGTTATTCCTTAGCACTTTATCTTTTACAAGGTTATCTCTCTTTCGACTGTTTTATCAACTATTGAGGCGAGATAGTTGATCTTACAAAGTGCTTCCCTGCATCCATACTGCTTAAATTCAGTCACTGCTCGCTATTTCTTCGGATGACAGATACAGCTTATCAATAACGTCAGATACCGAGACTTCCTGCTCAGCGTGACTCATCCACGCTGTCAATATTGCGACTTGTTTATCTGCCAATGCTCGATTAGAAAAAAAGTGTACATGAGAAAAGCTGGTAACGGTTTCATGCTTGAGTAAAGCAGATACACTTTCTACCCCATCTAGCATAACCATGTAAAAACCCATTTCACTCAATTTCAAGCACGAAAGCCATGCCGGTATACTGCCAATCGGATCCAAATTGACAAATAAACATTTCCCTTTATGTGCAGCTTTTCTCTCCGCCTCAATAATTGAGATCAATCGCGTGAGCATAATTGACTGAAACAGGCTTTTTTGAATGGTTCGCTGCGGGCCTTTGACAAGCTCCAGCGCATCCAAAATAGGGAATACAAATTGCTCGGTCACGATGTCTAACGGGTACTCTTTTAATACCATGCTAACGATCGATTCTGCCTTCCCATTATTTAAAGAGGCTAGTGCTGAGATCAATGTATCAACGTCTTCTAAAACCGGTGAGGTACTTGCTTGAGTTCCGGCCCCGGCATTATTTATCAGCTCAGATTCAAGCAGCGGTTTAACTTTCCCTATGGAAATGCCTTTCGCCAGCCAGCTTTGAATCGACTTAATAGTCTCTATATTACCCTGCGTATAAAGCCTATGCCCCTTTTCGGTTCGTTGGGGCTTAATTAAATTGTAGCGTCGCTGCCACGCCCGAAGTGTCACGGGTTTAACTCCTGTTAACTCAGACACTTCGCGTATGGCATACAACTTATGATCTTCTGTCTCACATTTTTCATGATCAGATTCATAGTGCATAGCGTAATCCTAGTTCTTGCGGATACGGTTGGAGATACTTTTGCTGTAGTAAATACGAGTCAGGAAACGCCTCTAAGTAGTGATTAATTAGAGTTAACGGTGCAAGGATCGGAAGCAAGCCGGTTCGGTATTGATCTATCACACGGCACAGTTCCGCTTTTTGCGTCCCAGTAAGCAGTGTTTTGAAATAGCCTTGGATATGCATCAGAACATTAGTATTGTTTTTCCTGCTTGCTCGATTTCTTATCGCTTGCATGAATTCAGTACGATAACGTTGGTAAAACTCATTCTCATCGTAATCTTTAATATGTGCCACCAAACGACCTAGTGATTTATATGACTCAGGATGGTGAGCCATCAAGCTCAATTTATAGCGAGAATGAAAAGCAACTATTTTTCCGGGCGTTGGATCGCCCCCCATCGAATCATAGAAATCTCGCAAGCTATAGACTCGTGTAATGAAATTCTCGCGTAATACAGGGTCTTGTAACCTTCCATCTTCTTCTACAGGCAACCACGGCATTTGCTCCATCAACTCTTGTGTAAATAAGCCAACACCATTTTTTTGCGCTTGGTTACCTTGGTAAACTTTTACACGCTCCATGCCGCATGTCGGAGAGTTAGCGCATACAACATAACCGCACAGCTCTTTTTTACCAAGATCTTGAACTTTCTGTTTCGAAAACTGAATCATATTGTCGGTATGGTCTTTCGAACTGTCTTGACTTTGCAGTAAGCGAATTCGCTCTTCGTCAGAAACCAACCGTATTGCCGGTCTTGGTGTCGGCATACCTATAGAAACTTCAGGACAAACGGGCACGAAAGAAAAATAGTCAACAAGATCCCGAGCAAGAAAATGATTTAATTTACTTCCTCCATCAAATCTGACTGGATTTCCAATGATACATGCACTCACTCCGATCTCAATATGCGACATAAACACCCCCAAAACTATACAAAATTAACCTACGTATAACTTATAGCATGCCAAAACTGATTGTACAAAAAATATTTTCGTACAACCACTATTAATAATTCACATAGCAAATCGATTGCCTTACAACTTTCAACAAAAAGAGTTATCAATATTGGCAATGTAGTGCACCTTGCACTATTCTGTGATGAATGTCTCAAGGTAGGCCGTGATATCTAGCTATTATTGCTTCAACAGACAGAAACAGATTCAACAGAATTGGTGATTTGAATTTTAAATCCTTGTCACCACGATAAAAACTTTGGAGATACAACTATGGCAACCCCTCATATTAATGCTCAAGCTGGTGATTTCGCTGAAACAGTACTAATGCCAGGTGACCCACTACGCGCTAAATACATCGCAGAAACTTTTCTTGATGATGTAAAACAAGTATGTGACGTTCGTAATATGTTTGGTTACACAGGTACTTATAAAGGTAAAAAAGTATCAGTAATGGGTCACGGTATGGGTATCCCATCGTGCTGCATCTATGTTCACGAACTCATTGCAGAATTCGGTGTTAAAAATGTAATCCGTGTAGGTAGCTGTGGCGCTGTACGTGATGACGTTAAACTAATGGACGTTGTTATCGGTATGGGTGCTTCTACAGACTCTAAAGTGAACCGTATTCGTTTCAACAACCACGATTTCGCTGCAATTGCTGATTACGGTCTTCTAGAAGAAGCAGTAAGCCAAGCTCGTGCACAAGAAGTTCCAGTTAAAGTTGGTAACGTATTCTCTGCAGACCTTTTCTACACTCCTGAAGCTGACCTATTCGGCAAAATGGAAAAACTAGGTATCCTAGGTGTTGATATGGAAGCAGCGGGTATCTACGGTGTTGCTGCTGACTTAGGTGCAAAAGCACTGACAATCCTTACCGTTTCTGACCACATCATCCGTGGCGAAAAACTAAGCTCTGAAGATCGTCAAAAGTCATTCAATGACATGATGAAAGTTGCTCTAGAAACAGCAATCAACATCTAATAAAAATTCATTTTGCTGCTGAGGTAAAACTTGGCAGCCTGAATATCCCGAGGGGGCGATCGTGTCCAACGGCAAACTGCCAAAAGACGCAGATGGTTTACAACTCAACTTTTGTAAAACATTGGCGTGTGACAACTTTGGATTGAGCGACGCAAAACGTTACGTTTTGCAACATGCGAACCCTAAGCGTCCGGCGATGGTTTGTCGTGAGTGTGGAGCTTTCCCCCCCTTACTTAACAACCAAGAAGTTCTTAACGAGTTACATAGGTTAAGACAACTTCATAGTGATGGCCTTCCCGCTTGTCGTAACGGCGAGTGTGAGAATTTTGGTCTATCCGTTCACACCCACAAACACCTCTACCATGCTTTTGGTTTCAGTGGTGATCGTCAGCGATACCGTTGCAAACAGTGCCAATCCACGTTTGTTGACAAGTGGTCTGGTATCAACAAAAAATTAGCCTTTCAAGAAAACTTACTTGGGTTGCTCTTTATGAGTTACTCCGTACGTGAAATCTGCCGAAAACTCTCAATCAACCCAAAAACGTTCTACGACCATGTTGACCATATTGCAAGTCGCTGCCGTCGTAAACTGGCGATGATCGATGCTCGTTGGGTAAATCATGCAGAATCATTTGAATTTGCTTCTCACTATATGCCACTGCAACCTAAAAGCAGTAATGGCGTATTATGGATTGCGACAGGCGAAGCGCACTCTGGCTACATTTTATGTCAACACGTAAACTACTCTTCTGGTGAAGAACCTGAAGGTTCAGTCGATCATGACCCTTACAGCACACCTTCACGGTTTGTCTCTCGAGACCACTCTTCAGAAGCGAATTTACCAACACCAGCACCTTCACCTCTATTACGTGAAAGAATAGACCAACAGTATCAAACCATTTTGGCTCGTGGAAATGTCGAGGACCCAATGGGGAACCTCACAATCTTCAACTACCCATCGAAAGGGGCGCTTATTCGACCGCCTTATACGTCATATGCACATTTTTTACATGTGCTAGATATGTGTAACGAAAATAAACGTGTTTCGATTTATATGCCACAAGATCCTGTTCTTCGTTCTGCCGCTCTTAGCGTATGCTTACCGCGAATATTGAGTCAAAACGTTGACTTAATGTATGTGGAAGAAGATAACGGCTGGAGCAACGATACTGAATTTGAAAAAACAGATATCGTGCATATGGGATGGTGGCGAGATCGTTGGGCAATATCCAATCAAGGCTCTGCTCATAAAGGCATTTGCTATCTTGCGGGTGAAAACCATGCGCCAAAACATTGGCTTAGCAAGGCGTCAGTAAAACAGACTGAGTTTTACCAGCAACGCTTCCAACTTCTTTTTGATAACTTCATAAACGAGCCGAGACGCAAGCTGCGCCCTGGAGGATTACTTCCTCTTCTCGATATATTCAGAGCTTGGCACAATTTATGCTACCAAGATAAGCATGGGCTTACAGCGGCACAAAGATTAGAGCTTACAGAGCATCCTCTTACATTAAAACAGCTCCTGTCTTAATACTTTAAGGCTAGAATCTAATGATATGGCGCAAGATTGCCGCTATCTCAATTCGTCACTTTGCTGTATTAAGTGTGAGTCGGCACTAATTATTGTTGCTTAGACATCAAACTTTACCTTTATAAGTCCATAAATAGTGCTAATCGAGGAGCACGCTAATATAATGATCACATTATCAATATGTTCGGTAGTCATGGATATTACTTTTGGATAAAAATCAGTCTCTTTTAGAAATCGAAATAGAACAACTGAAATCACGCATTGATTCAGAGCCTAAAGATGCATTACGTATCGCTGAACAGTGCCTAGTTCGTTCAGAGCAGATTCTTTTTCAAGAAGGCGCTATCCAGTCATTAATGATTATGGCGCGATGCTATTGGTCTTTGATGGATTATAGGAAAGGCTTGAAAACCATCAAAGAAGCTTATTCTAAGCAAAGTCGCCTCGATACTGATAACTACCTCCCTGAAATCCTACACGTACATGCCTTGCAATATTGGGGGCAAGCCAAATACTACTCTGCGCAACAATTTTGGATTAATGCGTTAGAGCAATCTGCCCTTGTTGATGAAGTCGAAATTCAAATTGAATGTCTTATTGGGCTGGGCAACGTATGGCGAATCACTAACGAACATAAACTGGCCAGCTCAACCCACAAGCTTGCTGTCACCGTTGCAAATAGTGCTCGAATTGGCTGGCTTGAAGGTAAGGCTCGCATTCTTCTCGCATGGGACTATTACCTACTCAATAATTACGTTGAAATGCTATCAGTACTTGATGGTGCCCAGGATGCTTTGGAAGGTCATCAAGACAAAACATGGCAAGCTGAAGTATGGGATTTTAGAGGCTTAGCTTTACTTGGTCTTGAGCGGCTAGATGATGCTGAAATTGCAACGAAAAAAGCTCATGACCTTGCTCTGAAACACAATTTAACATGGATTAAAGCTCACTCATTTATCAGCAGAGCAAGGCTTGAACTATTAAAGAAGAAACCAAAAGAAGCTACAAAATTACTTTTGGATGCTGAACAATCGGCCTCTCTTTTTGATAATGGTGAACTTCTCAGTCAAATTTGCTTTCAACAATCTTTAGTCGCTGAAAAACAAGGTGATTTTGAAGCCGCACTGATCGCCTTTAAAAAATACCGCCAGCACTCTATTAAAATGCTGAATGAACAAACCATTCGAGTCAGCTTAGATAAAGCTCGAGGTTCGAAGCGCCAACTTGAGCAGCGTGCACGTAAGCTAATTAACAGAATCCGTGGTCAATACGAATATGACCCACAGAAACATTATTCAAACGTTGTTTCTGAAACATTCTGGTGGGAGCAATTGGTTCTATTTAAAACAGAACTTAAACACTCCAATCACGCCATAATTATGCTTCAACACTCTGATCCGGCTTATTTAGACGTATGTACAGAGATTGCTCATACACTGTGTAACCACAATGATCTGCTCTCTCGCTTAAGTAGCAAGCGCATTGCGATGCTAGTCTCGGAGAAAGGTGACGCGGCACACCAGCTATTTCTCGTTCTCAGTCAAATGATTGAAATCTACCCTTGGCATCGTAAAGGTTTAACAGGCGAACTACCAAAATTGACACTACAAGACATTCTCACTTTTCCATTCACCCTTGAGCAATTAGAAGAAAGCCAATAGAAGGTACTATCATGGAAACGCTACTCAACAAAATTTCCGATGCTGGCTTAGATCCTTCTTCCGTGTCTGGTGAAAATGCCATTATATTTTGGGAACATATCTGTAAACATATCGCAACGACAGATAAAGAACGTGCTCATTGCTATTTAATCAGCGCAGAATACCGCGCAAAGTTAAAGCAACATAGCACCAGTATTGATGAACTTCGCCGTGCGCTTAACTTACTCAATATTCCCGAAGACGTCGATGATATCCTGACAATAAAAGCGAGTCTCAGTGAACGTTTAATGGATATTGGTGATTACACTTCAGCACTATCTGAATACATCAGCATCTCTAATATTGCTGTAGAACATGGTTTTATTGACGATTATGTCGCATCAATTTTAGGTATGGGGAACTTGTGCGATGCTTATGGTGACCACAGCCGCGCACTACGTTATTACCAAAAGATTGACAGTATTGATCATGCAATAAGTAGTCGCTCATTGAGACTTCGATACAAACTTCATATCGTTGCCTGTTACATCAACCTAAAACGCATCAACGCAGCCAACGACTTACTCTTAGAGTGTGAAGAGCTCAGTATTCTCGTCAGTGACAAAATTTTAGCCGGTCAAATTCGTCTCTACCAAGCCAAAATCTGTCGTCAGAAAAAACAGTATCACGATGCATTGCTCGCCCTATCAAAAGTCCAATACTCGATAAGCAGTGCTTCATCTAGTTGGTTATCCTTGATGATTCGTTTAGAGTTAGCATTATGTTTAAACTGCATAGATGGTAAGCAACAACTGGCCACTATCGTATTGAATACCACTCATAAACGTATAAAAATTCAATCTTCATCGGCGGTTGTAAAGAAGTTTTATGACACATTAAGCCACATCAGTGCCAGCCAAAGTGAGTATCAAGAAGCACTTGAATATGAAAAAAAAGGCTACCGCATTGAATCTGATTTAATGAAGCATATTCCTATCAGTGAACTGGGAGCGACTCAGTTACGAAGGCTGTCTCGCTTTGAATTACAACTCAAGTTGATTCTTTCTGAGCAAGAAAACCGTGAGTTAAAAGAAACCACTGAAAATCAAAAGAATGCCGTTGCTCAACTACAGCAAGATGTATTTACAGACCCTCTGACAAATTTACACAACCGCCGTTGGTTAGATGTAAAACTAAAAGATTTACTCCTACACGACACTACGTTTTCATTAATGGTTGTCGATATTGACCATTTTAAGTCCATTAATGATGAGTTGAGCCACTTAGTCGGAGATAAAGCGATCGTCAGTGTTTCTAATGAACTCTCCTCCTACTTTAGATTCAGCGGTGCATCATGCGTTCGTTTTGGTGGAGAAGAGTTCCTTGTGATTTTAGAAAACGTCAACATGCAACAAGCCGAAATGCATGCCGAGAACTACCGTGAACGTATTTTCCAGTATGGATGGCATGAGATCCTAGGTGAGCGAGGACTCACTGTCAGTATCGGCATTACCTCGCACCGTGAAGGTGAAAATACACAACGCACCTTCTATCGAGCAGATAAAGCGCTATACAGAGCGAAAGCGAATGGGCGTAATCAAGTCTGTTTAGAAGAGTAAGGCTGGGCCTAGGATCAACTGGGTTCTAGGCCTTTCATTCACATTGCTCCGTTTCACTGATTATCTCCATACTCCGCCCCCTAAGCACCCACTGACATATCACCGTTACTATTTTTCTTCTACCCAAAATATGAATTAGCGCATATGTCACAGTTCTTTTTGTTGATTATTTATATTTTACAACAAATACTTAACTAATATTATGTGAGACGTTTTCTTACTGTTTCACTAAACACAAGGATGCTGTATGTTTTTAGACTATTTTGCCCTTGGGCTCTTGATTTTTGTTGCTCTTGTGATTTTTTATGGTGTCATCGTCATACATGACATCCCATATGAGATTGCAAAAGAGCGAGACCACCCACACCAAGATGCGATTCATGTATCAGGCTGGGTAAGCCTATTTACCCTACATACGATTTGGCCATTTCTTTGGATTTGGGCAACATTATGGCGCAAAGATCGAGGCTGGGGATTTGCAAAAATAAAAGAAGAGCAACAAGATATTCATCACCGTGTAGACGTGTTGATAGATCAAGTTGCGGCACTTGAAAAAGAGCTCTCTGATATCAAAATCGCCCAATTCGCACCCTCGCAACCTGACTCGCAAGAGCGAGCCCAAGATTCTAAGCAAACGACCTTAGCATCATCTCAAACCGCACAACAAAATCAGGAGGATAAATAATGGACTTACTTCTGATAATGACCTATGCCGCTCTGTGTATCACGATATTTAAAGTATTTAAAATCCCACTAAACAAGTGGACGGTACCCACCGCGGTACTCGGCGGTGTCGTATTAATCGGTACTCTAATTTTGTTGATGAACTACAATCACCCTTTCACCCAAGTTGGTAACCAAGTGTTCACCACCACACCTGTCGTGTCTGGTGTTCGTGGGCGAGTTGTGGAAGTGCCAGTATTGCCGAACCAAGAGCTTAAACAAGGAGATGTTCTATTTAGAATCGATCCCATTCCTTTTGAGGCTGAAGTGGCGAAAATTGAAGCCCAGATAAAACAAGCAAGCCAAGGTGCTCTGGGGCTAAAGTCTGATGTCTTTGAAGCCGAATCAGCAAAGATCAAAGCCGTTGCTGAAAAAGACAAAGCCAAGCGGGAGTTCTTACGTTATCAAAAAGGGTACGATAAAGGCGCATTCACTGAACAACAACTTGATACCCGCCGCCAAGCTTATAAAGCGGCCGAAGCGGCTGTAAACGTCACACAAGCGAAACTTGATCAAGCTGAAATCGCGCTTAGCTCAGAGATTGGTGGTGAAAATACCGCTGTTGCAAAATTACTGGCCGACCTTCAGCAAGCAGAGTTCAATTTAGATCAGACGATAGTCAGGGCACCCACAGACGGATATGTGACTCAACTGGCCCTAAGACCTGGTGTAATGGCGGTTCCTCTGCCTTTGGCACCCGTTGCAACCTTTGTCCACACTGAAGACAAAATCTATACTGCCGCCTTTAGACAAAATTCATTGCAGCGCCTACAACCTGGTTTTACTGCTGAGTTTCTATTCAGAGCGCTTCCTGGAAAAGTCTTTCAGGGTGAAATTATTGATGTGCTCCCAACTATCGGAGAAAGCCAATTTCAAGCTCGTGGAACTTTGGTAGGAACGGAAGCCTTACGCACCAATGGCCGCGTACTGGTGAAATTGAAAGTCAATGATGACCTGTCAGATTACCATTTACCGCTCGGTACCGCGGTCGAAGTGGCTGTTTATTCCGATAGCTTTACTCATGTCTCCATCATGCGGAAAGTGTTAATACGAATGAAAAGCTGGCAAAACTATTTGTATTTAGACCATTAGTTGCATTTAGACCATTACTTGTATTTAAGACATTAGTGACGTCTAGACCACTAGCGATGCCTAAACTACTTGCTACGCCTCTCGGTAACTCAATCGGTTTAAATACAAACATTCTGAAAAAATGTATACGGCAGCTGACATTCAGCTGCCTTTTTTTATTTTTAGACATCTAGACACATAGGTTCCCTTGGGTGTCAGTTGTCCTGTATAATGCGCGGCTTATTTTTCTATTTGTTTATTATTTAATCTCAATAGAAAAATGCAAATAAAAGCAGATCCATTCCGCTCTTTAAAAAGAACATTTTAGTAATTAAGGTTATCTATGAATCTTTCAGCAAAAACCGTGGTTGTTATCGCAATTGGCGCAGCCCTTTACGGTATTGGCGGCTTGCCAATGTTTGGCGTACCAGTCTTTGCCAACACTACACTTAAACCAGCAATGGCAGTTTTAGCCCTTTTCTCTGTACTTTTTGGGCCATTAGTCGGTTTTTTAGTTGGGTTCATCGGTCACTGGGTCACTGACCTTTTTGCAGGTTGGGGCGTCTGGATCACTTGGGTTCTTGGCTCAGGCATTGTTGGTTTAGTCATTGGCTTTTTCCCTAAATTGACTCAAAACCGCATTGAGAAAGGCGACTTTAATCATAAAGATTTCATTCTATTTGTTTTACTTGCTCTAGTTGGCAACATCGCAGGCTACGGATGCTCAGCATTCCTCGATACCATTTTATATGCAGAACCATTTACTAAAGTGTTTACTCAGTTATCGATTATTGCTGCTGGGAACACCGTTCTTATCGCTATCGTTGGTTACTTCATACTTAAATCTGTGGCGAAAAGAAACAAACAAAGCCGTAACCTAACTGAGGCGTAAACGGCAATGACAATAGAATTTTCGAACTTCTCTTTTAGATATGAGTCGCTGGATAAACCGACGCTAAAAAATATCAATCTACGGATAGAGCAAGGGGAGAAAATCGTCATTATTGGTCCAAGTGGTAGCGGTAAATCAACACTTGGCCAATGTTTAAATGGTCTGATTCCACATGCAATAAAAGGCGAGATCTCGGGCAAATTATCGCTCAATAATAGGGATACTCGTCATTTCGACATGCATGAATTTACCGAACAAATTGGAACGGTATTACAAGATACGGATAGTCAGTTTGTAGGTCTTAGTATTGGTGAAGATATCGCATTTGCTCTGGAAAACCAGCAGATGGCGACCAATGAAATGCACAGTGTTGTCACCAATACTGCGAAAATGGTCGATCTCGATGAGATGCTCGATCACTCTCCACATGACCTTTCTGGTGGGCAGAAGCAGCGAGTTTCACTTGGTGGTGTTCTCGTTGACGATGTCGACACGCTTTTGTTCGATGAACCATTGGCAAGCTTAGATCCAAAAACGGGTAAAGCGACGATTGAAATCATTGATCAACTGCATAAGAGCACTCACAAAACCATCATCATTATTGAACATCGCTTAGAAGATGTCTTACATCGCCATGTTGATAGAATTATATTGATGGAGCAAGGTGAAATCGTTGCTGACTGCACGCCGAATGAGCTGCTTGCTTCACCTCTTTTAGGGCAACATGGTATCCGTGAACCGCTCTATTTATCAGCACTAAAAGCGGCAAACTCTTCAATTAGTGCTGACGAAAACTTATCGTCACTCGTGTCATTCAATATCGAGAAACACCAGCAAACACTGAATAATTGGTTTAATGCTCGCCCAGAAACAACACCTACGCCCTACACTGAGCCACTCCTATCGATTCAAGATCTGACTTACTCTTATGATGGTGAGAAGAACGCCCTTCAAGACGTTTCCTTTCAAGTCAACAGAGGCGAGTTTGTCTCCATCTTAGGCAAAAATGGATCAGGGAAGTCCACGATAACTAAGCTTATCATGGGGGTTATCGATCCAGATGAAGGCAACATATCACTTAATGGGATCAATCTAGATACGCTATCTATTTTTGAGCGAAGCCAGAAAGTTGGCGTAGTCATGCAAAACCCAAATCATATGATTTCGCACCATATGATCGTCGATGAAATTGCTTTCGGTTTACGTAACCGAGGAGTGAGTGAAGAGCAAGTTCAAGAGAAAGTCATGCACATATTAGAACTATGTGGATTAAGCAAATATCGCAATTGGCCAATCGAAGCTCTGAGTTACGGACAGAAAAAGCGTGTCACTATCGCGTCTATATTGGTTCTTGAGCCTGAACTTCTGATTTTAGATGAGCCAACCGCAGGTCAAGATTATCGAAATTACACCTCAATGCTGGCATTCATTCAAAAGCTAAACCGTGAGTTGGGTATTACTGTGGTTATCATTTCTCATGATATGCATTTAGTTTTGGAGTACACCACCCGCTCTATCGTATTTTCTGACAGCAAACTGATAGCAGATGCTCCAATGACACAAGTGTTCAGCCAACCAGCGCTACTGGATAGTGCAAACTTAGCAACAACGAGCTTATACGAACTCGCACTTAAGGTGGGTATCACCCAAACGGACGCATTTATGCAGCACTTCATTCAACATGAAAGAGGTCAGCATGAAAGCATCTAAAATGAAATTTGGTATTAACTACATTAATACCAACTCCCCTTTGCATGCTCTAAATGGCATCACTAAATTCATCCTATTTTTGGCATGGGTAACGGTAGTTCTCACTACATTTGACTTGCGTATGATCACAGGCTTGTTAGTGGTTGGATTGGGGTTATTAAAAATGACCAAAGTCCCAGTACAAGTATACAAACCACTTCTCATAGGCACGGCGAGCGTATTGCTACTCAACGCCCTATTTATGTATTTGCTCGCACCGAGTCAAGGGACTGAATTCATGGGCAGTGAAACCATACTGCTTGCTCTACCGGGCGGTTATTCGCTGACACAAGAGACACTGTTTTATTTATTAACGGTGACTCTAAAATACTTCAGCATGTTCCCTATCGCTTTGGTGTTTGTGTTTACAACCCACCCAACGGAATTCGCGGCAAGCCTAAATCGCTTAGGTGTGCCATACAAGATTGCTTATGCCGTGAGTTTAACGCTGCGTTATTTGCCAGAAGTAAAGAAAGACTTTGTCAATATTATGCATGCTCAGCAAGCACGTGGAGTGGAGTTATCGAAAAAAGCCCCCTTTTTCACTCGAATGAAAAACGTGGCCAAAATTCTGGGTCCGCTGATTTTTTCTAGTTTAGACAGAGCAGATGAAATATCGAATGCGATGACACTACGTGGGTTTGGTCGTCACAAGTCACGGACATGGTATAGCCTGAAAGCCATGACTAAAACCGACTATATTCTATTGGCTATAATCGGCATTACCGTTATGTTAGCCATTACCAAACGAGTTATCGATCCAACCCTATTTTGGTACCCATTCTAATGGCGTTCGCTCCATCCTTATAAGAACGAAAACAGGCCGTATAAACATGCGGCCTTTTTCATACGCCTTCACTTTGCATGCCTCCTTTAAGACTGTTCAAACATCATCCAATGCTTACTCTTATTATTGAAAGCAAAACTTTCATCGCATTTATAAATGAAAAATAGAGTAAACAATCAAATTTTTACTACCTCGATCACTTTTTAATGTAACTAATTGATTTATAAAAACGCCATTATTAAATCAATAAGGTTCTCTGATGAAACTCAATCACACTCTTCTTGCATTATCTGTTGGCTTTTGCCTGCATGGCGCACAAGCTATTGCCCAAGACTCTTTTGAGCTCACTGTCGCGCACGTCAACGATACTCACTCTGCATTTGATGCGGTTAAATCAAGCTTCAAAGTAAATGAAGAACTTGTTTACAATGAATTTGGTGGTTACCCACGAGTTTACCAAGAGTCACTCGCTTATAAGCAACAAGCAAAAGACGCTAACGATAGCTTCCTATTTCTTCATGGTGGTGATGCATTCCAAGGCAGTGCTTACTTCAAGCTTAACCACGGTGCGATGAATGCCGATTTGCTTAACAAGATGGGCATCGATGCAATGGCTATGGGTAACCATGAATTTGATCTTGGTACTGAAAAGCTCGCTGAGTTTGTTTCATCAATCAATTTTCCAATGCTAGCAGCCAATATCGATATCGAAGGTGACGAGTATTTAAACGGCAACAAAAATATCCAGCCGTACCTTATTTACCAATTCGATGGTAACAAGAAGACTCAAATCACGGATATGGCAACCATTAAAAGTGGTGACAACTTAGTCGGTGTTATTGGCCTGGCTCTCGATGATATGAAAGATATCGCCAGCAAAACGGGCGGCGTTGAATTTTCAGACATGGTGATATCGGCTCAAGCAAGTGTCGATAAATTGAAAGCGATGGGCATTACTAAAGTCGTCGCGATCACTCATATTGGCAATGCAAAGGATGTTGAATTAGCGTCAAAAGTTAACGGTATTGATTTAATTGTCGGTGGTCACTCTCATACTTTACTTGGTGATTTCACAAACCTAGGTAAAGCCGATAACGGAACATACGCAAACCTTGTTGCTAACCCTGATGGCGGTAAAACATGTATCGTTCAAGCGGGTGAATCAGCGCAGGCTATCGGTCTTGTAAAGGCAAACTTCAATGATCAAGGTGCCATCACCAGCTGTAATGGCCACAATACTCTATTAAGTAACGATGAGTTCTATGGCGATAAATATCGCACCAACAAACTCGCGGCCAAAGAGACGAAAAAAGTTGAAACATTCATCGATAACACCAAAAACATTACGATCACAGAAGAGAACAGCGAATTACGTAAGCTGATTGATCAAAAATACCAACCTCACCTAAATGAAGCTTATGGTGATGTGATCACTTTTGTTCCAGATACAATTAACCACGAAAGACGTCCAAATGATGGCGGAACCGATGCTCATGGTTCAGATGTCGCACCGATTGTAGCGTGGGGTCAATACGCTTGGGCTGCTTCTGATAAAGTCGCTAAGGTTGCTGGCATCAAAGCTGATCTATCACTAGTCGGTGCAGGTGGCGTACGTCAGGACATCGCATTTGGGGATTTACGCGAAGGAAATATCTCTCTTGAACTGCTTCCTTTCTCTAATGCTTTATCTATTGTTCCAATGAGCGGGGAGAACATTAAGGCATTGATCAGCTCAAGCATTACAGCAACCCTTCCTGAAGGTGCACATGCTGGTAAATTCCCTTACGGCGGTAACCTTCGTTACACCTTCGATGAAACCATCTCTGGTGTTGAAGGAAAGCTGAGCTCAATTGAAATCAATACTGGTACTCCTTCTTCACCGAAATGGACAGCAGTGCAAGACAAAGAGACCTATAACGTCGCGATGGATGCTTACCACGCTACAGGTAATGACGGATGGGGCATTGTATTTGATTCTCAAACAGAGAAATCAGGGCGTGTTGATCTCGCTTACGTAGACGGCAACTTAACCGCTTTCCCTGTCACCAAACTAGAGCTTAAAGAGAAGATGAAAAAAGGCAAAATGGTCATGAGAAAGTCAGTCGTGTACCAAGGCCAAGCTCTTAACTGTAAAGCTGAGAACGTGAAGTGTAATACCGATGCTCAATCGGTTGTTGAAACCCTAACACCACTCAAATCATTAACGCCATTAAGCTACGAAACCGTAACTTTCAATCGCGCTAAATAACAATACAGTCACCACGCGGAATAGTTTCACTTTCGCCATGCATTGACTGTTTGATACAAAAAAACCAGTGGCATAGGTCACTGGTTTTTCTTTGCTCAAATAGTAATTGAATCGCAGCCACCCGATCTATTTAATTCCAACTAAACCGTCTTACTTCATTACCTACTTTGGGGTGTACAGGAATATTCAAAGAAAGAATCAGTGACAAACCAGCCATAACCGCACCGATATAAAAAACACTTGATGGCGATACCAGCCAAATTAAACCAAAAGTGACAGGAATAACTACCGCTGCAATATGGTTTATCGTAAACGACACCCCTGCCGTCGAAGCCATGTCTGCTGGATCAGCAATTTTTTGGAAGTACGTTTTAATCGCTAAAGCCAAAGCAAAAAAGAGGTGATCGACCACATATAAGGCCGCAGCCCACTCAGCGCTCTTAACTAATCCATAGCCGATGAACACAAAAATTAGCCCTATATACTCAAACATTAGCGCTTTTCGCTCGCCGACAATACCGATTATTTTACCGATTTTCTTAGCAAACAGAAAATTGAACAGGTAGTTAATCAAAAATAGAAGCGTAATATCAGCCGCGGAGTAACCAAACTTTTCGACCATCAAAAATCCAGCAAAAACGGTGAAAATTTGGCGGCGAGCCCCACTCATAAAGGTTAATGCATAATAGAGCCAATAACGCTTTCTCAAAACCAACTTCTTATTCTGTGGTGTTTCTGTTTTAAACTCAGGAAAACTAACGGCAATCACAACCACCAGAATGAACGCGATGCCACCAGTGATCATATAAACCCACTTAAAATCTAGCTGAAATACTTCAAGCATCACCCATAGCGCACCATAAGTGCATAGCGAAGCCAAAGCCCCAATAGAGATGAGCTTACCCAACATTTCGGGAGCTTCCTCTTTCGAGAGCCATTGCAGCGACAACGACTGTTTCAATGTTTCGAAATAGTGAAAGCCCACAGACATCAGTAGTGTCGTACAGAGCAACCCGGTCACCGATGGAAAGAGCCCTGTAATCGCAACGCCAACCGCTAACATCATCAATGCGATGATCATAAATTTCTGTTCACGTAGAAATAACAGCACAAACACTGCGGTAAAAGCTAAAAAACCTGGGATCTCCCTGACACTTTGCAACAGACCAATATCAGCGCCGCTAAAGTTTGCACGTTCAATAACAAAATTATTCAGCAGCGCCATCCAACTAGCAAACGCGATAGGGACAATAATTGAGATGATTAAGAGGAAATTTTGTGGCGTTTTCCAAGTGGCCTGTTGAGGAGGGCTATGCATGACTCTTCCTTGCTTTAAAAAAATGATCATACTCTCAGTAACGAATAATTAACAATGCTTATTTAACGCTATTCATTTCATCAAGTTATCGCTACATTATTGGTTATTTGATCACTTTGGAGCAAGAATATGGAAATAATAATTCGTCCTAGCGACATCAAAGATGCATCTGGACTATGTGAACTTTACTCACAACCGCTTGCTCAGAGCCAAACCTTACAATTGCCACTTCCAACACTGAGTTCATGGCAAAAAAGGCTGACCGATATACCGGAAGGCATTTACAGCTACGTTGCAGAAATTGATGGCAAGATAGTAGGTAATATTGGATTCCAACACTCCCAAAGACCTAGGACTAAGCATTGTGCGAGTTTTGGACTTGGTGTGCATGATGACTATCACGGCTTAGGGATTGGACGACAACTCATTGAAACCGTCATTGAGCTGGCAGATAACTGGCTCAATGTTCATCGAATTCAGATCGAGGTCAATACTGACAACGAGAAAGCCATTGGCCTATATAAAAAATTAGGCTTTGTGATAGAAGGAAAAGCTATCGATTCTTGCTTCCGTCATGGGGAATATATTGATACTTACTTCATGGCAAGAGTAAAGAACAAACTCTAGCCATACTTTATCCCCCCGTAGGTCATCCTATCGGGGGGAGCACTCATTTTTATTACTTCAGTTCTTATTACTTCGGTTCTTATTACTTGGCTAGCAAGTGAGACCACTGAGTGTGCTTATTCATATAATGAACCACATAGCTACATTCAGGAATCACCGTCAGTCCTAAACGCTCAATTTCCGCCAGTACACTTTCCATCATCACCTTGCCATACCCCTTGCCTTGTAGCTCATCAGGGACTCTTGTTGACGTGATCGTGATGACACTATTGTCTCGTTTGTACTTAACCGTTGCGTGCATTCCTTGCTCTAAATCGACCAAAAAGCACTCACCATCAATATTATGTGTCACGTTATGCATGCTAAACCTCCAAGTTTTATAATTTATCGAATGCGCTTATTGTAAATATTCGTGTCAAAACTTAATATCAATCAGCTTGAGTATATAAAAATGATAATTAAAGCGCATAGCAAAAATGGAGACAGGCTAGATGAATTCACCGCTAATGAAACCGCAAGTTCACAACAAGACAGTATCAACACTCAATAGTACCGATGCGCTTGGGATGGTTGAACATAGCAGTGAATTAACGCTTAATATTTCCACCCCGGTTGGGACTAAGTTTCTGACGACCACCAGCTTCATAGGCACGCATTCCGATCAGTGTATCCTTATTGAAATACCCAAAGTGTCAGATGATGATTTAGAGTTCTTTTTCCAACCAGGATTTTGGGTCAACGTTAGAGCCCTTTCTCATCGTGGTGAAGGTGCGATCATTCATTTTCGCTGTCAGCTCTTGCATAAGATATTAGAACCTATCCCACTCATTATGCTCAGTATCCCGAATACGATGCAAGTAACTCAGTTACGAAAAGAGATTCGATATGACGTTAACCTTGCTGCTAAAGCGTTTGTAAGTGGACATAAAGTTGAGTGTGAAGTCCGTGATCTGTCGAAAAGTGGTTGTCGGTTTGTAACCCCACCGGTAGGAAGACCAATTCAAATCGGTGATGACATCTCAATAGAAATCATGGTAGGTGCTCGCAGAGGTCAAGTATTTGCGCCATTAAAAGGGCGGGTATGTAACTTACAAAAATCGACTCACTACTCGAAATATGGCCTAGAGTTTGATGATAATGGCAAGGTAAATGCCAAAAACCTATTGAGCCAGCTCAAGTTCGATGGGGCTAAATTAGTCTTGCGTAAATAACCTTCAGTTAAACGTCGTTAACGATTGATCGTGATAACGACGTAACTCCCCTATAAAAATAGCAATTCCAAAAGATCATTAACCCGTTTCAATACAATTTTTTCCTCGCCGCTTCGCTTGGTACATTAGCTTATCCACTCGCATCAAAATATCTTCAAAGCGATCATTCGGATGAAACTCCGTAATCCCCACACTTAGAGTTAGATTAATCGCGGAATCGGTTTGTATTAGACAACTATTTTTCAAGCTGTCTTGTATTCTTTTAATCTGTAGCGATGCGCCATGAAGATCAGTCTGAGGTAAAACAGCCAGAAACTCTTCTCCCCCCCATCGTCCATAGCAGTCATTTTTACGACAATGGCTTTTCGCAATGTCAGAAAATAGCCTTAATGAGTCATCACCGACGGTATGCCCGTAAGTATCATTAATTGCCTTAAAATCGTCGAAATCAATCAATGCCACCGACATATTGGATCCAAGCGACTGACAATATGATAATTGTTCATTAAGTACCTGTTCGATACTTCGTCGGTTTGCCAATCCCGTTAATTCGTCAGTGCTTGCCACTTTAACCAACTTTGTATTGGCAACTTCCAGTGCAAATAGATCTTTATTTCGTGCAATTTCATGTCCAACCCATTCAGAAAAAAGACGTATTAATTCGTAATCTTGACGAATAAACGAACGTGTTTTTGTCACGCTAGAGAAATTCAATGTACCGTAACGCTCCCCATCAACAAAAATGGGAGCCCCTAAATACGCTTCTAATCCAAAATTTTCATAACAAGGGTGTTTTGCAATGGAACTCTGCGCGACATGATGGAAGCCTTGAACATCATTTGCCTTAAATACGTGGCAACAATAGGTTCCCGTCAAATCGAAAACCATTCCTGCCGACAAGGCGTCATCGGGGTGAGTGGCATTTTGCACTTCGTAATGGTTGCCGGAAATCTTACTCACAATACCAATTGGCAGTTGAAAGTGCGTACACCCTAATTCCAAAATGGCCTGAACCCTTTCGGAATAGTTTAAGTCACGAGATGAGGTCACTTTATGCAGCTGGTTCAATGTCTCTTCAGCACTAAGCCGATAAGATTCATCTAAAATAATACCAATGTAGAAAGCGTTATTCCCTGAAATATTTTTTATCGCACCACCAGAAGTTTGCCCTTGAAAAATACGCCCAGACTTACAACGGTACTGCACATGAGATGCTTCATTTTCTTTTTTGGCCGTTGGGTTAAAACGGTCTTTACCTGTTTTGTAAAAATTACTTTCGTCTGCATAGAGCATCCGCGTACTTTGGTTTAGCAGCTCCTCCTCGGAATAACCAAAAAGCGATGTTGCCGCCGCATTGACCATTACAATTTTCCGAGAAAGATCCGCCACAATCACCGCAGAGTTGATATGCGCGAAAGCTTGATTCAACATAAAAACATCGAGATCATCCAAACGACTGCTTGGTAAATTTTCACTGATAGAACCTTTAAGCATTACAATTCCTTTTGATTGCTCAGCTATTATCTATAGCACACTATACGCATATAATGTAATTCACAGGCTCAATTATGCCGTCCCTTGCATTTTAAACCCTTTACTTTCTATTACTTACGCAGTGCATTGAGTTTAGCTTGTGCGATACCAAAGATAGTATTAATCGGATAGCTACCCTCTTCGCTTGCGATACCTGCTTCTTTACCAGTGAAGATCTCAATCGCTTCCGTCACATGCTCAATTGCCCAAATATGGAACTCCCCCTTCTCAACCGCTTTTACAATGTCAGGTCGTAACATCAAGTTATGAATATTAGATTGAGGGATAATCACCCCTTGCTCTGCTGAACGCCCTTTGATCACACAAACGTCAAAGAAACCTTCAATTTTTTCATTTACGCCACCAATGGGCTGAGACTCACCAAATTGATTCATTGAACCCGTGATCGCAATATCCTGTCGATTTGGCTGCTTTGAAAAGGCGGACACTACCGCGCAAAATTCAGCCATGCTGGCACTGTCACCATCGACTCCACCGTAAGACTGCTCAAACGTAATATTGGTAGTCAGTGGTATTCGTGCCGTTTTACCAAATACTGATGAAAGATACGCAGACAAAATCATCACACCTTTAGAGTGGATACTTCCTCCAAGATCAACGTTTCGCTCAATATCGATCACTTCACCCTCACCATAGGCAGTAGTTGCGGTAATTCGGTTAGGCGCGCCAAACATATGATCACTGGTACTTAGCACCGACAATGCATTCACCTGCCCTATCGCCTCGCCGGAGGTGCGTATAAGCGTTGTGCCATTGACAAATGTCTCCATCACGCTGTCTTGCAACCTACCGACTCGCAACTGCTGATTATCCAGCGCTTGTTCTACATGACTAGAGCGGATCAGATTCGATTTAGCGGTTTTAGCCACATAATTAGACTCACGCAATAGATTGGCAATGTGAGCAGAATGAAGTGATAACTTGCTTTGATCACCCGCTTGGCGAGAGCTGTGTTCAATGATCCTTGCGATAGCTTTACGATCACAATGCAGCATATTGTTGTCATGAACGATACTCGAAATGAATCGCGCATAGTGAAGTTCAGAATCCGGTGTACGCTTCATTTCATCTTCAAAATCAGCCGTCACTCGGAATAGCTCACCAAATTCTGCGTCATAATGTTGAAGTAATTGATAAGTGCGGTAATCACCAAACAGAATAATTTTCACATCAAGCGGAATAGGCTGAGGATCCAATGAGACCGCTCCAGTCAGCGTGACCTCTTTCTCTAATGAGGTAAAGCTTAGCTGTCTTGAACGTAGCGCGCGTTTCAGCCCATCCCATACATATGGTTGCTCAAGTACTTTGACCGCATCCATCAATAGAACGCCACCATTTGCTTTATGCAGGCTCCCCGCACGAATCAATGAGAAGTCGGTAAATACCGTCCCTTTAAACGTCGCGGTCTCAACATAACCAAACAGAGAATGATAATTTGGGTTCTCTTCGACCACGATAGGATACTTGCCTTCGGCCTGACTCACGAGAACATTCACCTTGTAGCGTCGAGGCAATTTCTTATCCAAAGAAGCGGTGGCAATTTCAGCTTGCTCATTCCCCTCTTCAAGGAAAATATCGGCATTTTCAACAATGTCTTTTTGCAGTTCAGTGAGGTGTTTTTTTATCTCTGGATACTGACTGTAATCGGCTTTTAGCTGCTTAATAAAATGGGTAATCACATCGAGCGTTACATCGTCATTCAGCTTTTGAATTTTTTCAGAGAAAGTCTCTTCAAGCTCCGTTAAATCACGAGACATATTGCGTAAGCTGACTTCAAGGAAATCAATGGTCTTATCAAATTCACTTTGCTGCTTAGGCGATAACTCATCGAAGCTCTCTTCAGTATGTAACTCCTCACCATTCATGGCGACAAACTGGTAGTCCCCTTGGTTCGTCAGAGTTAAACTCACACCTTTGTTTTTGGCTTCATTGCTGATCCCTTCCAGAGCAACTTGTTGTTTTTTATCAAGTTGTGTTTTCAGTTTATCCGCACGACTGAAGTACATTTCATTATCAAAAGCCAAAGGCATCGCCTTGACCAGTTTGGTCATCAACCTTTCAATATCTTGCTTCAGCTTTTTCCCTACGCCTTGTGGAAGCTTCAATACTTTCGGCGTACGCACATCATCAAAATTAGTGACATAACACCAGTCAAACAGCTGCTCGGTTTCATGTGGATGACGATTCAAGTAACGCAAAATCATGGTGCGTTTACCGAGGCCATTTTGCCCAATTGCGTAAATGTTATAGCCTTTCTCTTTGATCGACATCGCGAATTCAACCGCTTTTTGGGCGCGTTCTTGTCCTACGATTTCATCAATGGGGGCCAGTTCTTTGGTCGATTTACACGGTAGCATTTCAAGATCTGCTACTTGATATAACTGCTCTGAAGATAATTGTTTAATCGCCATTACCGCCTCCTACATCCTGTAAAAATACTTCATATAAGTTCAGTGTAGATGCAATTCATAAGTATTTTAGTGACTTAGGCAACATTCGCGTTTAACTGAACATTAATTAGACAATTCACTTTCAATAAATGTAATGATAACCATTTGCAATTGAGATTAATTTGCATTCTAATAAGCGCAGAATGAACGATGGAGAGACTCAATATGGAATTGCAACAGTGCTGGACTCGCTACTTAAAAGCCGAGCAACTTATGGAACAGGGACACTGGCCCGAAGCCCATTATTTGTATGAAGATGTCCTACACCACCTGCCGACTCATATTCAAACTGCGGTGAATGATCACCATGTTAAACCTTGTCAATTTGCTTGTTTACTTTCAGGTTTAAAAGATGCCGCCGTGTCTCAATCCCAAATATATAATCAACTTGGGCGTCCTAATCAGGCCTTTACATCACTCAATCAATCCTACGCTCTGTTACAGTTTTTATCGATAGAGCCTTCGAGAATCATTGCTAGCGTCCACTCTGCCCTTTCTAAACATTGTGATGATCTACTCCATCATATGGCCGTGTTCTGCCATGCCCAACGAGATGCTCAATGGTTAGTGACGTTCGGCGAAATTGAACAGACACATCAACAATTTAATAAACTCAAAATTTACTCAGACCTACCACCCCGCTCATGCGTGATTAATTGATAAGGATATTCAATGCTGTCTCATGCTCTCTTAGAAGTTCGTAATCTCTCCGTAAGTTTTACGACTAATGATGGTGTAGTTAACGCTGTAAATCAGATCAGCTTCGACCTCAATAAGAATGAAACACTCGCGATCGTCGGGGAATCAGGATCGGGGAAATCGGTGACCAGCAGTGCGCTTATGCGTTTGTTGCCAGGCAATGCCATTGTCGCTCCTGAATCGAGCCTTATGTTTGAAGGTGAACCTTTACTTGCAAAAAATGATAAGCAGATGCAAAAGATACGCGGAAACCGAATTGGGATGATTTTTCAAGAACCCATGACATCACTGAATCCGTATATGCGCGTTGGTATTCAGGTTGCAGAGGCGATCATGTGTCATCGTTCAATCAATAAACGCCAAGCAAAGATCAAGGTCTTAGAACTGTTTGAACTCGTACACCTCCCTAGGCCCGAGCAAGCTTACAGTAAGTATCCACACGAGTTTTCTGGCGGGCAACTGCAACGAATCATGATTGCGATGGCCTTAATCAACGAGCCTGATTTGCTCATTGCAGATGAACCGACAACGGCACTTGATGTAACGGTGCAAGCTGAGGTTCTTAATTTAATCAAAGAGATTCAGCAGAAAATGGGAATGGCGATTTTGTTCATTACCCATGACTTAGGCGTCGTTAAACACTTTGCCGATCGAGTGATCGTGATGTGTAAAGGGGATGTGGTTGAAGAAGGACACACTCAAACTCTATTCCAAAACCCCACCCATGAATATACGGAGATGTTAATCAACTCGATCCCAAAAGGAAATAAATCTCCAGTAGAAACAGGGGCTCCAATGTTGCTTTCTGCTGAAAATATTCGAGTTAAATTTCTCATAAAACCTCATTTCATCGAAAGTAGAAATCAATATTTTGAAGCGGTTAAAGGCATCTCGTTAAATTTGAAGCAAGGCGAAACTTTAGGCATTGTTGGCGAATCGGGTTCAGGTAAATCAACACTAGGACGAGCTCTCATTGGCTTACTCCCCTCTTCAGGAAAGATTCAATTCAAGGGTCAAGATGTCAGTTTATTAACAGACAAAGAGCGTTTTTCTCTGAAAAAAGATATTCAAATGGTTTTCCAAGATCCATATGGTTCACTGTCTCCACGTATGACTGTAGGGGAAATCATCACTGAAGGTTTAATGGTTCACCAGCCACACCTGTCAAAATCGGATCGTCTATTAAGAGCATGCAAAGCCCTAGAGGAAGTTCGCCTCGAAACGAGTGCCATCAATCGTTATCCACATGAGTTTTCTGGGGGGCAGCGTCAACGAATCGCCATCGCACGCGCACTCATTCTAGAACCCTCTTTTATCTTGCTTGATGAACCAACATCAGCCTTGGATCGTTCCGTTCAACTTACCGTGATCGAGCTACTTAAAGAGATTCAATTGAAACACAATATTGGCTTCTTATTCATCAGCCATGATCTTAGTGTCGTAAAAGCACTGTCCGATCGTGTATTGGTGATGCAAAAGGGAGAGGTCATGGAGCAAGGAACAGCAGAAGATATTTTCAATACGCCTCAGCATGACTACACCAAACGCTTGATTGATGCGTCATTTGATCTGGATGAAAGCACGAATGAGGATGCTGCGTAATCGGCAATATTTTGAATCTCGATCTTACTGAATTCTCGCCACTATTCTGTTAACACTCGGTTTGGCCGCCGACCAAACCACCGCATGGACGCGGTGGTTTTCTCTTACAAAAACTTAACTCAAAACGCAAACACATACCCGTGAGCACCCGCTACCGCGCCAACTACCGCCACTAAACTCAACGTCAGCAGTACCTTATGCATTAAATGCAGCATGAAAAATGATTTGTCGCTGTCAGTTTCTGCTTGTTTATGAAACCACTTATGCAGCACTAAAGGCTCCAACACAAACAATACCAGAGTGAAAATAGCCCAGACAAACGTCATAAGATGCATCCACCAAAATTGAAGGTGCAAATATCGGTCCCACGCATTCATCACTTCAAGCATGTAGTAACCCGATAACCCGGTTAATAATGTGGTGATCTTAGCTTGAAAACTAAACTTGCCTTCCAACTGCTCAAACAAGGCTAGCCTGCTCTCTTTCTCTGGCATTTTTCTAAGAGCTGGGATTAAAACGGTAGTAACAAATGCTACGCCTCCAATCCAAAGCACAACCGCAAACACATGCAGCGCCCGAGCAATGACAAAGCGGTCAAATTCATTCATTTCCTGTTCCTATATTATTAAGTCAGTGAGGATCTCAGAGCACCTTCGGCTCTCGACAAATCCTTATACCCTCACAACACACAAGGGTAAATGAGTATAATTATCATCTAAATGCAAAATGATAACTATCAACAAGATCAATTAACAATAAGAAACCACCTAATTTCTAGAAATAGTGCGAAATGGTGAGGTATCGTGTCCGTATATGCTCAATCAGTAGCTTTACCTTATTAGGCGGTTGTCGCGTAAAAGGGTATACCGCGTAAATCCCAAGTTTTTTACCGACAAGATCAGGAAAAATATCCACCAGCTGACCGTTACGAATGTCGTGATACACCAAGCATCGAGGTACGTACGCCACGCCATGGCCACCAAGTGCCGCTTTTCTTAGCGCAGTCGCATTATCGGTCGAAAAGCTCCCTGATACATGCACAATGTAATTGCCCTTTTTCCCTTTAAACTCCCACTCTGACGCTCCCGTGGTTTGATAAGCATACTGAAGGCAATTATGTTCCACCAAATCTTCTGGCTTTAATGGTTTTCGGTTCTTCGCAATATAAGAAGGTGAAGCACACACCACCCATTGAGAATCAATGATATGCCTTGCTTTTAAACTTGAGTCTTCCAAGTAACCTGTTCGAATCACTAAATCGAAGCCACCATCAATAAGATCGACAAACTTATTATCTAACGACATGTCTACACTCAAACCTGGGTGCATATTGCAGAATTCAGCTACTGCATCCGCCAAGATCAAATCTCCCGAAATACTTGGGACAGACATTTTAATATGCCCTGTCACATTCTCCCCAAAGCCTGAAACTGCTTCCATAGCCTCACCAGCGGCGAGCTTCACAGTTTTCGCACCATGCGCCAGCGCTTTACCCGCTTCGGTAAGCGTTAATTTACGCGTTGTTCGGTATAATAATTGAACCCCTAAATCTTCTTCAAGCCGCGCAATTCTTTTGCTAACTACTGAATTTGTAAGGTTATTCTGCTCTGCCACCCTACTAAAAGTGCCCATCTCTACCACTTGGGAGAAAAGGATTAAGTCATCTGCTCTCATTCTATTACATCACTTTTGGAATCAATCTTTTTCATTATTTCCCTATATCAATAAAAAATAAAGGGGTAATGTCACCTGAAATTAACAACCCAGTCACATTTGTTAAATTAAGTGTGAATAATTCAACAATAAACATTTTGCCCATAACGACAAAAATTAGATCTACCCATAACGATAAAAACAATAATAGTCCGATAGGAAATGTTGTACGAGGAAGTACCCATGAGTGAAACAATATTAGCACTACTCGCCTTTTCGCCAATTGTCATTGCGGCAATTTTACTTGTTGGCCTTAATTGGCCCGCCAAAAAAGCCATGCCCGTCGCCTTTGGTTTGACGGTTATCATTGCCCTCGTCTTTTGGGATATGTCCGTTAACCGTGTGTTAGCGTCTGTCTTTCAAGGTTTAGGTATCACCGTATCAGTACTCTGGATTGTGTTTGGCGCTATCTTTTTATTAAACACTTTAAAACACACCGGAGCCATCACCACCATCCGTAACGGTTTTACTGATGTCTCAACCGACCGACGTGTGCAAGCCATCATCATTGCTTGGTGTTTTGGTTCGTTCATCGAAGGGGCTTCTGGTTTTGGAACCCCTGCGGCTATCGCAGCACCTTTACTTGTCGCGATTGGTTTTCCAGCTCTTGCAGCGGTATTGATGGGCATGATGATCCAATCCACCCCGGTTTCATTTGGGGCAGTTGGAACACCAATCATTGTTGGGGTAAACCGTGGGTTAGACACTCATGGAATTGGGGAAGTGCTGGTTGCAAATGGCTCAACTTGGGACATTTATCTGCAACAAATCACCTCTAATGTCGCGATGATTCACGCCACTGTCGGGACATTAATGCCAGTACTAATGGCAATGATGCTGACACGATTCTTTGGTAAAAACAGAAGCTGGACGGAAGGATTAGACATTCTACCGTTTGCTCTTTTCGCTGGTCTTGCCTTTACGATTCCATATGCGTTAACGGGCGTTTTTCTTGGGCCAGAGTTCCCTTCTCTAATCGGTGGATTGATCGGCCTTGCGATCGTCGTTACCGCAGCTAAAAAAGGCTTCTTAGTACCTAAATCAAAGTGGGATTTTGAAAGCGAAGATAAATGGCCAGCAGAATGGTTAGGATCACTTAAAATCGACCTTAATGATGACAAAACAAAGCCAATGAACATTGCTGTCGCATGGGCACCTTATGTTCTTCTAGCCGTCACGTTAGTCGCGAGCCGCGTCAGCCCTGAGTTCAAAGGATTACTAAAAAGTGTCAGTTTATCCTTTAGCAATATTCTTGGTGAAACAGGGATCAGTGCAGCCATTCAGCCTCTCTATCTACCCGGTGGAATCCTCGTCTTTGTCGCTCTTGTCGCGGTGATATTCCAAGCTCGTAGTGCTGCGCCACTGGCTAAAGCATTTGGCGAGTCGAGTAAGACATTGATCGGTGCCGGCTTCGTTCTTGTGTTTACCATTCCTATGGTGCGAATCTTCATTAACTCGGGTGTCAATGCCGCAGATTTAGCCAGTATGCCTGTGACAACCGCCAACTTTGCTTCAGGGCTAGTGGGCGAAGCGTTCCCAATGCTCAGTGCCACCATTGGTGCATTAGGTGCCTTTATCGCAGGCTCGAATACCGTCTCTAACATGATGTTCAGCCAATTCCAGTTCGAGGTAGCTCAAACCCTGTCTATCTCAAGTGCGGTGGTTGTTTCATTGCAAGCCGTAGGTGCCGCAGCAGGTAACATGATTGCAATTCACAATGTGGTAGCCGCATCGGCAACCGTTGGACTGCTTGGTCGCGAAGGTGCCACTTTACGCAAAACCATCATCCCAACCTTCTACTATTTAATCGCAACAGGGTTAATTGGTTTAGTGCTTATTTATGGCTTCCACTTAACCGATGCATTAATGAACTAATCGAGTCATTGGCACATAAGCTGAGAAAATGACATTAGGGCCTGTTTACCCCGACACTTGTTTTGTTTCTTGCTTTAACCAAGTGAAGACACAAGGCAGACCTTAGGCCTTAATGTCACCCCTTTTGGACTTAACGACACGCGATCATCGGGGCGACTTGCGGGGCTCACGGATTTAACTCACAGACCGTGTTATTACTAGAATATAAATAAACAACAATCAGTCTTTAAACTGAGAAACCAATACACAGGAACTTAGCATGAACAAACCAGAGACGAATGAGCAACGAGATCGCTATTTGACTTTAGAAGCGTTGCTTGCCACGCAAATAGACTCTAAACGAATTATCACTCAAGAAGCGAAGCGACTCGCTTATGGCACTGATGCCAGTTTCTATCGTCTCATCCCAAAAATTGTTCTGCGGTTAACCCATTTAGATGAAGTTATTTTTGCTATTCAAAGCTGCCGTGATTTAGACATCAGTTGCACATTTAGAGCCGCAGGCACTAGTCTCTCAGGCCAAGCTGTCTCCGATTCCGTTTTAATCACACTAACTGACGACTGGCGAGATCACAAGATCCTCGACAATGGGAACAAAATCATCCTCCAACCTGGCGTTATCGGTGCTGATGCAAACAAATACCTTGCGCCATACCAGAGAAAAATAGGCCCTGATCCGGCCTCAATTAATACCTGTAAAATTGGTGGTATTGCAGCAAACAACGCCAGTGGTATGTGTTGCGGTACTGCACAGAACTCTTACCGAACGGTCGATAGTATGAAAATCGTATTTAGTGATGGCTCCATCCTAGATACCGGTTGCAAAGAGAGTATTGCCGCATTTAAAGCGATTCGTCCTGAGCTTATTGAAGGACTAGAAAACTTATGTGCGGAGACAGAAAATAATCCCGCGCTAACAGAACGCATTCGTCATAAATATCGTTTAAAAAATACCACGGGTTATGCGCTTAACGCATTAGTCGACTATAGCGACCCGATTGAAGTCATCGAACATTTGATGATCGGTTCAGAGGGCACTCTCGGATTTATCGCCGAAATCACTTATAACACCGTCATCGAACACTCTCACAAAGCATCAGCTTTATTGGTATTTGCGAATATAGAAGAAGCAAGCCAAGCCGTAACCAAACTTTCTCACGCCCCTGTCGCGGCAGTTGAGATGATGGATGGTCGAGCAATGCGTTCGGTAGCAGACAAACCGGGAATGCCAGCATTTATTCAACACCTAGATATAGAAGCGGCCTCTATTCTTGTGGAGTCTCATGCCAGTGATCAAGCAGAGTTGGATTTACAATGTAAATGCATCATGGAATCTCTGACTGAATTTTGCATCATCGAATCGATTCCATTTACCTCCCAAGCTTCAACCGTTGCTACCTTGTGGGGGATCCGAAAAGGCATGTTCCCTGCGGTGGGGGCTGTTCGAGAAGTAGGCACAACCGTTATCATTGAAGATGTTGCCTTCCCAGTTGAAAACCTCGCCAATGGTGTGCGCGATCTACAGGCTCTATTTGATAAGTACTATTACAATGAGGCGATTATTTTTGGTCATGCTCTAGAGGGAAACCTACACTTTGTGTTCACTCAAGGCTTTGACTCACAAGAAGAGATCGATCGCTATGGTTGTTTCATGGATGATGTTGCTGAATTGGTTGCCGTGAAATATCAAGGCTCACTGAAAGCAGAACATGGCACCGGTCGTAACATGGCTCCTTATGTAGAATTGGAGTGGGGAAAAGATGGTTACTCGCTCATGCAGCAGATCAAAGCTTTATTTGATCCACAAGGCCTCCTGAACCCAGGCGTTATCATCAACGAGGACCCGCATTCGCACATACAAAACCTTAAACCCATGCCAGCAGCCGATCCACTTGTCGACCGCTGCATCGAGTGTGGTTTCTGCGAACCCGTATGCCCATCAAGAACTTTAACTCTCTCTCCTCGCCAACGTATTGTTCTTTATCGGGAGCTTCAGCGCAGACGAGCGGCAGGAGAGACGGTTGAAGCCAGCGAGCTCGAAAAGATATTTGAATACCAAGGTATCGATACCTGCGCAGCAACTGGACTTTGTGCCGAACGCTGTCCAGTAGGAATCAATACTGGTGATTTAGTCAAACAACTACGCACCGCCAAATATCAAAAATTTACACCTATTGCAAAATGGACTGCCGATCATTTTGAGACCACCACCACGTTAACTAAAGCGGGTCTTAAGAGTAATCAAATTGCGACTAAGATCATCGGGAAAGCTGCCGTTGGTAAGCTAACCAATGGTGTTCGCTCCCTGACTAACGGTAAAACACCGGTTTGGCTACCAGAGTATCCGCAATCTAACTCTCATGATATTTCAAAATCAGCATTTCAGCAGAAAAACACGACGGAAGAAAACGAAGATAAGAAAGTCGTCTATATGCCCTCTTGTGCGAGCCGAACCATGGGGCAACAACAAGATGCGAGTGATCAACGCCCTCTCACAGAGGTTACACTGTCACTACTTAAAAAAGCCGGCTTCGAGGTTATCGTTCCAAACCAGCTTAATGATCAATGCTGTGGTATGCCCTATGACAGCAAAGGAATGAACGATGTCGCGCAGCAGAAATCTCAGCAGTTAGAAGCGTCGCTATGGCAAGCAAGTCAGCAAGGGAAATACCCAGTATTGATGGATACCAGCCCTTGCGCCAAACGTAGCATTAAGCAATTCACCCAGCCGATGACGATTTTAGAACCCACAGGATTTGTCACTCAATACCTACTGCCACATCTCAACCTTGCCCCGATTGAAGAGACGGTGATGTTGCACGTGACTTGTAGTTCTCGTCGCATGGGACTGGAATCTGATATGTTCAAACTTGCCAGCGCATGTGCCTCTGATGTGATTGTTCCTGAGCATATTCAATGCTGTGGTTGGGCTGGAGATAAAGGGTTTACTACGCCAGAGCTCAATCAAGCGGCGGTTCATCCGTTAAAAGAGCAAGTGCCTGCACACTGCACCCGCGGGTTTAGTAATAGTAGAACCTGTGAAATTGGCTTATCTCACCACAGCGGTATTCCTTATCAGTCTATTCTGTATTTGGTCGATGAAGTCGCACAGTAAATAGAAACCCAACAGATCAAAGCCAGAGGTCCTCACTTCTGGCTTTTTTATCTTCTTATCTTCTTATCTTCTTATCTTCTTATCTTCTTATCTTCTTATCTTCTTATCTTCTTATCTTCTTATCTTCTAGAAAGCTATAAACCCAAGCGAAATCAGGTTCAACGCCTTAAGTCATTTCTCATCTAATATTGAGGAAATAACACGAATAAGCCTAAATAATGCCAACAATCAAAAAAATTCAACTATTTATGATGAAAATATCAAGTTTACTTGAGGAAAAGCACAAAACCATTCACTACAACGGGTAAGATGTCGCCCATCAAACAGCACATATTAGGGAAATAAGTGACTCATGGAATCGTGCTATAAAAATCCCTTAAGCAATTACAAATAATGCTTACTTTATGAAGGCGTCGATCATGAAACAAGAATGGCAACAGTACATTCAAATTATCAAGCAAGTCGTTAAACCCGCTCTTGGTTGTACCGAACCAATTGCTGCTGCTTATGCCTCTTCTTTAGCTGTTCAAGAATTAAATGGCGTTGTGCCAGATGCCATTGAAGTATTGGTATCGGCCAATCTCTATAAAAACTCAATGGGTGTATTTGTCCCTGGTACTGGAAAAATAGGTTTACCGATCGCGGCGGCCTCAGGTGCCATTGCTGGTAACCCAAATGCTGGTCTAGAAGTTCTCGCTGGAATAACACAAGATCAAGTCGATGCTGCTCAAAAGCTAATAGATAGCGGAGCCATCAGCGTAAAGAAAATTGATACGGAAGAGTTTATTTACTGCTCAGTGACCGCACGTCACGCTCAAGACGAAGCTTGCGTAACGATCAGCGGTGGTCACACTAACATTCTTCGCAAAACAGTAAATGGCACCGTAACCTTTGAAGCGCCACTGACGGATAAAATAGCCACTGCATCGATTTGTGATGGAGTTGATATTAACATCAAAGCCATTTACGAATTCGCCCTATCGGCACCGTTTGCTGACATTTCATTTATATTAGATGCGGCCGATCTCAACGAAAAACTGGCCAATGAAGGGATGACCAACCCCTACGGCTTAGAAATTGGCCGAACGTTTCAGTCAAACATATCCAATGGCATTATCGGCGAAGATCTGATGACTAAAATTCAGATGTACACCTCTGCCGCTTCTGATGCGCGTATGGGGGGAGCAACTCTACCTGCTATGAGTAATTTTGGTAGTGGCAACCAAGGGATCGCGGCAACCATTCCCGTTACGATCGCAGTCAAAGCCTTTGGTAAAACAGAAGAAGATTTAGCGCGCGCACTGATTTTAAGCCACCTTGGTGCTATTTATATCAAGTCACACTACCCGCCACTATCCGCTTTCTGTGGTAATACGGTAACCAGCGCTGCCGCTTCGATGGCGATTGTTTATCTTGCCGGTGGATCATTTGAACAGTCCTGTTTTGCGATTCAAAACGTGATCAGTGATAGCTCAGGAATGATCTGCGATGGGGCCAAATCCTCTTGCGCGATGAAAGTTTGCACATCTTCTTCAACGGCCGTTCGTTCATTTATGATGGCGATGAATAATAGTTCAGTTCAAGGGCAAGGCATTGTGGCAAAAGAGGTTGAGCAGACGATCAAAAACGTGGGTTCAATGGTAAGTTGCGGCATGACGGCAACCGATAGCACCATCATCGATATTATGTCGGCATAGCAACTCGCTCGTCACTCAGCAATGGTCAGCCAGTAAAATAGATTGGTATAACAAGCATTTAAAGGTAATAACATTGGAAATCACGGCTTTTACTCAAAATGATTACGATATTCTTAACTCGATGTCTAATGTGGTGGATGGGATCGCACGGATGTATGGGGAATACACGGAGGTGGTACTGCATAGCCTCGACAGTGAGAATCCATCTATAGTGAAAATTGCCAATGGTCATGTTACCGGAAGAGGTCACGGCGCTCCCATTACCAATCTAGCCTTACTCAAACTAAAGGAAGGGAAAGATATCTCTGACTCTTACCTTACTAAAACCTCTTGTGGGAAAACATTACACTCAATCACCACGATAGTAAGAAACCCGCAAGATGTTCCCATTGGCCTATTGTGCATAAACGTGGACATGGATGCGCCAGTACAATCTTTCCTACGCACGATGCTCCCTCCAAGCACTGCTTGCTGTGATATTTCACAATCGCCAGAAACCTTCGCGCAAAATATCGATGAGACCATCACCAGTACGATTAGCACCATAAAAGAAGAGACCTGGAAAAACGACGAAATTGCACCTTCAAAGCGTAATCGCGAGGTCGTCACTAAACTTCACGGGCTCAACATTTTCAAATATAAAGACAGTGTTCAACTCGTCGCTGAAGCATTAGGAATATCTAAAGACACGGTTTATCTGTATTTAAGAGAATTAGAAAATAGCTAGGTGAGAACCTAAAATCAGCTGAGTCAGCACTAAGGAGATAACAGTTATCAGTTCGTCTCCTTTTTTATGCCTACTCCTTTCCTAAATCGTTTACTGCATTTCCATACATCTGTACCACGTCTCTATACCACTACGATAAAATAGAATTATCGAACGACTAAAACCTCTCCCCCTTATGAGAACTTCATTGCACATAAGGTTACTACAATCACATAATTTTATTAGGGTTATTGCGAATAGCTAACACCTAGAGTAATTATTCAGCTTATAAAATAAAGTCAAATTATCACTTTTTTATATAAGGATGTAAGCGTGAAACATAGCATTGTACCAATACTCATCTAACCTCTTCAATTGCAGGATGTGGAGGCGGCGGTGGCAGTAGTAGTGGTGGTAATACTGGTGGCGGTAGTAGCGATACTTTAGCGCAGCTTTCTCAGCAAAATGCCACATTTGCAGCAAATAGCCTAGAAACCCTTGAACAACCCGTTGCGTTATCAAATGTTGTTATTAGTGTACTCCATCAACTCAATCTAGAAGATGGAACAACAACAGCAGAATGCCTTTATGATAGCAACGGTACTGGCACCTATACCGCAACACTAAACAATCAAACACTGAGCATTACATTTAATAGTTGTAACGTTGAAGGGCTTGGCGATATCACAGGTCAAACGACAGCAACATTTAGCTCTCTGCAAAAAAACAATCATTACTTAGAATTTGAAGGGGATATTAGTACCGTTGATTTAAAACATACTGCCGATGGAAATCCATATACGGCAAGTTACGGTGCGCATATTCAACAAACAATTACTTCCGAAAATAATGTTGAATATAGGATGAGTTTGACTGGGGATGAGAGTATCTCCATCAACGGAGCCCACTTATACTTCAAAGATAACGAAATTGTCAGGAGCCTAAATTATAATCAAGGTACCTACAGTATGACTGCCAAGGCCAACTTATCTCAACCAGATCAGTTCGATGGCGATATTTGGTTACGCACAACCTTACCGCTTAGTGGTTATATTCATAGCTACCCCACAGCAGGCCACTATGAAATACAAGGGGCGAATGGAGACAAAGTAGTGGTATCTCCTAACTATTCAAATATTGCTGAGATTGACATAAACATTCAAGGGGTTCGTGACATACAAAATGTATCTTGGACAGATATGATGTTGGGATCCGCGATTAGTTTCCCAGCAAGACAAGGCATTAAATCGGGTGATATTTTTGATAATTTCAGCAAACGTTGGTACTTCAATGAACAATCACCAAAGATTAAACATACCAATTCAAATCCACTTCAACCAAGTCAAACCATTTTAGTCATGCCGGCTCCCGCACCCCAAGATCTAAAGAATATTGAGTTGCGAAAATCGAGTTTAGGAGAGTTACTGCAAGATGACATGTATACCATTTCGGCAGATGGCCCTTGGGTTACGATCAACTTCACCAAAGATCTAGAAGTCGACAACAGCTATAACGTAATGCTATTTGATGAAAATTCTAATCATTATGCATCATTTGACTTTGATACCACGCTCGCATTCAACATTGCAGTAACGCAAGATCAACTCCTTACAGAAATGTCTCCATTTACTCTTGGCATAACACAAGTTTCCGATGCCTCAGCACCAATAGCGATCGAGTGGAGCCACGTAAGCGGAGGTATGCACTTCATTCCAGTAAAAAAACTCAGTGCGACGACTGCTTCAATCGATCCACAAGACATGGAACCTGGGGAAATCTACGTATTTCTCGCAAAAATAACTGACCCATATAATCGCAAAACTGAGTCCCGAGTCAATTTAACGGTAAAAGATCCAATCAATGGTAATAGCTACTTATCTATTGAAACAGATTCAACTTATCCAAAACTGGCTAATCGAAATGTAACGATCGTCCAAGACTCGACCAGTGCCATCACAGCAACCAGCTTAAAAGTTGAAGATGCTTTTAACTCAAATGATGACAATGATTTTTTACTGGATGTCTCTGGTTTATATAACAATTATGTTAACACCAATATTGGAAATAAAATTGATTTAAAAATAAAGAACCTTGATTGGACTTATTACTGCAACACCAAAACAATGCAGCTAGAAGTACTAGAAAATGAGCAAGTCGAAGAACAAAAAGAGACATATGTAGATTACTATCAAAAAGTGGCTCTAGACTTTACTATCAATTGCGATAGCGTAACGCTAAAAGGCAAATACCGTCACCGTTCATCCATCGAATAGACCAGCATAAACTTAATCAGCTGAACCATTCAGCTGATTAAGTTTTTACATGAACAACAGACACTCCTCCCAGATCCTTTTGATGTATTTAATCCCTTACCAATCACCAAATCTCATTACTATAAATCAACCTCTTAGATGTAGATTGCCGTTCCATATGTAAGCAATTTATTGCATTAATGTGATCACAAATGATACAAGTTGCCTTCAACACACTACACTGAAATGATATGCCGTAAATCATTCGGCAGCTCTATCATTCAATAGAGACAGGTTGTCATAGAACAATCGAGGAATATATCGCTAGGCTAGGAGAGAGTATGAACACAACGTCATTTGGTCGATTTCAGTATCTTCCAATATTCGCCTTGATTGTATCCATGGTTTTTGGTGGGTACCTATATAATCAAACCCTCAATAGTTGGCTCACAAAGATCGTCAGCGGCTACATGTTCAGCTTAGTTGATGACGTCACTCATGAAATTAAAGAGAAGCAGATCGATCTTTACGACATGTCAGAGACAGAAGTCGACCAATTTCTCAATACCTTATCTCAAGCTAAAACAGGCCGCCGTTTTACAATTATTCACAGCTCAGGAAAAGTACTTGGTGACTCACAACTGACTCCACGTGAAGTATCACAACAAGATGATCACAGTAATCGCCCTGAAGTCATCTCTGCATTAAGTGGAATCAATGGGTTATCACAGCACTACAGCCCAACTCTTAACCAAGAGATGTTGTACGTTGCCAAGAAAATTGAACTCCCACTGGACGATCATGACCACGACTCTAGCTATATTCTTCGACTCGCAATGCCAATGACGACGCTTTATTCAATGGCAAAAGATCTCGAATATATCGTTTTTGCTCTGATGGGAAGTTCATTTCTCACTCTGCTACTGTTCTCTTGGTACAGTAATCGAAAAATCCTCCATTTAGTCAAACAAGAACGAAGCAAACAAGAAGATAGGATCCGCCAAAGTACACAAGAGATTGAGCTATTACACCGATTAGCCAATATGCTTGCCGCTTGTAACAACATCAATGAAGCACAAGCCGTGGTTTCCGATATTATTCCTAGGATCCTTGGGGATATTAACGGCAGCGTCTCTATCATGCGAGAATCACGTAACCAACTAGAAGTTAAACTCGACTGGGGTGGCGAATGGCCAGCCAATAAAGTATATGCGCCACACGACTGTTGGGCCCTAAGAAAAGGCAGGTATCATTTATCTCATGATGACTACCACCAACTTCCTTGTAACCATATGGATAATTGCCAACAAGAAGGACGGACACTGTGCGTACCTTTAACGGCTCATGGAAACACTATCGGCATGTTTCATCTCTATTTTGATAGCAGTGATGAGCTAATCCCTGAGGAAACCAAACAGTTAGCCTTTACTATTGCAGAGCATTTGGGCTTAGCATTAGCCAACCTAAACCTACAAGAAAAACTCAGATCTCAAGCCTTAAGCGACCCTCTTACAGGGCTATTTAATCGTCGTTACTTTGAAGAAACCATCGACCAAGAGTGGTTACGCGCAAGCCAAGACAAAACACCAATGTCTTTGCTAATGCTAGATTTGGATCACTTCAAACGCTTCAATGACAACTTCGGACATGATGCTGGAGATTATGTTTTAAAAGAGGTTGCCAGTTTATTGAAAGATGATATTGATCAAGAGCATGTAGCATATCGTCTAGGCGGAGAAGAGCTAGCGGTACTCAGCCCTAACTGTTCTGTTGAGGAATCCATTGAACTTGCCAATTCGATCGTTAAGAAAATCCACAACCTACATCTTGATATGAAAGGATTATCTTTAGGACAACTTGGAGTCTCGATTGGCGTGGTCACCTATCCAGATATGAATGCTCCCACAGAGGCACTTGTTAAAGCCGCAGACACAGCATTGTATGAAGCGAAAGCCAATGGTCGCAACCAAGCAATACATGTAAAGCAGTCACAGTCACCTAAAAAGAAACAAGAGAACAATGGTTCAAGCTCATCTCCTGAAACCGGCTCTATTACTGAGATTTCACCTCAAAAAAAAGCTGACAAGGTGAAAGTGAAGAACGCTTAAATGCTTGAAAAATAATCACGAACAAACGTAATAAAGGTTTTCAATTTCAGTGATGGGTATATCACTTGAGGATAAAGTAAATAAAGATGGTTTGGCTCGGGTAGTGTCTCTAATGGCAATACCCAGCTTAACTTTTCTTGCTTTATCTCCTCCTCTACGTAGTACTTTGCAATCCGAACAATCCCCTTTCCTGCCAGCGCTTGCTTCTTCAATAGATGATTTTCGTTCGTCGAAATCCAACCATTGACCAATATTTCTTGATTTTTTAATGGCCAATATTTCTGATGTAACGTCGTCAAACACTGGTGGTCTTCAAGATCACTCACCTGTTCAGGTATGCCATAAGTACTTAAATATTCAGGGGAAGCCACCAACACATGCTGATATGGAAACAGCTTCACCGCCACCATATTATCAGGAGGCAGATTCGTCGCTCGAAATGCGAGGTCAATTTCTTGTTGGTTTAAGTTGAATGTGGTGTAGCTAGAATTTATCTCAAACTGTACATCAGGATGAAGGCTTCGAAACTGAGCACACAGCTCAAATAAATAGGTCTCTGCAAACATTTTAGGGGCGGTCAGTCGCAGTAGGCCGCTAATTTGGTTGTGGTCTTGAATGATATTCCGTTCAAGATCGATGACCTGAGAGCGAATCGCCAAGCCTTGAGCATAAGCATGCTCACCTTCTTGAGTTAAACGAACACTTCGCGTTGTGCGAATCAACAGTGGGCACTGTAACTCTTTCTCAAGCAACTTTATCTGCTCAGAAAGATACCCCTTGGATATACCTAACTGTTGAGCTGCCTTAGTAAAATTGAGTTGCCTTGCTAGCTCCACAAACAACATTAACCGTTGAATCCTTTTATGTTCCATTTTTTATATATACCTAGTGACACATCACTCCTACTTTCGTTGGCCTAATATTACCATCCACAAAAAATTTGTTCGATATACAAAACAATGAATTCTTTTTACGCCTCTTCACTTTAAATCACCGAACAATAGAATAACCATAAACCTCTGCAAAATGGACATGCCACGATGAGCACTGAACGAAACACCCCGCTAACAAACCCATTATCCAAAACCAGTCAAATTGCGTATGGCTGCATGGGGTTAGGAGGCGGCTGGAATAACAACCCTGTGACGAATGAGCACGTTCAACAAGCGAATGAAGTTATTGATACGGCATTAGAGTCAGGTATTACTGTTTTTGACCATGCTGATATCTACACCTTTAATAAAGCAGAAATTGCTTTTGGATCTGTCTTGAAACAAACCCCCTCTTTACGTGATGACATGTTCATTCAATCCAAATGCGGCATTCGATTTAAAGACGAATCCGCCCCAGGACGTTACGATTTCTCCAGTGAATGGATAACACATTCAGTCAATGGCATCCTAAAACGACTGCACACTGAAAAACTCGATATGCTACTTCTTCATCGCCCTGACCCTTTGATGAATTTGCATGAACTCGCAACATCATTAGAACGTTTGAACGCTGATGGAAAGTTCGATTACCTTGGAGTATCAAATATGAACTTGCATCAAATTCGTTTCCTACAATCCGCACTAGACCTACCAATTGTCGCGAATCAAATCGAAATGAGCTTGGCTAAACTTGATTGGTTAAATGATGGTGTATTAGTCGGAAGCGAAGGCAGCCAGCATGTTAATTTCGTCAGTGGGACATTAGAACACTGCCAAATGAATAACATTCAAATACAAGCTTGGGGGTGCTTAGCTCAAGGACGATATTCTGAGGTAGGGCTTCATTCGGAAGACGCCAATATTCGTAATACGGCACAACTTGTCTTAAATTTAAGCGAGAAACATCAAGTGCCAAGTGAAGCGATTGTTTTGGCTTTTTTACTTCGTCACCCTGCCAACATTCAACCGGTTATTGGCACAACAAACCTTGATCGAATCAGAGCTTCTGCTCTCGCAACAACGGTTACCCTTTCTCGTGAAGAGTGGTACCGCTTATTTGTCACTTCTCGCGGCCATGCATTACCTTAGCCACAATATAAAAAGCACGGATACTATTCATTCAACAATGAGTGTATCCGTGCTTTTTTATCTCTATGGCATCCAGAACTCATGCCACCGAAATGCTATTAATAAGCTTTTGCTTCTTTTACTCTAATAGTGTTTTTCGCTATTTTAGTCATATTCAGCGCTTGCATTGCTTTTGTTGCTTCTTCAAATTCCGGCATTTCTACAAAACCGAATCCTTTCGATTGACCAGTTTCTGCATCAAGAACTAGATTGCTAGAAACAACCGTGCCGTGCTCTTCAAAAAGTGCTTTCAATTCTTCAGCGGTCGTTGTGCGAGCAAGGTTGCGAACTAATAGTTTCATGGGTGCCATATCTTATTTAAGTGGTTATTTGTCCTCAAAGATTATCACAGATGCGCGAGCAGAAACCAAGTAGCGATTAACATCACAACTTAACGTTATTTTTCCACTCTTCACTGGTGCTCATAAAATAGTCATTTATAATTTCGCCCCCTTTATTTCCCGTGGAGTCGCACATGCATAAAATCAACGTGATTGGCACAAGTGGTAGCGGAAAAACGACCTTCAGCCAACAACTTGCCGCTATACTCGACTACCCTTACCTAGAAATGGACTTAATTTACTGGAAGCCACAATGGCAAGAGCCCAGCGATGACGAATTCTTCGCTGCATTACGCCATAAATTAGTTCAGCCAACATGGGTTTTAGATGGTAACTACAACCGTACCGCAGCAACGAAATGGAAAGATGTGGATACGATTATTTGGATAGATTACTCTTTCTCCCGCACTCTCTACCAAGCGATTACCCGGGCAATCAAACGCACCTTAAGTGGAAAAGAGCTATGGCCGGAAACCGGCAACAAAGAGTCGTTTCGTAAGTCATTTATGAGTTCAGATTCCATTATTTTATGGACGATTAAAACCTACTCAAAAAATAGAGATAGATACCTCGCAATAATGAATGACAAGCGCTATCAACATATCAATTTCATTCAGATCAGATCGCCAAGTGAAGCGCATCAATTTCTTGAGCGTTATTCAAATAAGTAAACCGCGTTATAAATGAACACCTGCACGGCCGTTTCGCTCTTTTGCTTTGTCAACGTAACCTTGCACGTTATATTGAAGTCATCAACGAGACAGAGGTCAGCATGGCACAAAAATTTTATGTAGTATGGAAAGGGCGACAAACGGGTATTTTTACCGATTGGGCAACGTGTAAAAGTCACGTCGATGGTTTCAATGGTGCTCGATACAAATCGTTCAAGACTCGCTCAGAAGCAGAAAATGCTTTTGGCGGTAAAAGCAGCGCCACCAGCTCTCGAAGTAGTACAGCGAAAAAACCGACAGCAAATAGTGTGAAAACCTATACTGCTCAAGAGATTTTGGCTTTAAACGCCGAGGTAAAAATATTCACTGATGGCGGCTGCGATCCAAACCCTGGCAAAGCGGGCTCTGGAGTGGCAGTTTATAGACAAAACCAACTTGAATCTCTTTGGCTTGGGTTATTCAATCCGAATGGCACCAATAATACCGCAGAGCTCAATGCGTTAAACCAAGCATTAATCATGGCTAAAAAAGAGACAGAAGCGAACCAAAGCACGGTGATCTTTTGCGACTCTAAGTATTCAATCCAATGCATTACTCAATGGGCAGCGAACTGGGAAAAGAAAGGATGGAAAAAGGCAGGTGGTGAGATTAAAAATCTAGAGCTTATCCAAGAGATGTTTGCGCGTTACCAGCAACTAAAAAGCAAAATTATGATTTTACATGTCAATGGGCACGTGGGCGTTGAAGGAAACGAGCTTGCCGATCGCATGTCGATGCTCGCGATCAAATCGAAAGAAGTCGCTTTCTCTCAATACCATGACACGCTTGATGTTGAAACCATTCTCGCAATGCAAGCAGGATAAACCGCCTTTAACCATTGCGCTCTCATAGGCTCAGACAATCGAAGGGAAACAATGCTAACCATTAGACATTACCGTGACGACGATGCAAAAGCGACATGGGCGCTATTCTTCTACACAGTCCGAAATATTAACTGCCGTGACTATTCTGATGAGCAAGTGAGAGCTTGGGCCCCTGACGATTTTGACTTCAAAATTTGGCAAAAACGCATGAAAACCTTAAAGCCTTTCATTGCCGAATACGACGGAACGATAGTTGGATACTCTGATTTACAAGAAAATGGATTCATTGACCACTTCTTTTGCCATCATGAATATCAAGGGAAAGGGGTTGGGCGCGCGCTTATGCAGCACATTTTTACCCAAGGAGAAAGACGAGGAATCACTCGCTTCCATTCTGAAGTCAGTATTACTGCTCGACCTTTTTACGAACATTTTGGTTTCATTGTCAAACACTCACAAATCATTGAAGTTCGTGGGCAGAACTTAACCAATTATGTGATGGAAAAGGTTACCGATCTCTCATCAGTACACTGAGCAAAATGCTTTATATCAATAACAGATTACAGAAAAGATAGCCTCGTCGAATTTTATAAATAAGCTTAACTCTTTTCCGTACAAGCCCTTTTCAATCCATTAAGTTGTATTTTTCTTTGCTACTAATGGATTGGATTATGTCGTCAATGGCGATTTCAAACTATCTCGGTTTGTTCATCTTACTCATGTTCACCCACCCATTTATGCTGGTGATACTCAACATGTTGATCTGGGATAAGGCTACCCGTGCTCGGTATTCAAGTCGATTTAATATCGTCTGTGCGATTTTGGCAGCTTGCTTGATGATAATGCACATGCAAACGGAAGTTGTGTATGGAAAAGAGTTGCTTGATCGCTGGTATTCGATGAACCCGAATGGATAACATTATCTCCTGTCAGGACTCAGATCACTCTAAGCCCTGATCGTTCTTACTCTATTCGTTTCCTCTTCTACTCGCTTCCAGTCTTACGCGCATTTAACCACTCTAAATCTGATTTATAGGCGAGCGAGCTGCTGCTTTCTCTCTTTATTCACCACACAAAAATTACCACGTTTCGTTCGACACTTTGAACATCGTTCACATTCAACGGTTGAGCGATCTCCCTCTTTCCAGCGTTTAATTAAGCTCGGTTCAGAGAGTAACGGTCTCGATAGTGCGAAATACTGAATGCCTGTGTTATTGGCAATCTCTTCTATCGCATTAATATCGGTTAGACCTCCGACAGTAATAACCGGAATATCCACCTCTTCACTAATCGCATGACCATATTGGTGAAAATACCCCTCTTCTTGAATGGTATGCCCATCAAAATGTTCGCCAATTAATGTGTTGGCTTTACCGTGAATATTGCCAGAAATGATAATGGCATCCACTCCGATTGATTCTAACTTCTGACAAATAAGCCGCGTCTCATCAAAAGTAAGCCCACCGTCAAAGAACTCTGAGGCCGTTAATTTCACTAGAATAGGAAATTCATCGCCAACCAGTTTTCTTGTTTCAGCATAAATTTCAAGCAAGAATCGCATGCGATTATCTAGGTTACCACCATACTGGTCCTCACGGCGATTGTAGTATGGGCTCAAAAACTGGTTGATCAAATAAGTATGAGCAGCATGTATTTCTATGCCATCAAACCCTGACTCTTTTGCTCTTCTTCCCGCCTGCGCAAATGCTTGGACGATGTAACCTATCTCCTCTTGAGTCATCGCCTTGCCAAGAGTTTGGGTACCTATTTCGCATACATCACTCGGGGCGTAAATTAGACGCTCACCAACGTTGTATGTGGTTTTCGTTCCGCCATAAGCAAGTTGCATCACTATTTTTGAATCATAGTGATGGACTAAATCCGTCAGTTTCTGGTATTCATCGATAAAGGAATCATTGTACATCCCCATCATTCCAGCGTTAGGCTTCTCTTCTTCTACAATATTGGCGTAACCCGTCACGATTAAGCCGACTTCACCTTTCGCTAACTCTTCATAGATCGCATATAACTTATCCGTCATATGCCCCTCTTCTGTCGCCATGTTTTCCCATGTCGCACTACGAATGAAACGGTTTTTTAAAGTCATGCTGCCAATTTGGCTTTCAGAAAACAAAGTGCTCAAACTCAACCCTCTCGACATTTATTGTCATAATTTCCGGATATTAAAAGGCAAAAAAGAACAGCCACGTATTCGCATAGCTGTTCTTTTTTGTTCATTTTTGCTGTGTCAATCAGCAAGCGAGGATGTTATCAATAATATTAATGATAAATGTTAATCCAGATTAAGAACATCACACATAAATGCCATGAAACGGCGGTATCCCATACGTTGCATCATGGATCAAATATCACTAGGATGAATAACCATCGTATTTTCCAACCACAAAAAGGATGATCAATATGCTCATTATTTTCAGTTGTAAAGCTCATGCAGATATCACCATGTTTGGTGACGTTGGATTACAAATGTTAAAGATGATGGGGCACAGTGGAACCGTTCCAGGAGCGATTCAGGCATCGGAAGTAGCCACTGCACTCTCTCAATTAAAAGCAGCAGTCGCAAAAGAACAGAGAGCATCTGAACTCAACGATTCAGAACTCGATGACAACGGTGATGACCTTATTGAGCAGAGCGTTAGTATCAATAATCGAGCACTACCGTTAATTGCATTACTCACTGCGGCTGACAAAGAAGAGTGTCATGTCATGTGGGAATCTGTCGGAAAGTAACCATGACAGCAGTCATCATTACAGCAGTTAGCCATCACAGCAGATAGCAACAGATAGCCAAATACAAAAAAAGGTAGCCATTGATAGGGCCACCTTTTATTTATCAGCATAGTACCTTTCTGGAGAAGTAGTCCGGTAAATTATGCCGCTTTCAAGTCGCGTGTTGGGTAAGTTAATTTGTACCCATCAACTTGAACGTGCGTGTAGTTGCCACCACTGCTTTGACCCGTTACAACCATTGGACCTAATTCCACACCTTTAGTCGCGACAACTTGATCATCTATTGCAAACATTTTAATACCTTAAATCGACAGATTAAATTACAAAAAATATCTGCCAGTATTAAATCAGGATCGCCATTTATCGACTAATCAGGTTTTTAATCGTATGGATAAAAAATTTGCAGGTTCGCTTCGGACATCAAACCATAACAACGTTTCCCGAGAACGTGATACTGCCTTTTTTGATCGCCTTTGATTGATACATCGCCGCATCTGCTTTTGTCAGTATATCTTTCTCGCTTTGATTACCCGGTGCAATCATATGCACACCAATACTGCTCGACACCTTAATCGTATGCTGTTCATATTGGATAGGTATATTCACGAGCTTTTGCATCTTCAAGGCTAGTTTCTCGGCCTTCTCTTTCGCTTGCTCCTCAGATTTGCCTAAATGTGTGTGCAATAAGGCAAACTCATCCCCGCCTAACCTTGCCAACACTTCATGCCTTTGGGCCGATCGCTTTAACCTTGCCCCAAGTTCCACAAGCACTTCATCACCAATATAGTGCCCAAGTTGATCGTTTATCGGTTTAAACCCATCCAAGTCAAAATAGATAAGAACACCAAAATGGCTAGTGTGTGCCATATAGTCCAAACCGTTCGTCAATTTACTATCGAACATACGCCGATTATATAAACCAGTAAGAAGATCCGTATTGGATTCTTTTTCTAATTCAATTTGCGCTTCCTCTGTGTAGCTCAATAACGTAAATACGCCAACGGTAGTACAAAAAGCAGGCCAAATGATTTGTGAATAGAGACTCGAACGCGCAAATAAGTCTGGTGATACTTCAAGTAATATTGAGCGACCGATGATCACCACTGTCATGAAAAGGAAAGCGTAACCGACAATAATGTCCGATGGGTGACGTTTCACTTTCAATTTTAAAAACATATAACTAATGGCACAAAATGCGATAGGAAGAAATACGCTACTGACATGCAGATAACTCTTTAAATCTGAAACCATCAACGCATATATTTGAGCGAGCACTTGAAGACAAAACATGCCCACAGGAACAACCCAAGGCAAGTTGACACCACATCGCCTCGAACTAAAGACCACCATTCCCCACACAAAAATTGAAGCAGACACTGCCGCTAAGATTTCCAAAAATATATTTACTTCAAATACGTAAATAAACCAACTCACAAAATACGCAAGAAAGGAGATCATAAAAAATTGAATTGAATGGGAGTGGCTTTCAAGCTCTTTAACGCGAGTTCCAGCAAGAGCAAATACCAAGTTTATCAACGCAACACTGAAGTAATAAGCTTGCTCAACACTCATTTATTTTGGAACTCCTTTCTATAAGCCTTTTAGCTTCATTGCTATAAAATTAGCGGCTGTAATGTAAGAACACCTGGTTCTCTACTAATCTGACCAGTATCGCACAAAATAACCACAACATGGCAACCTGCACTCAAACAAATTAACTATTCATACCTTTTTTTAGCAATAAAAAACCTTATTATCAATTAAAGTTCATGTTTATTGGATATCAAGCTTATTGGATATCGAGTTTATTGAGTAGAGACGGAAAACCCCAGCCATCCTCACCCACCACAATCGGTTCTCCAGTTAAGTACTCATACAGAGTTGGCGCTAATGAACCATTCTCTTCTATCGACAGTGGTGTTGCTTTCTTGCCAATTGGCTTCCCCCAAAAACCAAGAAACGCATCTTTTTCGAGATAATCTTCACCCGCATGACGACCTGGCACTTTGGTATTAAATCCAATACCCGACTTGGGAAATAGATTAATTGTGCCCGCTCGTGACTCTTCATAAATGGCGGCTAATTGATTCACAGAATCTGGCTTGATACTAAAACGGGTCAACTCACGCCATTGTTGCTGGTTACACCATGTCGTCACATCACTCTCTTTCGCACGATACAGACATTGATCAACCAATTGGGCATAGTGGTTAAATGCCTCTTTTGAAGGCGCTGAGATATATGGATTCAGCTGTTGGATGCCTAACAGACGAGGAACCTGAGCTGGCACATTTTCTTGTGCATGGTAGTAACGCTTATCGCCGATCCTAGTGATAAACTCATCCACTCTTTTTCCATTGCGTGTTGCGACCAACCTGACTTTGCATCGGTTTAAATCGCACGGTTGTTCTCGTATCACCATATAATCAAGAGTCTCACTCAAGCGCTGAGCAACCTCGTTGACGATATCGATACTTTCACCATTGGGCGTATTAGCCGCTTGCCATTGAGTCAATTCTTGGTAAGTCGGTTGTACTTTCCATCCTTCTTGGGAATTGAAGAAATCCAACATAAAATTACCACCAGCCGTTGATGCCACAATCACATCATGCTGTTTGCTGCTTGGGTAATTCAAAGCATTGGTGAATTTAGGACCTTCACCTTCATCAGAAGATATTTTCATGATATTCAAATCGTATCCAAGATCTTGAGCCAATTCATCGAACACCACTTTCTCTGGATTTAAGGCATAAAATACTGGCGTGAGGCCATGATCGCCCGCCATTCCCCATAAAGTTTGATCATAAATACCCGCCTCTTGATAGGTTTTTTCAATTTCAGACAACCAGTAATCCAGACGATTCAACTCACCTGTGGGCATAATGACTTCATCACTGAAAGGTCCGGTGAAATGAGCAAAGTGATCAGGCCACGGGTTATAAATCAGAGTAAAATCAGGCATACCTTTACCATCTTGTTGCGCCAATCGTTTAATGCTCTGCTCAACTTTCCATTTCATGGTGAATTTTGTATAAAAATCAAACGTCGAAATGCTTTCGTATGCTTGAATATCTTCCAGTAACTCAGTCCTATCTCTGCGTAATTGAATTTCAACTTTCGACCGCTCTTGCAGCTCGCGAACACACCGTTTTTCTCCATAATCTCGTTGTGATTCCCCCAGACCAAGGTTCATCAAGCCGTCATAGGTTGTATGAGCATTCCAATCATACTGAGCATTGCAATTGAGGGTTTTAAGATAATCCAAGCGGTCAAACATAGTTTTCACCTGATTATCCGTCATTAGCCGATCAAGCTGTAAGGCATCATTACCAAAAAAGTAATAGGCACGATCTTGTTCTCGATCGACAAAATGGAAATTTGGGATCCCTGTGCCTTTATCTCCTGAAACCTTAGCGCCTGTTTTTATAATTGGTAAATTTCGCACGCTAATTGTCGGAGTAGATGAGACCCCGACCTGCACAATGGAGTCACGGTAGTCAGTATATAATCGTTTAAAAAATGGCAAATAATTCGGATCTTGATAACTCTGCTCGGCCAATTTCTGCATAAATTTAACTTGCTGTTGATGCTCAGGCTCAATTGTTGGTTCTTTCACAGGTTTCACATCAATACGCTGTTGGTGGGCTTTGTGAGCTTCTGAGATGAACGGAGAGGAGGAGTCAACCAAACCTTCGAGTAAACCTTGCTGTAACCCGTCTACTGTCACCTGAACGGCAAACCGACGCTTCTGTTGAGATTCAAGAAAATCAGTTAACTGAACAGGATCATCGTCGAATGCTTGCTGCATCCAATTATTGAGAGCCTCTTCACGCTCCTGCTGATAAATAAATTGCCGATACGCTTTCAAGACATTCAATCGCACAAAATCAATCAAAGTTACGGTCAATGCCTGAGCTTTATTATTCACTTTACCCACGTTTTCCGGCAACGCATCCTGCAATACCGCTTTCACTGCGGCTTTCATATCCCCCTCACCCATTCCAAGTTCTGCTTGTGCTAACAAATCGATAATAATGGGTTGGATTGTGTTAATAATGTTTAAATCATCATGACTGTTCGTTAAATAGGTATAGCTATCAGGCAAATACTCTAATTTTTGCCACTCTCCAATCTGAACCAGAGCATCATAAATAATGACCATCGAGGCGATAAATTGCTCATCGATTTTAAGCCCTTGGTGATGGCTCGAATCAGATTCAGCATGCAAGCTTTGATCTGTTTCAAGCTCTGAAGAATCGGATAATTGAAATAAGCTATGTTCAAAGTTGGCGAGAGTCGATTCATCGTAACGTGTTTTTAAATAGGCTTTGAAGACATCATCAGAGCTGAGCCCTGCATAGCGATCGTAATAGCTATATAAAAAATACCCAAGTGGGATTGAGTAGGTGGGATCGGATAGTTGAGCCATCACTCTGGCTTTGGTTTTTACATCTAACGGCAATGTGAGGATATAAGTATCAAGCGTCACGCCTGCGATTGTAAATAAAGCAGCATCTCGACTAAAACGAGTCGAATAAGTGATAGATGAAACCACATGATTTTTAAAAACTTGAGCTGAATTAAAGACACCTCCAACAACCGGAACCGTTTCAATATTTGCAGCGTTAGCCAGCGAGGTTGCCAATACCAAGGGAGAAAGTGCAAAGGTAGAGACTGCCAATATTGACCTTCCCTGTTGCCAAAACTTAGATTTATTTTCCATATCAGACTCAAATTATATAAAACCCATTTATTGTTCCACTTACAACCTATAAGTCAAATTTTCATCTTACACCTTAAAAAATAAGTTAATTTTACACATTGTTAACTATATGAATTTAGTGGCTTATTAGGTTTACCTTATAATGTTCTGCTCAAACAATGAGATCTATCACATATGAAATATTGTGAACTGCGCCCAAAATGCTTAACTTGATACAAACTTCAACCCAACAGTTTTGCAACAAAATAGAGATCAAAAGGATATGACTCACCTTGTAGGAAGACATTTAGAAGAGATGGCCGATATTCGTTCTACACGAAAACGAAAAATCGTATTGATATGTTCAATTGCATCTTGTTGCCTTTTTTTTATCTATAGCGTTCTTTACTTCACAGCAAACAATTATTGGTTTGGAACGTTTGATCTTATCTGGGCAGGAATTGCATTAGCGAATAGCATCTACGTGCTCCGGAAAAAACAACCTGCTTATGCCGACCTTATTTTAAGCAGCATTTTATTGATCCAAGGCGTTGTCCTTTTTCTTTATAGCCAAACTGTATCCGATCACCTGCTGTGGCTATACCCAATTCTCGCCGCCGTTATCTTTATCAACGAATTTCGTATCGGCTTAATGTTAAGCTCGTCATTCTTTGTTCTCATATCGTCCATCACTGTGCTCTCAGGTGTGATTGAGATACCGACCACTTATGCGGCTAGTCGGTTTTTATTTAGCCTTCTAGCAATGTGTGTGATTTGTCATACTTCCGCTTATTATTACGCAAAAATCATCAGCTACATACAGAGCCTTTATCAAGAAGGGATTGAAGATCTTGCCTATATGGATCAGCTCACAGGCCTTGCAAATAGATGGAGTTTTGAGAATTGGGCAAAACAAAAGTTAACTAAGATTGAAGCGAATAAAGGCATTACGGCACTCATTTTTATCGATATCGATGACTTTAAGGTAATTAACGATAACTATGGTCATGATGTCGGTGATCGAGTGCTACAACATTTTGCTAAACGTTTAAAAAACAACATTAGAACCAAAGATAGAAAAACTGACAATCAAGATTACTCAATCGCCCGCTACGCTGGGGACGAATTCATTATACTGCTCTATGATGTGCGTTCAGAACAAGATTTAAACCAAATACTGCATCGTATTTGTCACCTGTTTGATCATGATTACAATGGCCACGAACGTATCAATAGCTTAACAGTCAGTGTCGGAGCTGCCATATTTCCTCAAGATGCTGAGGATTTACCTGAACTCACTCGTTGCGCAGACAAAGCCATGTACGCAGCAAAACATTCAGGCAAAAACCGCTTTAGTTTTTATCAAAACTGCATTCCTGACAGTCTCAACATTGCTGACAATCACGAAAAAAATTATCACAGTTTGCCCGTGTCCCAAATATCAGAAACACATAATGTGGTATCAATGAAAAAACGCTAACGTGTCATATACATTACCCAGAGAGAGAATGCTGCGATAACCACCAACCAAGCCACATATCTTATGTGATCTGGTTTATTCGGTTTTCGCTTGATAACAGGCCTCATTGCTGTGACTTTTGCTTTCTCAATAAAGCTAGATTGCTCGAATCCGTATCGACGCTTATCCGCTTTATTTGCAACTTGCGCAAATCTCTGCCTTTGATCTGTTGTGAAGTCATTACTCATGTCATAACTGCTGCTACTATCATTGTGTTTTGCTTGTACAGCCATATACGCCTCCTCGAGTCGATTCCACCAATACATAAGTATAGTAAAAAAACCGCCACTCAGTTCATTCAAAAAAGTTGAACAAGATACTCAGAAATCCAACGTGCTCTTCCCTTCATCAATTCTTTACACTTCTTTCATCAAAGAAACATTCAGGAGTGCATCATGTCTACACCAAGAACTATTCAAAGTATCATCCCATCTCAGGCCACTTCTGACGGGGATGGGGTTAAAATTCATCGTGTTGCTGGGTTCAATAATGCAAAATTCTCGCCATTTTTAATGGTGGATGAATTAAAGTCGGATCAACAAGCGGATTACATAGGTGGTTTTCCGCCGCACCCACACCGTGGAATAGAAACTCTCACCTACATGCTCAATGGCCATTTTCAACATAAAGATCAGATGGGAAACATCGGTCAGCTCATGAGTGGCGGGGCTCAGTGGATGGCAGCAGGGCGCGGAGTGATCCACAGTGAAATGCCGATTATGGAAGAGGGACAGTTGCATGGTTTTCAAATTTGGATCAACCAACCATCCCACGACAAGATGAAGCCTGCTCAATACCATGATTTTCAATCAGATTCGATAACAGAACATCAGAAATCAGGCCTCGGACTGATCCGCGTCATTTCAGGAAACTTAAACGCTAATAGCCAACCATTAGCTGGGCCGTTAGATAAAACAGGCGTTCCTGTTACCGTCGCGGATTGGCGTTCAGATAGCGGAGACCAGGTCAAATTAGAAACAAACCCTACACATAACATGATGATTTTTATCTATAAAGGGAAAATATCAATTGGTGACAGAAGTGTAGATCAAGGGGAGATGGCGCTATTGACTCATGGTGAATATGCCCAACTAACGGCCAACGTAGATAGCGGTGTTCTAATTTTCTCAGGTCAACCTATCAATGAACCCGTTGTCCACTACGGCCCATTTGTGATGAATTCATTATCCGAAATAGAGCAAGCCATACAAGATTACAACTCAGGGGCTTTCGAACGCTATTAATTTTATTTTGAGAGTCAATTTAAGACGCATAACGATGACATTCCACTGCCAACGATTATTTACCGTCTTATACCACGCTCGCTATGAGCGTGGTTTTTTTCTCTCTACAAGCGACGCTATCGGCAGAAATTATAAATATTCACACAGATAGGCAGTCGTCACTTCGACTTTCAAATCAAATGATGAATCACCTGTGACATTAAATGATTCGCCTGATGAAAATGTCGTCCATTCATTTTCACCTGCGCGTTGTATTGTTAACGCACCTTTTACGACCGTCATTTTCTCTGGTGCCGCCGTCCCGAATGTATATTTCCCAGGAGCCATCACGCCTACGCTACTTGTCTCATCTTGTTGAGTAAACGCCAATGATTTAACATTGCCCTCAAAGTAGATATTTTCCTTAATCATATGCTTTCCTTGTCCTATTTGAGCGATTGTTTCGATGTGAATTCAGGTTGTATCTGATTTTTTATCCGTAAACAAGTATTTCAATCGACTAATCTTTCAGCGAGACACATTGCGTTACCCTTATTATTGAGCACTATGTCAATATTTTTACAAGGTTATCTTGTTATTCAGCTCAATGATTAACAAGCTATACTAAGGCATCTACCGCACAATACCGCTCTCAACGTCCAGTGCGCACAAGCAGGATCTCCATGACGAAAACACCTAAAACAAAGGCAACGCGCTCATCCATTTTCCTTATTCGCGTCTGCTTCATTTTATTTGGCAGCGCTGTGTTTTCAGTGACTTGTTATTTTCTCTTTTCATCCTATCAGGATCACGTCAATCCTGAACAGATATATGGTGACTGGATTGAAATTGGCGCTCCAAAATATCAAACCGATATACTGAATTTTTCTTCGAAGGGTTTCACACATAACCATCGATTAATCAGCACTAAATTTGATTATGATGGCAAAAAAATCCATATTAAAACCAACGCAGGTGAAACCACCTACGAACTATCAGGCACTTTTTCTTCACCACAACTATTGAGAATTGTTCCTCGTAAACCGAGAGTGACTTTTATTAAAAAAGGCTACGAACATACTATCGAGGATGATCAAAGTAATGCGATACAAAGCAGAGGAAAGGCGCTTTCTGAGCACTTCAATGCATCGAAATAGATCGATTCAAACGTTACAAATGTCCCATCCAATAATGATTGGATGGTGATAGCCTATGAATATTTCAAATTAAAACAGTATCAATTTAGTACCTTTAAATCAGCGATTTATTTTTAAGACCGTCAATTAAACTTGGACTGAAGATAAACTTTCTTATGCAAAAACATGTTTGCAGGTTTCTCTTTTTTCCGCCTCACTCGAAAAGCATTTTAATTTTTCGCCTAAAAAATAAAGTATCTCAAATACTAGCCTTGATGTTCTTCAATATCTGAAAAACAGCTTATGTTTCTTCCAAGAATACCCCTGTATTCCAAGTTCCATTTTTTGGGAATACCGTTTTCTTGGACGTTCTTATTCAAGGGATGAGATAAATATTATGAATCGTTTTACTTTGTGCGCAGCAAGCATTGCCACTGCTCTTTCAAGTGCAGTAATAGCGGCACCTGCTACCCCGAGCATTGATATGTACGGCTCGAATAACCTACAATTTTCAAAAATTGAACTCGCAATGGAAACCACTTCTGGCTACAACCAGATGGTGAAATACCACGACTTAGCCACCATTAACGTTAAATTTAATCAGTGGAGTGGAAGTTCTGGCGATACTTACAAAATCTACTTTGATGGCATTGAAGTCGCGACGGGGCCAATTAAAGGCAGCCAAACAACGGCCAGCTTCCAATACGGGAAAGGTGGTTTGTATCAAATGGAAATTGAGGCGTGTGACGCAACAGGGTGTAGTCGTAGCGCACCTGCTGAAATTACCATTGCAGATACAGATGGATCGCACTTAAAACCATTAACAATGAATACCGATCCGAACAATAAGTCATACAGCACGGATCCAAACACAGTAGTTGGTACTTACTTTGTTGAATGGGGTATCTATGGTCGAGACTATACAGTAGACAACCTTCCGGTCGATAATCTCACGCATATTTTATACGGTTTCATTCCAATTTGTGGGCCTAACGAATCAGTAAAAACCGTGGGAGGGAATAGTTACAACGCCTTAATGACAGCTTGTAACGGAGTCAACGATTACGAAGTGGTCATTCACGATCCTTGGGCTGCATTTCAAAAAAGCTTCAAACAAGCAGGCCACGAATACAGCACGCCGATTAAAGGTAATTACGCCATGATGATGGCGATGAAGCAGCGCAATCCAGATCTTAAAATTATTCCTTCAATTGGCGGTTGGACGCTTTCCGATCCCTTCTTCGACTTTACAACCAAAGCCAATCGCGACACTTTTGTGGCTTCTGTTAAAAAATTCCTCATTACATGGAAGTTCTATGATGGCGTTGACATCGACTGGGAATTCCCTGGTGGCGGTGGTGCCGCGCCTGATCTAGGCGATCCAGTGAATGATGGTCCGGCTTATGTCGCTTTAATGCAAGAGCTACGCACCATGTTAGATGAGCTTCAAACGGAAACAGGCAAGAGTTATGAGTTAACTTCAGCGATCGGTGTGGGTCACGATAAGATCGAGGATGTTAACTACGGTGAGGCGATCCAATACATGGATTATATCTTTGCCATGACTTACGATTTTTATGGTGGCTGGAACAATGTATTAGGTCATCAAACCGCTCTACATTGCGGAAATTTCATGTTGCCAGGCCAATGCGATGGCTCAGGTGTCGATGAAAATGGAGAAGCCTTTAAAGGCCCAGCCTATACGTCAGACAACGGTATTCAACCGCTATTGGCGCAAGGCGTACCAGCGAATAAGTTAGTTCTTGGCGCTGCCATGTATGGCCGAGGTTGGGAAGGCGTAATGCCATCTAGCCTGACAGATCCGAACGATCCAATGACAGGCGTAGGTAACGGCAAGCTCAAAGGGAGCACCGCTCAAGGCGTGTGGGAAGATGGTGTCATTGATTACAAAGGGATCAAAAACCATATGCTTGGAGAAAACAGCCAAGGTATTAATGGTTTTGAGTATGGTTATGATGAAGTTGCAGAAGCTCCCTACGTTTGGAACCGTTCTTCAGGTAAGCTCATCACATTTGATGATGCACGCTCAGTTAAAGCTAAGGGAGCCTACGTTCGTGACCTAGGATTGGCCGGACTATTTTCTTGGGAAATCGACGCTGATAACGGTGACATTCTAAATGCGATGCATGAAGGGTTAGCGGGTGGTTCAACGATTCCTCACAACAAAAAACCCATCGCTGATGCAGGGATTGATCAAACCCTGATAGGTCCAATCACAGTAACTCTTGATGGCTCTTTGTCCAAAGATATGGATGGCACTATCCGCACTTATGAGTGGAAACAGATATCGGGTGAGACAGTAACATTAACGGATGCTAACCAAGCAAAAGCAAAGTTTGCCATTGATGAAGTCAGCCAACAGCAACGCTTAGTCTTTACTCTCACGGTCACCGACAATGAAGGCGCAACGGCCATTGATGAGATCGTCGTGACAGTTAACCCTAAAAACACAACCCCGATCAATACTCCGCCAGAAGCTAAAATTTCGGCACCAGCATCCGTCAACGCTGGTGATTCCGTTATCATTGATGCTTCAGCCTCAAGCGATGCGGATCAAGATGTACTCAGCTTTACTTGGACGATACCACCAAGCATTAATGCGACGGTTCAAGGGGATAAAGTGATTTTCACTGCCGCAGAATATGCCCAAGACACACCGCTAAACTTTACTGTTAACGTGAGTGATGGTGTTGCGAGTTCATCAGCCTCGGTTTCTGTCATCGTTCTCAAAAAGATCACTGATGGTGGCGATACCTGTACCAACCTTTGGGATTCATCAGCGATATATACTGGTGGGAATCAAGTGACACACGACGCGAAAACATGGGAAGCAAAATGGTGGACAACAGGTGAAAACCCAAGTCAATCAGGTAAGTGGGGAGTATGGAAGCTCATTGGGGAAGCAAACTGCTCTGTCTCTAAATAGCGAAATGGCTCGCTAACGTTTTGTAGCGGTCAAATAAAGCCTAACGGCATCACTGTCGTTAGGCTTTTCTCTATTGAGTCGATGAACGCTAAATTAACTTATCGAAACTCTCCATCACCTGTTGGCACTTCATAACGCGCCCATGACCTTGCCCTTGAGTCGTCACAAGCGTTACTTTTTCCATTTCATTGGCTGCCTGCTTCGAGACTTCATGCTTAGTAAACCTATCTTTCTCATCATGGACGATATACGTGTGCGCCTCTCTCTGACGGAGTTTTTGCAGTGGATCGATAGATTGAAGTGGGTAGTGATATTGCTCTTGTAACTCAGACACAATCGCTTCAAATAGCTTCATTGAGTAGCCAGATCGAGCCACACTGCCAAACAAGTTATCCAAATAATCAAGCACAGGCGCAATTAATAACATAGGCACATTTTGAATCTTCGCGTGGCGACACTCTAAAGCCGATGCCGTTCCCATGCTGTGTCCAATCACACCAGCTACGGGTTGTTCTGTTACGCTATCAAGAACAGCTTCAAGTCCATTCACAAATGCGGGAATATGCCCATAAACACCATCGCTGCCGCCATGCGCAGGATGATCATAAGCCAAAGCAGTAAACCCTTTGCTCGCGATATGCTCCATTAGCGGATAAAACTGACTCGCCGTTCCAGACCAGCCATGAGTTAACACCCATACAGGGCCAGCGCCTAGGGTATACGTCTTTAACGTCCCTTCCTTACTTTCGACTTCACTGCATACTAACCCTTTCGGTTGGCTGTTTTTCGCTTCTGTTCTAGCTGGGGTTAACAGTAATTTACGCGCCGTTTTTTTTGCATGACTAGGCGCCACTGTATGATGCAACCGAGTAGTCACGTTGACTAAAGTGCGCTTCAAACTGAACTTGCCTGAGGTGTTAAAATATATTTTTTCGCTCATTTATGTGCCTTATCCTTTCAGCCTATGAACAAAAACAAGATCAATTTAAAAGAACGACCGTGCTTTTTATGAAAATTAAAAAAGGAGGTAAGCCTCCCTTACATTATAATTTATGTTGGATGTCGCAAGTGCCTCTATTGGGGAATTTTCCAACTAGAAATCAAACGCTCTACCCCTTCCCAAAAGTGACGCTGGCTCACGTCTTCTCCTTGCAAAGAGTAAAATAAGTTGGCGCTGAGGTATAAACCATACAATTCAAATGTGGCTTGCTGTGGATCTAAATCAGCACGAAATTGCTGATTATCAACCCCCTTTTCTACCTGAATGGTTAAGTAATGAATCCATGTCGCGATGGATTTTTGCAATGCTTGTTGAATGGCACAAACATCCGCTCCGGCATCTTTCCACGCATCGATAAACATACAGCTACCTTGAAAAGAGTGATTCCATCCCAGCCAATTTTTGAGCAAGCTTTTTAATTTAGCCTCAATATTGTCATCACCCAGTAGCCTCGCAGGCGCTATCACCCGCTGGGTAAAAATCAGATTAGAGAATTCCAACACCGACAATTGCAGGTTTTCTTTAGAATTAAAGTGAGCAAAAAGACCACTTTTAGACATCCCGCACTCTTTGGCTAACTCGCCAATGGTTAAACTTTCTAATCCATTCTTACTCGCCAGTTCAAATGCGCAATTGAGAATATGATCTTTGGTTACTTTACCTTTACTCATCATTATCCAGACTTATGTTTACACTCCATTTTTAGCACGTTCGTTCTTTTTTGCCAATTATTTTTTATCATGATGCTCTAACGACTGTTTCGCATTCGGTTTACGCGCAAGATCTCTTGCTAAGATCAACGCCAAACCAAATATTTGCAAAAACAGAGCGATATTTTTATAAAAAGCCATGTTGTCGCTCGTCACTTGCATCAACTCAGCAACCGCAACATTATCAAGATAGAAGTCATCAATTCGGTCACGCTGAGTTTGTTGTGCTAAGTTAATGAGCGTCATTATTTCAGATAGATTTTCAATGCTAATTTTAGGCACTTCCTTCCCAACCCAAACCGCCAGTTGCCCGCGTAAAACTTCATCCAATACCGAACTGGTAAAGGCAGACTCTAAATCGGTTTTATCCACATGCAATAAGATTGATTCACGCTTGCGTTCTAATGTTTCAATGCTATTCCAAGAAAGCTGAATCGAATACATGTTACTTTCTTTCTGCTCAGCAAGTTGTGCAAGTTCCGCAGATTGTTTATCCAAAACTAAGCTAGACGTAATAATCGCAAGAATGTTAAGGATCAACCCAAAAAGCACTATCACCCATGCTGGTGGTATTCTCATCTGCGTTTTCCTCCTCACTTCTACCACAACTTCTCAAACGGCAAATAAACAATATTCAAAACGATCAAGCTCACCATCGCTAAAAAAGTCAGTTTCATGCCATTCACCCGGCCCGACATCTTCTCTTTCAATAACCCTTTCGCATGCATCACGCGCCCTATCACGAATACCACTCCTACAAGATGCAGCAGCCATGAAGGCGCACCGTTAAACTCAACCAGAGCCATCAAAATAAGCGTAATAGGAATATAGTCCATTGCATTACTTTGCGCCGATCTAGCGATTTGTAACCCTTCTACTCCACCATCCGAATACGCAACTTTGTTGCTGCGTCTCTGTTTAATAACTTCTATCGCCAGCCAAATCATAATGCTGGCTAATATGGAGGCGTAAAGTGCTGTGATCATGCATTAATCCTATCTGTTTTTATGTAAGTTAACGTTAAGTTCTACTTGAGTTATGAATTCGAAGCAATAAAAAACCCAACCGAAGTTGGGTTTTGTCGTCATTCAGATTTAAAGTCTAATACGATATATTTAGCACTTTTTGTAGAAGACGGTCGATAACGGTGGGATACGAAGTGATAGCGACTGCGCTAAGCCTTCACTTTCAATCGCTTCCGTTTGAGCCGTTTGCATCACCTCAAAGCCACTACCATTATATTTCGTGTCATCGGTATTCAGCAGTAATTCGTAGCTATGATCCGTCGGTACACCAAGGCGGAACGCTTCGTGGGGTACTGGCGTAAAGTTACTGATCACAAGTACTCGCTCACCAGATTCACTGATACGTTCGTGAGCTAAAATGCTCGCTTCTTCTGCGTCTTGAAGTCTCCATTCAAACCCTTTTGGGTCAAAATCTTGATCATGCATTGCCGCTTGCTCTCGGTACAACATATTCAGATCTTTAGTCAGCGTCTGCACACCTTGATGGCGAGGGTAATCGAGTAAGAACCACTGCAATTGGTCATCGTGATTCCATTCAGCAGTTTGACCAAATTCCGCCCCCATAAAGTTAAGCTTCTTACCCGGTTGACCGTACATATAACCCATGTACGCACGCAAGTTAGCCGTTTGCTGCCACTCATCGCCAGGCATTTTATTATGGATTGAACCTTTACCATATACGACTTCATCATGAGACAAAGACAGAACATAGTTCTCGCTATGAGCGTAAACAAGCGGGAACGTGATGGTATTATGGTGGTATTTTCGGTTAATAGGATCTTCTTGAATATAAGAAAGGCTATCGTGCATCCAACCCATATTCCACTTAAATCCAAAGCCTAAGCCTCCCATAAAGGTAGGCGCAGAGACACCCGGGAACGCAGTCGATTCTTCAGCAATCGTCATCACATTCGGGAAGTGCTTGTACACTTCTTCGTTCATCCATTTCAGGGTTGCAATCGCATCATAGTTTTCGTTGCCACCATCTTGGTTCGGGATCCACTGGTCATGGCTACGTGAATAATCCAAGTAAAGCATAGACGCTACCGCGTCTACACGTAGGCCATCAATGTGGAACTGATCAACCCAATAGAGTGCATTCGACACTAAGAATCGACGGACATGTTCACGACCTAAATCGTATATGTATGAATTCCAATCTTGGTGCCAACCTCGACGAGGATCTGGATCATGGAACAGTGGCGTTCCATCAAAATTAGCCAAACCATGATCATCCGATGGGAAGTGAGCTGGAACCCAGTCCAGCACAACGCCAAGGCCTGCTTGGTGACATTGATCGACGAAATATTTGAAGTCATCAGGTGAACCAAAACGACTGGTAGGTGCAAATAAACCAACCGGTTGATAACCCCAAGAACCAAAGAATGGATGCTCAGAAACGGGCATTAATTCAACGTGTGTGTAACCTAAACCTGTCAGGTATGGAATAAGCTCTGCGGCAAGATCTCGATAGTTTAAGAACTCTCCATTCGCATCGCGCTTCCATGAACCAGCATGCAGTTCATAAAATGATAACGCTTCTTTGCGTTTCTCAGTTACTGGGCGGTTTTGCCACTGTTCATCTTGCCACTCATAACGGTCATGGTCATAAGTAATAGATGAAAATGATGGGTATTGCTCTGAATAAAAGCCCCATGGATCGGCTTTATGAGGTAGACCTTCACCATTTGGACCTTTCAGCTCAAATTTGTATTGAGCACCTTCCTCAAGGTTTGGAATAAACAGTCCCCAGATGCCGTAATCTAAACGCTGCATTGGAAAACGACGACCATCCCACGAGTTAAAGTTACCCACTAGACTCGCTGCCGTAGCATGCGGAGCATAAACTAAGAAACGTGTACCTGAGATCGATTTACCATCACGCTCAAGAGTAATGAATTGCGAACCCATTTGCTTGTACATCTCTTTAGGCGTATGAAGCGCTTCATACTCGGCATACAATTCATGGTACTGATATGGATCATCGAGAATCTGCTCGGTACCCGACCAATCAATGGCTAATTGATAATGTGTAAAACGCAGATCACGCTTACTCTTAAGAATAAAGCCACTCTCTTGATCGCGTTCTAATTCAATTCGAGGTTCCTTGTCGATGACTAACTCAACTTTATTTGCGCCCGGAATCCAAACTCGTAATGCACCATCCTCTGGCGAAATAAACGGGCCTAAAAAAGAAAACGGGTCAGCAAACGAAGCTTGAGAAAGTTGACTGTATGTTTGTTCTTGCTTTGAAATAGTTGTTATTTTCAAAAACTCTCTCCCTAACCAAACTTCAAAAAATATTAAAATTATATATAAAAAATGCCCGCTAAATGTGCGGGCATTATAACGACAATCCATTTTACAGGACTACGCTTCATGATAGAGTGACCAAAGCGATAGTTTCGCCTGCAACCGCAGGAAACTACTGGTATTTTGTCTTATCGCACTCTATTCAATCATCTTATTTGCTCGCTTTACTGCGCACTTCTGTCAAACGTGAAGAGATACGATTTACGTCTTCACGACTGAACACTTCATCTAGGTTCATTGTTAGCTTACGACGCCAGTTAGGGTATTCATTAACCGTACCCGGAATGTTTACAGGCTTGTCCATTTCTAACCAATCTTCAAGTTGAACGCTAAGCAATGTTGAAGAACCAGCACCAACATGAACTTGCAAAGCTTCACTTAAATATGAATCCATAGGGACTTGGCTTGCATCACGGCCAACACCTTCAGGCAAGAAACCGTGCCATGCTACAGAATCTAGAATACCTTGCTTGCACTCTAAACGGTCACTAAATAGTGTTTCAAGCTGAGCTTCATCTGGATACAAACCGATTTCACGACCAGTTTTCAGATCATCACAGTGCCAGAATCCGCGAAGCGTTGGCATATCATGCGTACATAGTGCCGACATTGATTGTGACGCATAGTGCTCAGGTGAAATAAACCCGCCATCTTCTGCTGTTTCGAAGAAGAAGACTTTGTACGAGTGAACACCGGCATCAGCAAGAATATCAACGATTTCATCAGGAACGGTACCTAAATCTTCGCCAATTACAGAACACTGGTAACGGTGAGATTCAAGAGCAAGGATCGCAAGCATGTCTTGTACTGAGTAGTACATGTATGCGCCTTTGGTCGCGTCTTCACCTTTTGGAATCCACCATAGGCGTAACAGACCAAGTACATGGTCAATACGCAACGCACCACAATGTTTCATATTTGCACGAAGCAGTTGAACGTATGCGTCGTAGCTAGTCTCTTCTAACACTTGTGGGTTTAGCGGAGGTAAGCCCCAGTTTTGGCCTAGTGGTCCAAGAATATCCGGTGGAGCACCGATGCTTGCATCCATGACTAGGTTGCCATTATCAGCCCAAGTTTCAGAACCTGAATCAGCAACACCTACAGCAAGGTCACGGTACAGACCTACCGCCATGCCTTTCTCTTCAGCAAGTGCTTGAGCTTCATTGATTTGAGCGTCAGCAAGCCATTGTAAGTACATGTAAAGTTGTACTTTATCCTGGTTGTCAGCAATGAACTTCTGTACAGCGCTATTTTCAAAGCGACGGTATTTCTCAGGGAAGACAGGCCAGCCCCACATATCCGAATTCTCAGCATGTAATTCAGCATGTAGCGCATCAAACGCTGCTTGATGAATTAGGCTTTCACCACCAAGTTCGATGAAGTCTAAGAATGCCATTGCTCGTTCAGTGTTTTTATCTAAATGACGAGTTTTGAACTCATTAAATAGAAGCGGTAAAACACTCATTTTTAGAGCTGCAACTTCTGTGTAGTTTACCCAATGAGATTCGCGCGCTTTTTGTAAACGCTGTTGGAAATCGGCACTGCCTACTTGTTGCTGAGCTTCTGCACTCAACGCAAATTCAGGTACTGAACTCACATCGATGTAGAGAATATTTAACCAACGACGTGAAGATGGGCTGTATGGACTCGCCCCTTCAGGGTTCGCTGGAAATAGTGAATGAATTGGGTTTAAACCAACAAAATCACCACCACGTGATGCAATGTCGCTAACCAACTGTTTTAGATCGCCAAAATCACCAATACCCCAGTTATGCTGAGTGCGTAAGGTGTATAGCTGAACACTTGGTCCCCACATCTTCTTACCATTTTCAATGGCAGTTTGTTTGAAACAAGATTTAGGTGTAATAATCAGCGTCATCACATAAGGTGTTTTACGACGCTTACGATTAATGATTAATTTATGATATCCCCATGCCAAATCACTTGGCAATGCAAACACTAAAGGGCCACCCTCTGCGCGTTCATCGCGAACAACTTGTGATTGAAGATAGCCTTCAAGTACCTCTCCTTGTTCGGTTTCTAAACGCCAGCTAAACTCACTTTCACGAGCACTAACACCTAGATTCAAAGCCACCTCTACTGGCTCACCGTCACGCAAAACAAGAACTGGGTCAATTACGTCTTTTTTGTGTTTTTTCTCTGCTGATTTCAACAAATTTTGATCATTTGTGGTGTCATAGCCTAGCGCAGCTAACAAGCTCAAAATTGTCTCATCAGATACAGCCGCTTCGTCGCCCCACGCGCTTACATAGCTATCGGCAAGATTCGCCATTTCCGCGACTTGTTTTAATACTGATTGTTCTTTCATCGCTCTCTCCGAAGGTACTTCTTTCGCCTTCACTTTTGTAGGGTTAAAACTATCTATTGGTCTTTCTTTTTATAATGACAATTGAAATCAATGTCAGAAAAGCCAAGGCAACAATGGTTACCTTGGCTTCTTTCTATTAGCGGTTTACTGCTTCTAGTTTCCAGATGTTGTTCACGTAGTCGCGTATTGAGCGATCTGACGTGAATTTACCAACCAATGCCGTGTTAAGAATCGCTTTCTTAGCCCAACCTGCTTGGTCTTTGTACTGCTTGCCCATATCTTCGTGAGCTTGAACATAAGATGCAAAGTCCGCAAGACATAGGTAAGGGTCACCACCATCTAGCAGGCTATCAAATGTTGCACGTAGAAGACCTGGTTGACCTGGAGTGAACTCTTCGCCAGTCAGTAAATCTAACGATGCTTTCAGTAAAGGGTCAGCATTATAGTAATCGTATGGGTTGTAACCCTGAGCTTTCAGAGCTTGAACACCTTCAACTTCTAGGCCGAAGATGTAGATGTTTTCATCGCCAACTTCTTCACGAATCTCAACGTTCGCACCATCCATCGTACCGATAGTTAATGCGCCGTTTAGAGCCATCTTCATGTTGCCCGTACCAGAAGCTTCTTTACCTGCAAGTGAAATTTGCTGAGAAACGTCTGCTGCAGGGATGATGATTTCAGCCATGCTTACACGGTAGTCAGGGATGAATACCACTTTAAGCTTGTTACCGATGCGAGGATCGTTGTTGATCTTCTCTGCAATCTTGTTAACCGCGAAGATGATCTCTTTCGCTAGGTGATAACCCGGTGCTGCTTTCGCTGCGAAGAAACATACGCGTGGCTCACACTCGAAACCAGGTTCGTTAAGAATACGGTGGTACAGAGATAGAATGTGTAGCAAATCTAGATGCTGACGCTTGTATTCATGTAGACGTTTGATTTGCACGTCGAAGATAGCGTTAGTATCAAGTTCGATACCCATGTTTTCAGAAACCCAATCAGCAAGGCGCTGTTTGTTTTCTTTCTTAACAGCCATGAACTCTTTTTGGAATTTCGCGTCTGTTGCAAACTTAGCGATGCCTTCAAGCTGCTCAAGTTTAGCAGGCCACTCAGTGCCGATCTTACCAGTAATTAGCTTAGATAGGCCTGGGTTACAGAACTTCAACCAACGACGTGGTGTGATACCGTTCGTTACATTAGTCAGTTTACCTGGGAAGATTTCGTTGAACTCAGGGAACAAGTCTTTCTTAACCAATTGAGAGTGCAGTGCTGCTACACCGTTTACTTTGTAAGAACCAATCACACATAGGTTTGCCATGCGAACCATACGGTGGAAACCTTCTTGGATGATAGAAAGCTTCGCTTGCTTCTCACCGTCACCAGGCCACATCTTGCGAACTTCTTGCATGAAGCGGTGGTTGATTTCAAAAATGATTTCCATGTGACGTGGAAGTAGGCGTTGAATCAGTGATTCAGACCACGTCTCAAGTGCTTCTGGAAGTAGTGTGTGGTTCGTGTATGCGAACGTGTGAGCACTGATTTCCCAAGCTTGGTCCCAAGATAGACCTTTCTCATCGATTAGGATGCGCATCAATTCAGGAATTGCGATCGTTGGGTGCGTATCGTTAAGCTGAATCGTTTCTTGCTTAGGCAGATCTTCTAGAGAGAAACCTGCTGCTTCGTGACGACGCAGAATATCTCGAACAGACGCTGCTGAGTGGAAGTACTGCTGCATCAGACGCAGTGTCTTACCTTTCTCGTGGTTGTCGTTCGGGTAAAGTACTTTAGTGATGTTACCTGCATCGATGAGCGAGTGTTGCGCTTCGAAGTAATCACCGTTGTTAAAGCTTGCTAGTGAGAATGGTGCAATTGCCTGACATTCCCAAAGACGCAGTGGGTAAACCGTGTTTGATTCGTAACCTACGATAGGTAGATCCCAAGGCATTGCTTTTACTTCCATACCTGGAACCCAAGTACGTACTTCTTTACCGTCAATGAATTCAACGTCTACATGACCGTAAAAACCAATGTGTTGTGCTAGCTCTGGACGAGCAACTTCCCAAGGGTAACCTTCAACACCACGCCATGCGTCTGGTGCTTCTTGTTGACGACCGTCTTGGAAAGACTGTTTGAATAGACCGTATTCATAGTGAAGACCGTAACCTACTGTTGGGTATTCTTGAGCGGCACAAGAATCCATGAAACAAGCAGCTAGACGACCAAGACCACCATTGCCTAGTGATGGGTCGCGTTCTTCTTCTAGAAGGTCAGTTAGATTTTGGCCTAACTCTTCCATAGCACCTGTAATTTCTTCATACAGACCCATGCTGATAAGGTTGTTACCTGTCAGACGGCCAATCAAGAATTCAAGCGATAAATAGTTTAAGCTTTTTGCATTTTTAATCTTTTCATCGTTCTCTGTTTCTAACAAATCGAATGTTGTTAGTTCAGCAAGCGCACGGCCCATTGCTAGATACCATGAACGGCTATCGGCAGTATCTACTGTTGTTGCGTATGTTGCTGATAAATGCTTTTTAACACTTTCTTGGAACGACACTTTGTCGAATTTTTTTTGTTGAGTAGGTTTCATTACCAAAGTCTCACTGTAGTTTTTAATCCATCTGTGCCATATCTTGCACGCTCTCTTATAACTAAGCATCCTCCTAGTTTTGCTCGATACAAGGAGGAGGAGTCAGGGCGTAGAGGGCGTACTAGCACCTAGTTAGTGATCTAAATCCCATGTTGATTACGAATCACTAATATAGGAGTGATTGCGATCACACCAGCTACGATTTCACTCTATTAAAACTTGATGAAATTTCTGATTTGACCTCTAAAAACAATTATTAAATATGCCATTCGGATCACGCTTAGAACTCGGATATTACATAACTTGCATAACTTCTCGCGCAAAAGTAGTGCCCGAATAATATTATAATGCAAACATTAGGTGATAAGGTTCACAATTAAAGGGCGTAGATGCACCAAAAACCACCAAGGCGTCATAATTACGAAGTGGATCAAAGTCTGTAGACTTTTTAATCCAGTAATATTCTAAATAGAACGTATTTTCGAAGTATTTTTATAGACTTTGTCTAACAATAATAACCAACCCTTACAGGCTGAATTAAAGACATGTGGATTCCTTCAAAATTGACTCGTCCCGGACGATTGCATAACGCTATAGTGAGGCCGAGAGTATTAGACCTCCTGCAACAAGCGCCTTTCTATAAGCTTGTTCTGTTTCGCTCTCCTGCTGGTTATGGAAAAACAACCATGGCTGCACAATGGTTGTCAGACAAACCTAATGTCGGTTGGTACAGCATTGACGATAGCGACAATGATACCTTTCGCTTCATTAACTATTTATTGCAGTCGATAAATAAAGCGACACAACAATCCTGTCCTAACTCGCAAGTGTTAGCTGAGCGCCGTCAATTTTCGTCTTTGCATTCACTCTTTAGCGAAGTATTCGCAGAGATGTCCACTTTTCACCAAGAGTGCTACCTCGTACTGGATGATTATCACTTAATCACCAATGACGAGATCCACGAAGCCATGCGCTTCTTCTTGAAACACATGCCAGACAATCTCACTTTAATTGTGACCAGTCGCGCGACCCCACCTCTTGGAACGGCCAATCTACGCGTTCGTGATCTAATGATTGAGATAGGTAATGAGTTACTTGCTTTTGATACTGAAGAGACTACGAGGTTTTTCAATCAACGAGTCACCGATGGGATTGATGATGCCACTGCAAACAATTTACGCACTTATGTAGAAGGTTGGCCTTCAGCACTACAGTTAATCGCTTTACAAGCCCAGCATCAAAAACGCACACTTGCACAATCAGCTGAATCGGTTTCTCAATTTAGCCACGCTCATTTATGGGACTATTTAGTCGAAGAGGTATTTGACCTTTTAGATCAAGATACACGTCACTTCCTAATGCAATGTTCTGTTCTTGATCATTTCAATGATGAACTCGTTTGCGCTCTCACACAGCGTGATGATGCTCTAGGGATGATTGAATCTCTGAACCGCTACGGGTTGTTCATTTACCCATTAGAAGGTGAACATAACTGGTATCGCTTCCATAACCTTTTCGGAGAGTTCTTGTCACACGAACGCCAAGCGCGAATTCCACAACAAGAACAAGATCTACACCGAAGTGCAGCCAAAGCGTGGTTAAAACTCGAAACACCACATCAAGCTCTAAATCATGCGCAAAAAGCCTATGATGGGGATTTGATCGCACATATTTTAACGACTTACGGTTGGAAGATGTTCAACCAAGGTGAGTTAGCGGCTCTTGAGTCTGCAATCAAAAAGCTAACCAAAGACCAGTTATACAGTGATTCTAAACTGTCGATTCTTCAGGCATGGTTAGCGCAAAGCCAGCACCGTTATGATCAAGTTGGGACTCTTTTAGCCGAAGCAGAAGCAGAGAGAAAAGAGCGTAATATTGAGCTAAACACACAACAGCAAGGCGAGTTCAATGCCTTACGAGCGCAAGTAGCGATTAACAGTAATAATCCTCAACTCGCATTAGAAATGGCAGAACTGGCACTCAGCCAACTGGATAGCACCATCTATCGCAGTCGTATTGTTGCAACATCCGTTGTTGGCGAAGTGAACCATGTGCTGGGCAACCTAAGCCGAGCATTGCCTATGATGCAGCAAACGGAAAAACTGGCGCGTCAATACCAAGTCTACCATCAAGCACTGTGGGCAATTTTACAGCAAAGCGAGATATTAATTGCTCAAGGTTATGTCCAAGCGGCATTTGAACTTCAAGAATCAGCATTTAAACTCATCGAAGAGCATCAGCTTCAACATGTTCCTTTGCATGAGTTTCTACTGCGGGTTCGAGCGCAAGTTCTGTGGTGTTGGAACCGTTTAGATGAAGCTGAAGAGTGTTCATATAAAGGACTCGACATCTTAGGTAATCACTCTCCAAGTAAACATCTACATAGCTATTCAATGCTTGCTCGAATCTCAATTGGGCGAGGTGAACTAGACAAAGCATCACGCTTTATCGATCAAATTCTACATTTGCTGAAGCAATCAACCTATCACGTAGATTGGACAGCGAACGCTTCACTCTCTTTGCTTTTATATTGGCAAGCGAAAGGGAATAAGCAAGCGATACAAGAGTGGCTCGATACCGCCGTTCGTCCAGAAAAAGCGAGCAACCATTTCTGTCAACTGCAATGGCGTAATATTGTTCGCGCACACATTAGCCTGGAACAGTACGACCAAGCGCAAGCTGCATTAGACTTTCTCACTCAAGAAGCCCTTGATTCAAATCTGATCACAGATACAAACCGCAACTTAATCGTTGAGGCAGTACTTGCCGTTCAGTTGCAAGAGGAAGATCGCGCCAAGGCGTTGGTGAAAGAAGCCCTGAGCATGACCAATCAAACTGGCATGATTGGCAACTTCTTAGTTGATGGCGCTACGATTGGACATCTACTTGAGAAACTCAGCAATAAACTTGAACTTGGCGATCTAGAACGTCACCGTGCTCAACAGTTAATGAAAGACATCTCGACAACTCAAAGAAGCCGTTCGGTTCACTTTGATGAAGAGTTTATTGAAAAGCTGATCAACCACCCTAATATTCCTGAGTTGGTTAGGACAAGTCCTCTGACCCAGCGGGAATGGCAAGTTCTTGGCCTAATATATTCAGGTTTCAGTAACGAACAAATTGCTCAGGAGCTTGATGTAGCCGGAACAACGATCAAAACCCACATTCGAAACCTATACCAAAAGCTCAATATAGCGAACCGAAAAGAGGCGATCAGTACCGCTGAAAACTTGTTGCAGTTGATGGGATATTAACTCGAAATAAACTAAAGTAGATGTAAACATAAGGCTGGTGCGAAAACATCAGCCTTTCTAATAAGGAGATAAAAATGAAAAAAGCATTGATCGTATTGTTCATGGCAGGACAATTAATGGCATGTACCGAAGTCGGCAGTAAAGAGTGGTGTCAAGATATGCAAGATAAACCTAAAGGCGATTGGACAGCGAATGAAGCTGGAGATTTTGCAACACACTGTATTTTTTAAACAAGCGCACGTCACCCGCTTATTCAATCGATCTTTAAGCAAAAAGCTCTGTTAAAAAATAGTTCTGTTAAAAATAGATCTTTAAGTAAAGCTACAGGCAAAAAAATAGCCAATCGCAAAAAGTGGCAATTGGCTTATATATACTGTGAACAAAATTTATTCACTAACAACGTCAGTTGGCTAGGTGACCCTCGGCTTAAGAAGGGTCGATATAGATTATGCAGTATATGTGCCAATTATTAAATACCCATTTTTAGTAGTATCTCCCAATAAATCAATTTTTCTTATTCTTTTTTTGCAAACTGCATTCCTATTTTGCGAACCGTTTCAAAAAGCAATGCATTCAGTTGCTATGACTCAATGGTGAGCACAAAGCCAACATCCTCACCTTATTCATATTTTTTCTACACGAATATTTGTATACTGCTCAGCACTCTTATTTAACTAGTTAAAGTAATGAACTACTTAACCACTTTTTTTAAAGGTATGGCGATGGGGGCGGCCGATGTTGTTCCTGGCGTTTCTGGCGGTACGATCGCATTCATCACCGGAATATATGACACCTTGCTTGAAAGCATTCGCCGAATAAACCCAAGCGTGTTTGGACTATGGCGACGAGAAGGCTTCAAATCTGCATTTGCTCATGTAAATGGATTATTCCTAATCTCTCTTTTTGGAGGCGTTCTCACGAGTATCGCCACATTAGCAAAATTAATTTCATGGCTACTTGTCACTCACCCAGTGCCCTTATGGTCCTTTTTCTTCGGTCTCATTCTGGTTTCTGTCTTCCATATCCTTAAACAGATAGAGAAAAGAGATGTCACGAGATTTATGTTTCTACTACTCGGTGTCATTTTCGCCTACAGCATAACGGTTATCAGCCCGCTTCAACTTGAGCCAACAAGCCTCAATGTTCTGTTAGCAGGTGCGATTGCGATATGCGCGATGATTCTGCCGGGTATCTCAGGCAGTTTTATTCTGCTATTAATTGGAATGTATACACCTGTACTCGCGGCTGTAAAAGGCTTCCAAATCGACGTACTTGCGTTGTTCTTAACTGGTTGCGTACTAGGATTACTTACGTTTTCTCACGTATTATCTTGGCTATTAAAATCGTTTAGAGATTTCACATTAATATTCTTAACAGGATTGATGATTGGAACCCTACCAAAAATTTGGCCTTGGAAAGAAACCATTAGTTGGCGTATCAATTCGAAAGGTGAAGAGGTGCCTTTAATTCAGCACAACCTCTCCCCTTTTGATTTCGAATCAGTGACAGCTCAGCCTTCCCAATTAGTACTCTCCATTGTGATGATGTGCTTCGCGATAGGGTTAGTTCTTGGACTAGAAAAGTTTGCAGAGCGCAACCAAAATTCATAACCCCAATGATTAAAAACAAGCGGAGCTATAGGCTCCGCTTTTTCTTTCTGACCGTCACCACAAATTTTTCCATAATTACAGTCACCTACAATTAGCTGTGATAGCATCTACTTTTATAGAATTACACGTGATGCTCTAACATGGCTTCTGATTCATCGGTCAACGCTTCCTTCTTACAACATCCAGCGACAAAAATCATCGGCATCGCTCTCGCGGTGGGCATCGGTTTTTTTGCCTCTGATCTCTCTAAACTTGTCTCTCAGCCAAAAACAAAAATGATTGATGACTACTGTATGGTCACGACTCAAACTTGCTTGCAAAACCAAGTAGGTATGACGCTCAGCCGAGACGCTGCGCAACCTTTACTTCCTACGGTGTTTAGAGTCGAATGGCCAAATACTGATGCTTCTCAGCTAGTCCTAAACCTGCAAGGGGTTGAGATGAATATGGGGACTGCTCGATTTAGCCTCGCCAAAATAGCCGACGGAATTTACCAAGGGGAGATTATTCTTCCTATCTGCACCATTGATGAGATGACATGGGTAGGCGAGCTTACCGATGGAAAAACTACCGTTTACCCTGCATTAAGGATGAAAAGATGAGCCGAAATTGGTCACTAATACTCGTTGTTGCGTTTGCTCTTGGCTATGGTGTCAAAGCCTATTTAGATGGACAAGCGTCTATTCGTTTAGAACAGCAACAAGCCGCAGCAGAACAACAAGCAGCCAATACCGTATTATTTGGGAAAGATAATCAAGAAGTCGCTATTTTCGATCCTCAAGATCCGCGCATTCGTATTGTCTATTTTGGCTTCACGCGCTGCCCTGATGTTTGCCCTACATCATTAGCGATGTTATCTGGCGCTCTCAATGAAATAGATCCACAGCAGCAATCCCAACTGCGCCCTATCTTCATCTCTCTCGATCCTGAACGAGATGCCGCTGATGACTCATTCAAATATGCGCAATATTTCCACCCAATGATTGAAGGGCTATCGGCCCCTCTAGAGATCACGACAACTCTTGCTCATCACTATGGAGTGATCTTCCGGAAAACAGAACTAGAAGGTTCTCAACTTGAATATACGCTGGATCACAGCTCTTACTTCTATTTCTTAAAACCCGATGGAACGCTAATCAAAAAAGTGCCACATACGCTTTCTCCGGCGCCAATCGTGGAAGCGATAAACACTCTGACCCAAACCTCTTCAGAAGGATAAATATCAATGAAGCTCAAAACCCTACTTTTGACAGGACTATTACTCAGCCCTCTTGCTCAAGCTAATATGGACATCATGACTCATCACCCTTATGCACGAGCAACACCACCAACGGCTGTGAATAGCGCGGTATTTGTCTCTCTGATGAACCACACAGATATCGATCGTGTGCTTGTTTCTGCCACAACACCTGCAGCAGGAAAAGTAGAACTGCATGATGTGATAAAAGATGGCGACATGATGAAAATGCGTCAGGTTAAGCAGATCACAATACCAGCAAACCAAACTGTTGAACTGAAACCTGGTAGCTTGCATATCATGTTATTCGACTTAGCTTCACCATTAACGGAAGGCAGCAGTATTGATGTTGAACTTACTTTTGCCAATGGTGAAAAACAGACCATGCAAGCTCCAGTTAAAAAAGTAATGAGTGGAATGAAGCACCATTAATACAGTGAAAAATTTCAACAAAGGGCTGGTTTATCCCGCCCTTTTTGCTATGCTTTGCGTGCAATAATTAATCTTAAATTTTTGGAGGAATAATCATGATTGTATTGAAAACGACTAGCCAGGCAGAAAAGCAGAAGTAATTGGTAACGACGCACTCAACCCATGGTTTTTAACTAAACGCTATAACGTGTGCTCAATTTTTAAGCTGTTCAAATCAATCAACAGTTTATAGACATAAAACACTTCACCTCTTCTTTTCTTTGCCCGGTCACTTAACCGGGGTCCGACATATTTCGAATTCGACCCTAACATTTTTCTAAGACGTAAATGTTCGTATTTTCACGTCTGGGGTATACGTAATAATGAATTCTAATCTAAATTTATCTCATCCAATGTCCTTACAACAACTTGGATGGCAGCCTGTTTTTCAGCAACAACTGACGCTCGAAGACTACGAATCAAATGTCATCGCGCGCATTACCGCGCATCACAGAAGCAGTTATACATTAGCAACAGAGCAAGGGGAATTATCCCTTCCAATCCATCAAAACCAGCCACTAATGACGGTTGGAGACTGGATCATTCTGGACGCCAACCAACAATTTCTTAGGTTACTAGACCGACAGTCACTGTTTAGCCGAAAAGCCGCTGGCAGCAAAGTGGCTGAGCAATATATCTCAGCCAACATCGATACGGTCTTCATTGTTGTTTCACTCAATAATGATTTTAACTTAAGTCGAATTGAACGTTATTTGGCAATGACGAATGAAGCTCAGGTCGAATCTGTGATCGTATTGACGAAAGCAGACCTATGCGATGATGTGGAAGCAAAATGCCAACAAGTTCAAAATCTAGACCCTATGCTTATGATTGAAAGCGTGAATAGCCTTGATCACGCCAGCGTTCAAACCTTGAATGCATGGTGCAAGTTAGGACAAACCGTCGCGTTTATGGGCTCTTCTGGGGTTGGCAAATCGACCTTAGTGAATACCTTGATGCAAAGTGATGATCAAGAAACGGGCGGCATTAGAGAGGACGACAGCAAAGGCCGACATACCACCACATCCCGCTCACTCCACTGTATGCCAAACGGTGGGTTACTGCTGGATACTCCGGGAATGAGGGAGCTTCAATTAGCCGACTGTGCTGATGGGGTCAGTGAAACGTTTTCCGATATAGAAGCGTTAACAAAGCAGTGTCGCTTCTCTGATTGCCAACATCAGACCGAACCTGGTTGTGCGGTACAGAAGGCTTTGGAATCAGGGGAACTAGAGCAGCGTCGTTTAAGCAACTATTTAAAGTTGCTCAGAGAACAAGCTCGTAATGGTGCTACACTCGCTCAGCAACGAGCCCACTATAAACAGTTAGGAAAAATGTACAGAAATGTGCAATCAGAAAGCCGAAGTAGGAAGAAAGGCTTCTAGAGCAGCACTCTCTGTCACTATATCGGCTAGCCTTAACCCGCTAGCCGACATTGAGCCAATCACTATTCGGCTAAACCCCATGAATGACGTCTAAATCGACAAACGCCCCTTCAGCGCAATAAAACACTCAAATAAATCATTTTATCAACATTTAACACCCAAAAAATCAACATAAGATAAGCTTTTATCCCATATTCAATAAAATCCTAGACACAAAATTTTGTGTAGTTAATATGTCAGATATTCAGTTAGCAAATAACTGAAATACTATAAAACTTATAAATTAACTTAATTGCAGGGATATATATGCAAAACAACAACCTTATCGCCCGCTTTGCCCGGGGCAATCTGGTACTTCAAATACTCGCCGGTATCGTTCTCGGTGCAGTACTTGCTAGTGCTTCTCCTAGTAGCGCTCAAAGTGTCGGCTTACTGGGTAGCCTTTTTGTCGGAGCATTAAAAGCGGTTGCACCCATTTTAGTCTTCATTCTTGTTGCTGCTTCGATCGCTAACCAAAAGAAAAATCAACACACGCATATGCGTCCAATTGTTGTTTTATACCTTTTTGGCACCTTTGCTGCTGCATTAACCGCTGTTCTAATGAGCTTCATGTTCCCAACCACTTTGACACTGGTTGCGGGCGCAGAAGGCACAACACCACCACAAGGCATCGCGGAAGTTTTAAATACTCTACTGTTCAAACTTGTCGATAACCCAGTAAATGCGTTAATGAGCGCTAACTATATTGGTATTTTGGCGTGGGCAGTTGGGCTTGGTTTAGCTCTTCACCATGCATCAGATACAACCAAAGCCGTCTTTGAAGATTTAAGCCACGGCGTATCACAAATCGTCCGTTTCATTATTCGCCTAGCGCCATTTGGTATCTTCGGTTTGGTTTCTTCAACGCTTGCTACGACCGGTTTTGAAGCACTTGGTGGTTACCTTCAACTACTGTTCGTATTGCTTGGTTCAATGGCGATCATTGCACTCGTGGTTAACCCGATCATTGTGTATGTAAAAACCAAAGAAAATCCATACCCTCTGATTTTCCAATGCATTCGTGAAAGTGGTGTCACTGCGTTTTTCACTCGTTCAAGCGCGGCTAACATTCCTGTCAACATGGCGTTATGTGAAAAGCTTAAGCTAGATGAAGATACTTACTCTGTATCCATTCCTCTAGGTGCAACAATCAACATGGCAGGCGCGGCAATAACAATCACAGTGCTAACCCTTGCTGCTGTTCATACAATGGGTATTGAAATTGACCTACTGACGGCGATACTACTGAGTGTAGTTGCCGCAGTATCTGCTTGTGGTGCTTCAGGCGTTGCAGGTGGCTCACTACTGCTTATTCCATTAGCTTGTGGTTTATTTGGTATTTCAAACGACGTAGCAATGCAAGTCGTCGCGGTTGGTTTTATCATAGGTGTGATTCAAGACTCTGCTGAGACGGCGCTAAATAGCTCAACAGACGTAGTATTCACTGCTGCGGTATGTAAATCAGAGCAAAAGAAAGCGGCTCAATAAGTTAGCCGATAAATATGAAAAAGAGAGCATTTTGCTCTCTTTTTTTGGTTTCTAGTTTGAACACTTCTAATTAGTTTGCGATTTATCTTCAGCCGAATAATCGCTATTGGGTAGAAAATCAAAACTAACATCGAAAGCAGACTTATTAACGTCGTCACTTTCGACAACTACATTATCAACAGGCTGCATATCTTCAGAACTTAATTTTTCAGGGAAGAACTCTTCTCGCTTATACAACTTATTCAATGCTCGAATAATCGAGTGCTTAGGGGCAGCCCCTTCTGTTAACTTTTTCATTAACGGCTTTGAAAGAGTTTGAAGCCCCACGACCGTTTCCACATCAATGATCCCACCAACCACATCCCTTGCTGCCCGTGCTGGTTCATAACCGAAGTGAGCCGAAAGAAATAGCCATATATACGCAATCGCATTGCCATTCGCGCCGTGTTCACGCCATGCCTCACCGGCATGATACATCGCTTCATAACTTCCTTTTTCAGCGGCTAGCTCTAGCCAGTAACACCCTTTTGTGTGGCTTTTTTCAACACCGATACCATGCAGATAGTTCAAGCCTAACTTGATACGACCGTTACTATTCCCTTTATTTGCCGCAAGCTGATACCACTCAGAAGAAGCCACTGGTGATTTATTCATGTTCTCTTTAGACATACTCCAATCGCCCATAAAAAGCATTGCCTCAACATTGCCTTCATCAGCCACTTCTTCAATAACAGAGACACCTTTAGGTATATTTTTATCGGTGCCTCGCCCACCTATTAGGGCTTTGCCTGCTTCATATTTTGCGTGCTTATCACCATCAGCCGCAGCGATGCTTAATCTCCAAAAATTAGCCTGCTCTTTCAAGATAAGGTCATCTTTTACACGATCACTGATTCTAACCACACCGTACATGCCGCTTACATTGTCCAATTTAGCCGCTTTGTTGTACCAGTACAGTGCTTCTTTCAAATTTCCTCGTTCTGCTTCTTTAGCCAAAAACAAAATCGTTGGTACATGCCCAGTTTCAGCTTTGAATACTCGTTCTTGTTGCTCTTGCTGCTTTGCCTTTTCAATCGCTTTACGATAAGCCACTTCTCTCGCTTTGCGTTCTTGTTCGATTCTCTGCTTTCTTAAAGAGAGAGAAACCAACCAAACGAACACCAGCACTAAAGAAAGCAATGTCGCTCCAATCGCAATTCCCATCGTACTCATAAATATCATTCTTTTATGGTTATTCAGCACTACTGCTTAAAATCTCTTAAACAGAACGTAATCATTAGTTTTATAGCGGCTCGATTATATAAAACTTGAGCATTATTCACTCATCTATTTGTACAAACAGCACTCAATTATGCAATAAAAATTGAAAACTGAGACCTCAAAGCTAACCCTACGCCCCTAAAGATGAATAAAGGATGATTTATCCGAGAATAAATTTCGCTAGCCTAAAATCACTAACAACAAACAGTGGCTTACTTTCAATAACTTACCCAAAGATAATGCATACCTCCAGCCTATCCGTAGGCTCGGTGTAATTAATTCATGAAATTGGGTTAAAGCGATGAAACACAAGGTAATATCAAATATGAAAAACAACAAATTCTCGATTTATCAAGTCTTCACTCGTTTATTTGGCAATACATCAACGACCAATCAGCCATGGGGAACGGCGGCACAAAATGGAATTGGAAAATTCAGTGACTTTACCCACACGGCACTATCTGAAATAAAATCGCTCGGAATAACCCATATCTGGTATACCGGAGTACCCCACCATGCTGTGATTCAAGACTATCAAGATTATGGCATCAGCAATGATCACCCTAGCGTTGTCAAAGGACGGGCAGGATCTCCGTATGCTGTCAAAGATTACTACTCCGTAAACCCTGATTTGGCTGACGATCCTGCTCAACGAAATCAAGAATTCGATCAACTCATCGAACGTAGCCATCAACATGATTTAAAAGTGGTCATTGATATTGTACCGAATCACATTGCTCGTCAGTACAAAGGGTTAAATAACCCAGAAGATGTGAAAGACTTCGGCTATGACGATGACACAAGCGTCGAATATAACCGCCATAACAACTTTTATTACATCCCAAAACAAGCATTTCAACTACCTGACATCCCAATGCAATTTTTACCTCTCGGCGGAGAAATACATCCTTCCTTACACACACCGTTCAATGAGTCTCCAGCCAAATGGACAGGAAATGGCTCAAGACTTGCCAAGCCTAACTTTGATGATTGGTATGAGACCGTGAAGATCAATTATGGTGTTCGACCTGATGGAAGCAAAGATTTTGACGAACTTCCAGAGCACTATGAAGAGCTTGGTTATCAAGAGCATTTCGCCTTTTGGCAACAAAAAGAGGTGCCTGACTCTTGGAAAAAATTCCGTGATATCGCGTTATTTTGGCTCGACAAAGGGGTAGATGGGTTCCGTTATGACATGGCAGAGATGGTGCCCGTGGAGTTTTGGAGTTATATGAACTCGGCAATCAAAATGAAAAATCCCGACGCTTTTTTGATGGCTGAAGTCTATCAGCCCGACCTTTATCGCACTTATATTCATCAAGGAAAGATGGACTATCTATACGATAAAGTGGATTTATACGATTCACTGAAAGATATTATCCAAGGGCGTGGAGACACAAAAAACATCTCTGATATCCAATCGGCCATGGCGGATATTGAACATCACATGCTGCACTTTTTAGATAACCATGATGAACAACGTATTGCTTCACCACAATTCGCGGGGGACGCAAACTTAGCTCGCCCAGCAATGCTGATCAGCACTCTCATGAGTAGTTCGCCAACCATGATCTATTTTGGTCAAGAGGTGGGAGAACCTGGCGCAGAAGAGGCCGGATTCGGACAACCGTCTAGAACCTCTATCTTTGATTATGTCGGCGTTCCACATCATCAGCGATGGATGAATGACGGTAAATTTGATGGCCATTTGCTCACTGAGAATGAAAAATCACTGCGAACCTTCTATAAGAGCTTGCTCAACTTTTCTCTCAATGCTTCCTGCATGACTGGGGAATTTGATGATTTATATCTCCGAAACCAGCAGCAACTTGGACAACGAACGTATCTGTTCGCCCGTCATGATCATCACCAAGTTGTTATTGTTGCGGCTAATTTTGATAGCCAATTAAGCTTAGAGCCAACGTTAACCATAAACGGCGATGTAATAGAAAAATGGCAATTAAGCGATGGTGAGTATCACTTCATTGAACAAATCGAAGGGAAACAGTCACTATTATTGACCGTCAAAGAGGGAGTGGGGTCGCTTTCCATTCCTTTACCGCCTCTCGCATCATATGCGTTTAGCTTAATAAAATAGATCTTTAGGGCACTTTTCGAAGTGCCCTATTTTTAGGTCGATATTACTCAAGAAAATATTCCGTTCCTCCTCACACTTCTTTAAATACTTTTCAAGCGCAATTCTGTGTAAATGTTGATTAGCGTCACTCATAATTACTATGAAATAGTTTTTAGCTATATCAGATCACCTTTAGCCTATTTCTCAACCACTATCCAACCTCGTAAAATAGCGAAAAATTCAAATAGTTGTCTCACTTCAAACCTGAGCGAACCTAGCTGTGAATTGGATATCTTTTCGCCTAACGGAACGTTCGATATAACGGAATACATTATGAAACGTGCAATTAAAACTTTATCTGTCTGTGCTCTTGCCACTCTTATCGCATCACCAGTTATGGCGATGGAAGAAGGCGAAATTACTATCTGGATCAATGGCGATAAAAGCTATGATGGCTTATCCCTTATTGGCAAACAGTTTGAAGAAGACACCGGCGTTAAAGTGCGAGTTCAGCACCCAGATTCATTAGAAGCGAAATTCCAACAAGCTGCCGCAACGGGTGGCGGTCCTGATATTATTTTTTGGGCTCATGACCGCTTTGGTGGCTACGCTGAATCTGGCCTACTTTATGAAATCAACCCAAGCAAAGAGTTCAAGAACAAGTTGGCAGACTTCAGTTGGGATGCCGTAACATTTGACGGCAAACTCGTCGGCTACCCAGTTGCGATTGAAACTCCTTCTCTTATTTACAACAAAGATTTACTTCCAAACCCACCAAAAACATGGGAAGAACTTGAGTCCATTCATAAAGAGATGGCAGCCCAAGGCAAAACTGGCCTAATGTGGGATGTTAAGAACGCATACTTCACCTGGCCAATGATCTCTTCTGGTGGCGCATTTGCATTTGAAAAAACGGCAACAGGCTACAATGCAAAAAGCACTGGCGTAAACAACGCGGCAGGTGTCCACGGCCTTCAATTCCTAGTGGATATGGTAAATAAAGGGGTAATTAACCCAAATATGGACTACTCCGTTGCTGAAGGTGCTTTCACTAAAGGTGAAGCAGCAATGACAATTAATGGCCCTTGGGCATGGGGTAACCTAGATAAACTTGGCGTAAATTATGGTGTCGCGGTTCTACCAACCCTAAACGGTGGTAAAGGCAATCCATTCGTAGGCATACTAAGTGCTGGTATCAACGCTGCGAGCCCTAATACAGACCTAGCCGTTGAGTTCTTGGAAAATTACTTGTACAAAGATGAATCACTTAAAATCATGAACGATGATAAACCTCTAGGGGCTGTAACCCTTAAATCGTTCCAAAAAATCTTAGAAAGTGATGAAAGAATCAAGTCAACAATGATCAATGCGGAGAATGGCGAAATAATGCCAAACATCCCTCAAATGACGGCATATTGGTTCGCAGAAGGTGCTGCAATTGATAATGCAATGCAAGGAAAGCAAACCGTAAAAGAAGCCTTGGATATGGCAGCGAAACAAATCACCAAATAATTTAAGTTGTTTAGAAAATAATAATAAAAGGTACACCCAATTGGCTGTACCTTTTTTATTGCCTCTCAAAAACATCATTATCCTGTATATTTAAATCACTTATAACCGCCGCCAGTCTAATATCTCATCCGCCCAATTAAAAATGCAACAATAAAGTCACAACCTTACCCGCTAACCTATCCCCATCCAAAGCACAACCCTACCAACAATAGATAAATCTAAAATAATCATTTATAATCAACAAAATAGATAGAGCATAACTGTTTCACCCATTCAACCAGTCACACAATAATGTTAATTTGCTTCGTAAAGTAACCAGTCGAAAAACAAGCCTTTCATCACTAAATGGAGGCTTAGTACTCATCCCCCTCTTCTCCACCTTATTTCTACGCCCTTATAAAAACAGAAAAATAATTGAGCTATTGATCTACATTTGCATTAAAAAATGCACTACAAAATGTGACTCGGATATTACCAAATGGATAATAACCCAAAAAAAATAACTTTATAAATAAAGTTCACATTAAGTAGAAGGCATATGTTTTTAATATATTAAAATTAAAGTCATCATAATATGGATATGTAACGTGAATACAAAACTCTTTAAACTTTCAACCCTATCAAAGGCAATGATTCCGCTATTGTCCGCGGCCGTAATTACTGGCTGTGGTAGCGATAGCGACTCATCATCACCAGTGGTCCCTGCTCCTTCAACCCCAGGAGAAGTCGAGCTAACACCGAGTGTTAATTTACCAGCAGCGGCTCCAACGCCAACAGCCGATCAAGTTGTTGTCAGTTACATCGCGCCTGCAGTGAGTACTTTCAAAACAGTAACAAAAACGGTTGATTGGAATCTTGTATGCGGTGAGAAAAGTTTCACCGCAACTTCATCGGATGAATTTGGCCCAATTTGGCTTCTAACCGCAGCAGATGTCATTGGAGCTTGTAACATCTCAGATGGCTCGACCGATGTTCCTGTCACAATTGATGCTGATGACGCAGGAAAATCACTGGGTGTCGCTTCAAATGGCACAAAAATCACGGGCTCTCGTCAAGACACCTTCATGGCTTCTCACGGCCTAGATCAAACGGGAACGGATGTAAAATTACCGAAAGTTTCCGCTCCTGATGAGCTTCCTGCTCCAGCGTCAGGCTACTTTGCACTGAACCTTTATGATGCACTTGGTGATTACAAAGAAGAAGGTGCCGATAAAGATGGCTACGGTAACCTAAATCTACATATTTGGAATAACAGTAACTGTAATGCCGTCGACCCTACAGCGGTCAATAATGGCTGGGATGATGTCTCTGTGACTCCAAGCGACTCTGACGAATTTGGTCCAGTGTGGTACATCCCTGTAACGGATGATCCGACTCAATGTTTCAATGTCATTTTCCGTAACTCAAATAAAGACAAGTTGATTAACAGTGACTTAGTTATCGATATCTCAAATATTGCTGATAATCCAAGCGTCACTTATATCCCAGGAAACCAAACGTCTTACGCGACCCGAGCACTTGCGTTTGAAACAGGTGGCCCATCATCTGAATTTACCATTGATACCGTTGGTGCCATCCTCTTAGATGACAACACTATGGTATGGAAAGCTGGTTCAGGTGCCGACTTAGTACAAATAATGTTCACGCCTAATGGTAAATTTGACGTATCGGAAGATGGTGTTGTAAGCGGTACATCTATCAAACTAACGAGTACAGATCTTTCGGATGAACAGAAAGCGAAATTCCCACATTTAGCTGATTACCCTGCGTTTGAAATTCCGACACTTCCTGCTGACTTAGCTTTAGCAAACCTGATGAAAGGTAGCATGGTCGCTATCTCTTCAAGTAATGGCGCTGATGGCGAAGCCTCTGAATTACGTTCATCAACTGCGATTCAATATGCTGGTGCTCTAGACGCAATCTTTGCTGAAGCGGCGACCGACTTAGAGTATGGCCCGATCTACAGCGATGATGGCGTTACTTTCCGTCTTTGGGCTCCAACCGCAACCGATGTTGAACTGGTTGTTTACAACAGCGGCAAGTCCGTTGTATCTCGCCATGAGATGACAGAAGATAGCAAGTCAGGCAGCTGGAGTGTTGAGCTAGAGAAAGATACGGTTGATGGCCAATTCTACCGTTATGCGATGAAGGTTTTCCAACCTCGCGAACAAAAAGGCTACGGCTACGAAGTAACTGACCCATATTCAGTCAGCCTATCGACCAACTCTCTATACAGCCAAGCGGTTGACCTTGATTCTGATGATCTTAAACCAGATGGGTGGGATAGCTTAAAATCACCTCATTCACAAAATGAAGCAAATGGCGATTTATCTGACATGGTGATCTACGAATCACATGTTCGTGACTTCTCTGCTCGTGATGCTAGCACTGAAAACAAAGGTAAATACTTAGCGTTTACAGAAGCGGACTCAAAACCGGTTGATCACCTAAAACAGTTAAGTGAAGCGGGGATGACCCATTTACACTTAATGCCTGTTTTTGACATTGCAACGATCAACGAAGACCCATCGCAAGTCGCAAATATCGATCAACCATTCAGCAAACTGTGTTCACTTAAACCGGAAATCAAGAACGACGACAAATTCAAAGAGTACTGTGACAGTGGCAACACCATCGCAGAAGCCTTTGAAGAACTTCAAACAGAAGACAATAAAGACAACGCTGTTGTTGAAGCATTAAACGAATATGTTCGTGCTGTCGATAGCTACAACTGGGGCTACGACCCATACCACTACACTGTGCCAGAAGGTTCATACGCCACCGATGCAGAAGGTAGCAAACGTATCCTTGAGTTCCGTGAAATGGTTCAGTCGGTTAAAGAAGATGTTGGCATGAACGTTGTCGTCGATGTGGTATACAACCACACTAACGCGTCAGGCCTTAACGACAAGTCAGTACTTGATAAAGTCGTACCACTTTATTACCAACGTTTAGTGCCCGATACAGGTTCTGTTGAAACTTCTACCTGTTGTGACAATACCGCACCAGAAAATGCGATGTTTGCTAAGCTGATTGATGACTCAGTTCAAACATGGACCGAAGCTTATAAGATCGATGCCTTCCGTTGGGACTTGATGGGACATCACCCACTGTCACAAATGAAAGGAACTTTAGCTGCCGCTCGCGAAGTGAATCCTGATGTTTACTTCTACGGTGAAGGTTGGAACTTTGGTGAAGTTGCAGATAACAAACGCTTCGTTCAAGCGACTCAACCAAACCTAGGTGGTACTGGTATTGGTTCATTCTCAGATCGTCTACGTGATGCGGTACGTGGCGGTAGCCCATTCGATAGCGGTGATGCAATTCGTGAAACTCAAGGCTTTGCAACGGGTGCAGCGACGCTTCCTAACGAGCGAATGCTTGATGCGGACGGTAACGTATCGGCAGCAGAAGTTAAGCGTGCTCAACAGCAAGTTGACCTTACTCGTTTAGGCATGGCGGGTAACCTTAAAAACTTCAAGATGGTTGATTTCGAGGGGAACACGCAAGTCGGTTCATCTATCGATTATAACGGCCAAAACGCAGGCTATGCAGAGCAACCTTGGGAAATTCAAAACTACGTTTCTAAACACGATAACCAAACCTTCTGGGACAGCAACATGTTCAAAGTTGCCGAAGAAGCGACCGTTGAGGTACGTGTTCAGATGCAAACCATCGGTATGTCTACTGTTCTACTAGGCCAAGCGATGCCATTTAACCATATGGGTGGTGAACTCCTTCGTTCTAAATCGATGCAGCGTGACTCTTACGATTACGGTGATTGGTACAACCTAGTTGACTTTACTCTAGCGGATAACAACTGGAATAAAGGCTTACCAGCAAAAGAGAAAGATGCGGCGAACTACGACCAAATCACTCGCGCGACAGATGACGTAAACTCTCAGCCAACACCTGCTGATATGGAACGTATGTTTGAGAACTACAAAGAGTTACTGACTCTACGTAAAGCAAGTGATTTGATGACACTGCCAAGTGCTGAAGAAATCATGAACCGTGTCGATTTCCGCAATACAGGTAAAGGCCAAACAACCGGTTTAATTGTGATGACTATTGATAATGGTACGACACAAACGGTGGATTTAGATCCAAGCCTTGATGCTATCGTCGTTATGATTAACGCAACACCTAACGCACAGACAGCTAAAGACTTTAAGGACAATGAAGATAAACTGATCGCACTAACTGGCTTTGAACTGAGCAGCAAGCATAAAACTGATGGCATTGCAGGAGATGCAAGCTTTGCCGATGGTACTTTCACGGTTCCAGCATGGTCAACAGCTGTCTTTGTTCAAGCTCGTGGTGATGCACGCGGTCTAGGTTTACCTGTTGCACTGAAAAAAGCAGACTTACCTCCATTCGGTAAAACCAAGGTATACATTGCTGGTGGATTTGAGCAAGCAAACTGGGACCCTTCAGCAATTGAAGTTCCTTACACTAACAGCGGTCTCTACACTGTCCAACTAGGACTTGGTGCCGATACTGGTTATAAATTCACCAAGGGTTCTTGGGATAATCAAATCAGCTGTGATAACGATAACTGCCCATCAAACTTCACTGACATGGGTATGTACGAGTTCTCTCTGGATGCAACAGACCCAGAAAACCCAGTAGTGGTGGATGCAAAACTAGCAGAAAGCTATAAAGATAAAACGTGGTTTATTCCAGGAACACTTGCTGGAGGTTGGGATCACGCTGATGGACGTCAAATGACAACTGACTCTAAAGATGCAACTTTAGTGACTTTCACAACTGGCGAACTCACCGCTGATGAAGCGACTGAGTTTAAACTCACTTGTGGTGGATGGGGCAATTGTGAACATGGTTTCTCTGCTGTCACCGTCGCTGACGAATCATTACCACTAACAGATAACAATGGAAACATCGCCTTCACTCCAGCAGAAACTGGGGCATATACAGTTACGTTCGATATTCTATCGAAACAAGTATCGATTAAGGCTGAAGGTATCAAGTAATATTAGCTACTAACCGATAAAAAACCCCGAACGTATTGGCGTTCGGGGCTTTTTTTATTTCTGTTGTAAATAGGCTTATGTATTCTCTACCAAAGAATCAGACACCTACAACGCCACTATCGTTTATTGGTTCACTTGCGCCAATATCTCAGGGTCATCACTCTTTCCGGCTTGCATTTCTTTTAGTTCAACAACTTGGTTTGAAGAAGCAGGGTGAGTCGTTCCGCTAAACTTACCGCCTTGTTCAATGCTTAAGTTGTCGCTGTAAATGGTACCACTCACTTGACCTTGACTGAGCACTTCAACACTATTGGCATGGCAGATACCATCAAGAGAACCGTTCACAATGACTTTGTCTGCAAATATTTCCCCTCGGATACAACCTTCTTGGCTGATCACTAGAGTCTTGGCGACATGAATTTCACCTTCAATCTCGCCATCAACTTGGATATCACTCTCTAGCTTGAATTGTCCGCTAATTGCACAACCTTTTGCGATGAGAGTTGTAGCTGAGCGCTGACTCTGTGCTCGACTTTGTTTACTAAAGATTCCCATCGGATACCTCGTTCTTTACTAAATATTGATTCAAATTCATTTACTCCCCAATCGACAAACGGTCGAGGATCTAACGCTCGGCCAACAAAACGAATTTCATAATGCAGATGTGGACCAGAAGACAGGCCACTATTTCCTGAGTAACCAATCAGGTCGCCTTTCTGTACAAAATTGCCCCTTTTCACTGCAAACTTTTTCAAGTGAGAGTATGAGCTCGAAAAGCCGTAAGAGTGTTGCAAGCGTAAAAAATTACCGGAGCCTTTATTACTAGGCCTAGTCACTTCTACGACACCGTCTGCTGGTGCATAAATAGGAGTGCCTGTATTTACGGCAAAATCTTGTCCGCGATGAGTCTTTATTTTGCCTGTGATAGGGTGCTTGCGTTTACCATAACCTGAAGAAATTCGCGCATTATGTACAGGAGCACCACTTGGAATCTGGGTGAGCATCACCATTCTGACAGAAGAGGTAATGGCTGCGGTATCTAAGCGTGATTCTAATTCTCCGCTACTCTCTTTCATTCCGAGAACTTTTTCTAAGTCCCCTAAGCGGTCAGAGACAATATGCATTCGCTCTTCACGCTCTAACAGATCGCTCTCTAAATCCAGTTTAAGATCTTTTAAAGAAGTCACTTCTTCAGTCAACGTCATTGATTGACTGACGAGCTCTTGTTGCTTAGATTTTGCAAAATCAACTTCGTTCGACAAGTAGTAAATCGCACCACCAGCCGAAATCACACACGCAATGAACGAATACCCGACACATTTCAGGCAATGGCGATACCACTTATTTAAATGGTAATGTTTTGTCCCTCGCACTGAGGATACTGAAACAATGACTCTCTCTTTCATAACTACCAAAAGTCGCTAACCATTAGAAGCCGCCGATTCTAACAATCTTAAGCTCTATCCCGTAATGAATCGCTCATCAATTCCACACTATTCACATTGTTATTGTTCAATTTGTGATTTAGCGCCAAACTAACGTACCATCGAATTGTTCCATTATTGCTTAAAGAGATGGCATCAATTCATGATATAAATATCAGCTCTTAACTCACTGCGCATGACACGAAATACATTATTGATTGGAGATAAACCATGATCAAAGCACTACTTTTTGATATGGATGGACTGATTTTTGATACTGAATGGATCTATAAAGAGAGTTGGCAATACGCAACCCACCTTCAAGGTTTCGAGTTAAGTGACGAACTGTATTACGCATTTATTGGCGTTCAAGATAAAGATTGTGAGCGGTTACTGACTCTGCATGTCTCAGACAAAATAGATTTGGATATGCACCGAAAAACTCGTGATGTCTATTATAACTCCATACGAGACAGTGGAGGGGTCAAATACAAGTTCGGGTTCCATGCCCTATTTTCCACATTAAAAAGCAAAAGTCTGAAATGCGCCTTAGTCACTTCATCTCCGCGATCAGAAGTTGAACTCCATTTTGCTGGTACTCATTATTTGGGGCAATTTGATGCCATCATCACCGCAGACAGTGTTGCTCAAGGAAAACCAAGTCCTGATTGTTATTTAAAAGCCATTCAGAAGATCGGCATTGCGCCAGGCAATTGCTTAGTGCTTGAAGATTCTAATAATGGTGTAGTTGCGGGTCTAAAGGCCGGGTGCATTACCGCAATGGTACCCGATCTTCTAGGTCCAAGGCCGGATATAGAGCCGCATATCCACTATATTCTGAGGGATCTCGAATCTGCCATTGGCATCATAGATTCAGATTCAGATTCAGATTCAGTATTAATTTGCGAGAATTGAAAAAACGGTTATTAATAAACGATAAAACGATTTTTAAACCCCTCTATTTGCTTCCTATTATTTGTGGGTATAACGTCAAAGAACAATTATCACCTCTCTATGCGGTGGTTTAAGAGAGACAACCTCCGATCAGCCTCGATGCTCCTAAACAAGAGCCAGCACTTCGCTAGCTCTTTTACATTCAAATCTAAAACTGTTCTAACAACTTCAAATCAAAATCTTCCAACGAGATATCAAGGTTCCACATCTTTATTTTATCTTGGATTTCATCTAGCTGCTTTTGCACTGTCGACATCGTCAACGTATTGTTATCCAACCAAAAAACCTGTTTCTGAGTGGTATAATAAAAATTAAGAATGATCAATGCGGTCACGTTCTGTTCTTCCGCCGCAGGCTTAATCTTACGCACTTTGCGATAAATTTTGTTATGTATCTGCTTCAATTGCCAGACATAAAATATTTCGGTCAAAAACGGGTGTGTTTTGAAGTGGTTCATTATTGAAGCCGAGACCACCGCTGATAAAATTACCCCCATTAAATTCAGGTGAAAATTCCCTGTCGACTCAGATGAATTGACTGGTCCAGACCCAAATAGTTGAATTAAAATCGCACCGAATACCAAGGCTAGAATCGCAAGACACGCGACAAATGAAATGATGACCAGATTGGAACGTTTACGATAGGTCACTTTATCGATATCTACTATTTTCATACTTTTTCGTACTCTCTATTTATAATCGAAATGCGTTCACATCCGTATGCAGTCACCCATTTTACGCAGGTTTCAGAGAGTTAGGGGGTGAATTTACAATCGAGTTCAAAATTTCGCGATCTCAAATACAATTAATAAAAAAGCAGTACCATCTCAATACTGCTTCTATTAACGGTATCAATCCATTTGAACGACTAGAACAAATAGCTATACAAGAATCCTGCACCTATCGCCATACTTAAAATCACCGTTAAGAAAGCTATGATCATCGGGTTTTTAAAGATTGATTTCAGCAAAATCACTTCCGTCAAACTGGCTCCTGCGCTACCAATAATTAATGCCATTACAGCTCCTAATCCCATGCCTTTGGCCGCTAATGCCGCACTCAGTGGAATCACCGCTTCTGCACGGATATACAGAGGAATACCAATCACAGCGGCAACTGGAATCGCAAATGGGTTACCATCGTTAGCGATGCGAGCCACAAACTCCGTAGGCATGAATCCGTAGATCATCGAACCTAATGCAATACCACCAATTAGATAAGGCAAAACCTTTTTAAAATCAGACCACGTTGTGTTCCATATTCTTACCCATTTGCTTGCAGGGACTTTTTTGCTGCCACAGCTTGAGCCACAACCTTTTGATTCCGGCGTAATGTAAGCTTCTTCTTTAACGTATTTTTCAAAGCCCAATTTTTCTAAACCATAACCCGCAACAACAGATACCCCCATAGCAATAGTAAAATAGAATACCGTCACTTTAATTCCGAAGGTGACGGCAAATAAGCCAATAATGATCGGGTTAAGGAGTGGGCTGGCAAACAGAAAGACCATCATCGTACCAAACCCGGCTTTCGCTCTTAATAATCCTTTAAGGAACGGAATGGTAGAGCAAGAGCAAAATGGGGTAATCGCACCTAAAAACCCTGCAACAATATAGCCTTTACCTTTTTTACCACTCAAAATACTTTGGATTTTTTCTGGTGGAATGTACTCCTGCAGTACACCAACGATATAACTGATCGCTAAAAACAGTACCGTGAGTTCTACCGCAAGAAACGCAAACATATTAAGCGTTTCCATGAGCATTTCGGTCGTGAAGTAAGTTGAATCAAACATAATTTAAATCTCTACATTTCTGGAATAATCGAAATGTAATCTAATAAAGTAGCGTGATCAAGTTATTTCTAGTAATATCGAAATATAAATTCAATACCAACTATAAGAAGCACTCATATGAGCATTGAGATAATCGCTAAAGCATTGAAAGAACTTGGCCACCCAACACGGTTAAGCATCTACAAAAGTATGGTTCGCGCTGGGTATCAAGGAATTGCGGTTGGAAGTTTGCAGGAATCTTTAGATATCCCGGGATCGACTTTGTCTCACCATATCTCAAGCCTAGCTTCTGCCGGATTGATCTCTCAAAGACGTGAAGGAAGAACCCTATACTGCGTCGCTGAATTTGAGCAACTACAATCAGTCATTGCCTTCCTACAGGATGAATGTTGCATTGATGAAGAGTGTTAATACTCTTCATCATTAGCACTCGCAAGCTAGTCTACCGACCAAACATCACGGATAGCTGGCCAGCCCCAGTTCGTCAGGGCCACATTCTTCAGTACGCCTTTAAACCTTAAGGTCTGTCGGTGATGGAACATCGGTAATAGGACATACTCAGAAATAATAGATGTGGAGATTGACTCTAACTGTTCAAGGTACTCTTCTAAAGGTGTATCCGCTCGAAGGCGTGAAAGCTCTTCCACCAGCCATTGGCTATGGTGGTGACCAAGACAATAATGCAACACCGTATTACTTAATAGGCCAATATAAGCTGAAGAGTGACGATTATCATCGAGATTAATATTGGTCAAAACCATCTCTTCAACTAACTTTTTATCTATCGCCTTTTGGGAAAGTTCTCGATAAGAGTATATATTGACGACTACGTTAACCCCGATTTTATTTAAGATGGCAACAATGGCATCGGCACTGTATTCAAGAGCCGTATGTTGATAAACCGCTATCGATAATGAATGCGGTAATGCTGTCGGCATCGAATCAGGCCGGCGAATATGGCTCCATTCAGGTAACAGATTTTGTGCGATTTCAGCACCAAATTGATGCGATGCTTGGTTCAATTCTTCCCATAGTTTTTCAGGATGAAGTAACGTGGACAGATATCGTTGCTGCTCTAATGAGAGAGCTCCAGAGGTCGCTTGATTAAATAGCAGATACAAGCAACCATCTTCTACTCGACTCTGCTGGTTATCTGCTTCCCCCTCTTTTTGCTCATTAGACATAGTGGCGATCCCTTGAGCATTATCTAATGTGGGACTCGCCTGTTGTATATCTTCTGTTTGAGAAACATAATGTTCACAAGAGCCCGATGACTGAGCGACACTTTCCCCCAAAGCTTCTGTATTTAGAGCGTTTTTGTCTAAGTTTGAGTCCGTTAAGTTTAATCCCGCTAATTTTTCATCCAAATGCCAAATCGTCACCTGATCAGTCAATGCTCGGCAACCGTAAAATCGCTCAAAAGCTTTAAGCGTGATCTTCTCTTCACTATGCTCGACAACCTCAAAAGGACCACTCCCTACCACTTTTTCTATCGACGACTCAAATAACTGGCTTGGTGGCTGAATTGAATATTTCACGTCCGCTAAAAGCCCAGCAAAACCAAAATCAGGTTGAGAGAGCTGAAAAACAACACAATGCGGCTGAGGGGCGGTAATGTCGATAACATGCTGCAATTCTGCTTGATATTCATGCTGTTGTGTCAATCTGGCGAACAAGGTAACAACCGTATTGGCATCAATCGGTTGATCATTATGAAACGTTAAACTTGGTCTTAAATAAAAGGTCCATGTCAGTTGCTTAGGATCATATTCCCAATGATGAGCCAACTCAGGGTTCACCTTTCCAAGAAAGTCGCAACTCACCAACCCGCTATAGAGCTGGCGAAGCAGAAAACGTTCACTATTTCGGTGTAAAAGGTGGGGCACCAACCGTTCAAATTGGCGTTTATATGTCAACTGTATGTGTAAGCGCCCCTCACGGATGGATGCTCCAGAAGTACTATGCAGTAGCTGCCTAAACTTCGATTGGTCATGATCCAGTATCGACAACGCTTTTTCGTATTGCCCAGAATGAATTCGCTCTGTTGCCAATGTGGCTTTCAAACGATCAACGCTTAAATTAAGTAATAGTGTCGATCTTTGGTTTCGTCCCGCTTTCGGTAACCAAGTTAACCATCCACAATCTTGCATTTGACCAAGTAACGTCCGCGCATGTCTTGGGCTGGTAATAAAGCTTTCCGCCACTTCGCTAAGTGGGATCTTAAGTTCCTGCTCTACCCCCAAATCCGCTAAGCGTGAATAGTATCTTAGTAAATTTAAATCAGACATTTCATGAACCCCTAAGGAAAATAACTTCCCTATTTAACTGAGATATAGATAAAACATACCTTACCCAACGGTTTTATAACTTAAACCAGATATAAAACCTAATATAAGGAACAAATAAATTAAACACCATCTCTTTTTTACTTCCTATTTGAACAGCATACTAACACCAACAAATACAGCCTAAGGGCTAGTAATAACAGCGATTTAACTCGATATGCTCCTCACCCCCGAATCATCCTGTTAGATCGCTGTTATTACTGCCCCTTATGGTGATACATAACCCTAAGTACGGAGCAACATTATGAACATTGAACACATAGCGATTTGGACACAAGATCTTGAGCGAATGAGAGATTTCTACCTAACTTACTTCAATGCAAATTCAAATGATAAATACACCAATACGAAAAAGGGCTTCAGTTCGTATTTTATTCATTTCGATAGTGGAGCAAGAATCGAATTAATGAAGATTGATTCCATCCCTACTTTAGAGATAGATGTGTACCAACAATTTATCGGCCTCACCCATATTGCTTTTAGTGTCGGCAGTGAAGCGAAAGTTGATGCTATGACACAAGCGTTTATTGATGATGGATATGAAGTGCTTGATGGGCCACGAAGAACAGGAGACGGTTACTATGAAAGTGTGGTGCTTGACCCAGAAGGCAACCGACTAGAGTTAACCGCTTAGCCTTTTTGTTTGCATCAATGAGGGGGAGGATAATCAATTACCTTCGCCTCAATCCATCATGATTCTATGCTTTGAGGGAGTACCAGCTTGGCCCCCGGTTTTTTAATACCGCGAGAATCTTCAGGGTTATAAAGCGCACACTTTTCTAATGACAAGCAACCACATTGAATGCAACTTCCAAGCTGGGTCTGAAGGTTTTTTAAATGTGCGATCTTCTCTTCCAATGCTTGATGCCACGTTTTAGCAAGTTGCTCCCACTCTTCTCGCTTTGGCGCTTTATGTTTAGGTAGATGCCCTAACGCTTCTGATATTTCTTGAAGCGTCAGCCCCACATTTTGAGCGGCTTTTATTACGGCGATCCTTCTCAATATCTGGCGATCATAACGGCGTTGGTTGGATTGATTCCGAGAACTATAGATTAACCCCTTCTCTTCATAAAAATGCAATGTAGGCACACTGACCCCAGCCCGCTTAGCAACTTCTCCAATTCTCATGTCCATATAAACCTCAAAAAGTCGTTGACCTAAAGTTAACTTGAGGTTTTAGAGTAGCAGCCAATGGACTCAATCACATGGAATATTTGATGGAAAATAAAACAATTACCTATTTATCTGGCCGATTCTTCGATGGTATTAGTTCGGGCTTATTTATGATGGCTCTACCTTGGATCATGCTACAACAGCCAGATATGGGCACGTTTGTCGCGCTAATCGCCCTTTTTTGTACTGGCTTATCCTTTTGCTTAACCCCCCTTTTTTCAGTCCTTATCGACAAACACTCTCGGAAAAGCATTCTAATACTCGTTCAAATCATTCAAGCGCTTACTGCCGCTATCGTTTGTATCATCTATTGGTTAGGTATCGAGTCCAATGGGTTGCTCACCTTATCACAGATAATTTTTTGGCTATCCAGCAACGTCGCTTGGGCATCCAATAATGCATTCACTCAAGAAAACTATACCAAGGATCAATATGCAAAAATCTCGGGGTATCAAGAAATTGTTATGCAAGGGACCACTCTTGGCGCTGGCGCTTTAGGTATTCTTCTTTTAGAGCTATGGGGTATGGTTGAATTTGCTCTATTTGCGGCTGTCGCCTCTTCCCTCGCCGCGTTAAGCTATCTCATCACGCCATACCACCGCCAAGTTAGCCCTTCCACCAAACGTTCCTTTTTAGGCCAAATCAAAGAGAGCAAAGTCCTTCTTACTGAGCAACCCATATTTTATGGCTTCATTCTCATATCTTGCCTCTCATACCCAGTACTGACTTTTCTCAGCAAGTTAGTTCCCATCTGGTTCGCACGATTGGGGGTCTCTGGAGATTGGTTTGCGATGTACAATGTCGCGTTTGGTTTAGGCTCATTAATGACAGGGCTGGTTATTTCCAAAATTCTCGCCCTATACTCGCAACAATCTATTATGCAGTATTCAGTGTTCGTGCTTTCCCTCACCCTATTAGCGATGAGCTTAGTGACACAGCCCTTATATATAGTGATCTTCACCGCTTTCTTTGGTCTGTTTAATGCGCTGAATCGAATCGCCCGTACCAATTGGATGCACCATGTGGTTCCAATGGCACAAAGAGGCCGCATTGATGGTGGGCTTGCGATGTTTTCCACTCTTGCACAGAGTCTGAGTTACGTCTTGATTGCATTTCTAGCCCATACAGACAACATTGGCTTGGGCTTTACTATTGTGGGTTTCATTATGTTTTTCGCTAGCTTAGGCATGCTCAAGTTAGGAGGCAAACTGGATAAAAATCGAAAACTCGCGCTCTCTCACTAGCCCATCAAATCGAGAAAAGTGTCATCAAACGCAGCAATATATCAGGCCGTTTTCTGTTGCTGCGTTTAAATTTCAACGAAAAAATTTCAACGAATAGCGTTACTAACCTTCGACCAATATGATTGAAGCCAGCTTTTTCAATGCTCTTCACTATCAATAAAATATTCTTGTCGATACCACAAAAACTATTCGTTTCTCTTTCCATTTGATCTGCCCTAAGTTGCGCCTAAATCATCTCCTACGATGATGTTTCACAATATTCAGCCACTGTCATAGTGGCTAATTTTCGCAATAACTCGGTGAGCCTTTCTGGCATTGCCGTTAATTTCGCAACTACCTAGGAAAAAAAAATGCGTATTGCAATTCTTTCTCGTAACGAAAATTTATACTCAACTCGCCGTCTTAAAGAAGCGGGTGAGGCTCGTGGTCACCAAGTAGATATCATCGACACACTACATTGCTATATGGATATCACGAGTAGTAACCCGAACATCCGTTACATGGGGGAAGTGTTGCCGAAATACGATGCTGTTATTCCACGTATTGGGTCATCGATTACGTTCTACGGCACGGCGGTTGTGCGTCAGTTTGAAATGATGGGCACATTCTGTGTGAACGAATCGGTTGCGATCAGCCGTTCTCGTGACAAATTACGTTCATTGCAGCTGCTTTCCCGTAAAGGTATTGGTCTGCCACGCACTGGTTTTGCAAGTCGCCCTGACAAGATCCAAGATTTGATCAAAAACGTTGGTGGCGCACCACTGGTGATCAAGCTTCTTGAAGGTACACAAGGGATTGGTGTGGTGTTGGCGGAAACCAACAAAGCAGCAGAAAGCGTCATTGAAGCTTTTATGGGCATGAAGGCAAACATCTTGGTTCAAGAATTTATTGCAGAAGCTGGCGGTGCAGATATTCGCTGCTTTGTGGTTGGCAATAAAGTGATTGCAGCAATGAAGCGTCAAGCGGGCGAAGGCGAGTTCCGTTCTAATTTACATCGTGGTGGTACCGCTCATTTGGTTAAATTGAGCAAAGAAGAGCGTGCAACCGCGATTAATGCAGCAAAAGCGATGGGACTAAACCTATGTGGCGTTGATATTTTACAATCTAAAAATGGGCCTGTGGTTATGGAAGTGAACTCTTCTCCAGGCTTAGAAGGCATTGAAAAATCAACCAACAAAGATGTCGCAAATATGATTTTTGAGTTCATTGAAAAAAACGCGAAACCAAATGCAACTCGTACTCGTGGAAAAGGCTAATGCCAATTTCTAGCAACGATTTTAAAAAGAACAGCAACGGAAAAAAGATGAAAAAACTTATTATTGGCAATGTGGAAGTATGTAGCTTACCGGATTTTGGGGTCAATCACCTTCAAGTGAGAACCGATACAGGCGCAAAAACATCGTCACTGCATGTTGATAATTTGGTGTGCTTCAAAAAAGACGGTCAGAAGTTTGTAGAGTTTGAGTTACACCCAGACATCTACCATTTAGAAGAGATTGTAAAATGCCAAGCGCCACTCAAAGCTTGCCGAAAAATAAAGTCATCAAATGGGGATGTCGAACATCGTTGTGTGATCATGACCAGACTACAGTTAGGCAGCGAAATTTGGCCCATTGAGTTAACGTTGAGTAATAGACAAGAGATGACTTATATGATGTTGCTTGGTAGGCAAGGCATGGCAGACAAGATTTTGGTTGATCCGAGCCAAGAGTTTATGCTCGGTAGTTAAGTAACTTCAACAAACGAAATCTTATCTCAAGCTTCGCTTATCTCGACTTTTATAGGCTTAGATTTCTGTCTAAGCCTAATTATCGTAATCTTATGACCCAGACACTAACAACGTATCATCAGGCTCATAATCATCGTCATTGACAGTATCCATGCTAACTGCATTTGCAAATTTCTTTGTACTGTTCAATGTGAAGAATCGTTTACGGCCACGAGCCAATTGAATGTACTTTAACCATACTCTCTCAAGCTTGGTTTTTGCTTTCCCAGGATGAGAGAGTACCTTGATAAAGTGTTTTTCTTCAGCATTTTCAGGGGTTATTTCACCAAGTTCTAACCCTAGCATTGTGTCGCCGTAAGTAATGAGGATATCTTCTTCAACCAAGGTGAATTCTCCGGACTTTGCAAAGCCACGGGGAAATTTTACATTATCATAAAAACGTTTTTTGCCATTACGAAAAATAATTTCTGACATGTCAGCCTCAAGCACTCTTTAAGTAAGAACATTAGTGGAATAAATCTTGAGTAAAATTACCGCTAAACAATTAAAAATAAAAACAAAACGTTTTAATCGTAACCACAATAATTCCTTGCTACTCTTTAGCAAACGCACATGAGGATTTTCCATGGATGTTAAAGTTTTTAGAACTTTTTTAGAGCTTGCTAAAATTAAACACTTTGGACGCACAGCCGAAAATTTATACATAACACAAGCTGCTGTTAGTGCTCGAATAAAACAATTGGAAAGCTATTTCGATACTAAACTGTTCACCCGCGATAGGAATAACATCAAACTAACGAGTTCAGGCGAACGTTTGATTGGGTATGCGGAAGTGATGGTGTCAACCTTACAACAAGCTAAATTTGAACTCTCACTTGAAAGCAGCAAGGTTCTACAACTAACACTGGGTGGCACCCCAAATATTTGGGACGCTTACCTGCAGAACTGCCTTAGCATTGTGACCGACTCATTCGAAGGTTACGGATTCATGGCGGAAGTGTTAAGCAGAGAGCAACTAAATCGGAACCTTCTTGAGCGAACTCTGGATATGGCTTTCGGATTTGACCCACTCAAAGCGGATGAATTTCATTGCCATAAAGTCGCGGATTTAGATCTTGTTTTAGTTTCAACCGATCACTCTAGTTTAGAAGAAGTGATGCAAGGTAAGTATGTTTATGTTGACTGGGGATCTCGTTTCTCATCTGAGCACGCTGAGCGCCATCCAACTTTTCCGCCCGCCTACTTAAGAACATCCACCGGACGTATCGCACTAGATTTTATCTTAGAAAAAAGAGGAAGTGCTTACCTGCCAGCCTCTATGGTTGAGCCTTTTATTGAATCTGAGCAGCTATACCGTGTCTCTGGTGTTGAGCAATGGAAGCGACCACTCTATTTAAGCTATCGTAAAAACAGTGGCTCCATAGACGCGATTTGCGAAGTTGAAAAACTCGTCACTCAAATCGACCCATCCAATGCCTATGTTTTACAGCAAGCAGGTGAACTGACCATCAATTAATCTGTCATTGCACCTTTTAAGCCTCTTCACTGTTAAGTGATAAATACCGAGACAGTGAAGAGAGAAAAGGCACTCGTCGCATCTACCCTATCAACGTTTCCAGCCTACTCTTTCCTGCCCCTCGTTCTAAATAACTTAAAGCAGTCATAATGACTCAACCAAAGAGTGTCATTATGACAAAGTCCATCCGGTAATTATCAAAAAACCTCAATTGATAAGCATTCTCGCGTATGGCATGAAAAGTGCTATCTTTATATAGACACTAAAAATAGTGGTTGGTATTGGTTAACTTTCATAAGGAACACAATATGACAGACATTCCACACGGTTTAGTATTAGGAAAGGTGATGAATAGAGTTGAGTGGAACAATCAACTGTTTAGTTTACATGTTCAAGCTCCAGTTTCACCCTACCTTGCTGGTCAATTTACTAAACTGGCTGTGTTAAATGGTGACGAATTGATACGTCGCGCTTATTCAATGGTCAATCACCCTGAGCATAAAGCAGGTCATCAAAATTTGGAGTTCCTTATCATAAAAGACGCCGATGGCCAGCTCTCGCCGAAGTTACACAAATTAAGTATTGGTGATGAGGTATATGTAGGAAAGGATCCCAGTGGCTTTATGACACTAGATGAAATACCAGCGACAGCAAAAGATTTATGGCTTCTTTCAACAGGCACAGCAATTGGTCCTTTCTTAGCTATGTTGGAGACCCAAGGACTAGAAGATCGATTTGACCATTTAATTTTGGTTCATGCCGTTAGAACAGAAAATGACCTTACTTATTCACAGCGCATTTCTCAACTCACCTCTCGACTAAAGGGAAAACTACAATATGTGCCAATTATTTCTAGAGAACATGTCTCCGGAAGTTTACGGGGAAGAATCCCAGCGTTGCTACTTAGAGGCGAGCTCGAACGCGCTACGCAACTGCCCATCAGTAAAAGACACAGTTTCTTCTATCTTTGTGGAAATCCAGCAATGGTTCGAGACACAAGCGACGCCCTAAAAGAACTTGGATTAACCAAACATTTACGTAAAAAATCGGGACAATTCAGTAGTGAAAATTATTGGTAGCGACAGTAAATAGGTAAGCGAGCTTTAGATAAGTTAAATAGTGCCAATAATAAAAAAAGGAGTGCACATTGGCACTCCCATTTCATCTAACGGTAGCGTGAACCGTTGTTTTTATTGTCGGGCATGGTCTTATAGCGCCGATGCATCCACATCCACTGATCCACACCTTTCATGATCACTTTTTCTACCGCCTTGTTCATAACAACAGCGGCTCCTGTAGTATCTCGCCTTGGGAATAGCTGACTAATATCTTCATCAATATCTAGGGTATACAACTCATCCGTTCTGAAGCTAGAAGCTGTCACAACAGCGCATTTCGTTGCATCGACTAAAACACCTGTGCCCATCGTCGTACTCGCCTGTTCTACTGCAAAAAACGGAACGAAAACAGAATTTTTAAATCCATAATCATGGTCAGGAAGATACCAAAGTCGCCCACCTTTGCGGAGAATTTTCATCATCCCTTTTACATCTTTACGATCCACCATTTGGTGCCCGAAGCGTGTACGCCCCCAAAACTGAATGAAATCATAAGCTGGATTATTATGAGGTCGATACACTCCGTAGCCAGGAGCAAACAAGCTGAATGCGCGGGCTGTCATCTCTAAATTCAAGGCATGGACACAAACAACCAAAACACCTCGCTTTTCAGATTCAAGCTGTTTCATCTGTTCTGTGTTCACTAACTTAACGTGATTTCTTACTCGCCAGTCCGGCCAAAACCAGGCCATACCCGTTTCAATGATCGCTAAACCAGAATTGTTAATATTACTTTCTAATATCTTTTTCTGCTGATCTTTCTGCATATCAGGAAAAGCTAAAGAGAGGTTCTTCTCTGCAATCGACACTCTTTTCTGTGCAAATTTTTGAGTCAGTGAGCCAATGTAAAATCCCAACCGTTTTAATAAGCGATAAGGTAAAACGGTAACGGTAAATGCCAATAAACCAAACCCAAGCCAAACTCCCCAATATTTTGGAGATAACAGTTTGATGGTGAATTTAGGGGCTGAATAAGATTTCATAATAGACAAGTGTTTCCTTATTATTCGTATAACGCACACAATAACAGTAGAGCCATATTACTCCATAACAGAATTGAACCAAATGCCTGATATAAAAAAAGCCACTTCCAACACATAGATATCTATGGTTAAAAATGACTTCAATATCTTCATTATTGACTAATTAGAGGGGTAATTAACTAAAGCATAGCCCAGAGCATAATAAACAGCATCTCTCACTGCGGTACGATCACCCTCAATAATAGTGAGGAGATCAGAAGCGGCTCGTTGCCCACCCATTACACGATCAGAGTTCACTAGCATTTTTCTATATGCCTGATCTTCATCAATAACCTTAATCCAAGAATCTAAAAACATTTCAGGTGATGATATATCTAATGGCTCTAAGATCATCCCCTTTAAAATAGGTCTTAGCTCCTCATAAATGTTTTCTTTACGTTTAAAGTGAGCATTTATTCCTGATCGGCTGATTTTAGCTTTCTTGGCTATGTTAGCAAATGATAACTCTGCAATACCGTCTTCAACGACGATTTTCAAAGAGGCGTTGATGATTCTCTGTCTAGTTAATTTCGCTTCCGCTTGACTGACTCGTGGCATGTTGAACTCCTTAATTAGCTCAATACTACCCGAATTTTATCCCATGATGCAATCATATGAATTAAAAGATATTTACTTCTATTTTGTGATGAATAACCTTATCCGATTCGAAAGTAAACGTACATCTAGCTTACAGAATCAAATAATACCGACTCGAATAGACGCAATAATAGAACGGTCCATTAAGCGACAACTAAACTCATATTGGAAGATATGAGTTATAAAATATCCAATCGAACAAGCATGAAGCGGCTTCCATTTGCAAGCAGCACACTTTGTCATCAAGCCAATGAAAAAATGTACAAAAATAGTCTCAATTACGACTCTGCTTTCTACTGCAAGTATAGCGTTACGTCAGTCAGTGTTGCTTACTATACAACCATACTCTTTGTGATCCTCTCAACGATATTATAGTGACCTTTTTCGGCTAGCTCCCAAGACGCATAATTCTCTTGAGATCGATCGAATCGACCACCATGTACGTTCGTTTCAAATAATGCCGGGGCCGCACCACTATCTGAGCAATCACGCCCAAGAAAAATAGTGCTGACAAGTATTGGTTGAGCTCTAAAGTGGTTAATTTTACGTATCATCTTAGCGCTGCCTTTTTTAAAGGGCTTACGTGCTGGAATTTCTTTAACTTCAACATGCCTAGTGCCTTTGCGAACACTCTCTTCAAACCATATAGCCCAGCGAACATAGTCTTCAGTTAAAACTGGCTGTTTTTCAACCAAAATGTAATTTTTAGTATTCATATTCATCATTGCGCCTTGATTAAAAAGTATCACTACATACTTATGCTTCAGTTAAATGTAAAAACTATCCTGTAACCCTATACATAGGTAAATTACATCGCATCCTAGCGCCACTTGCTTTTCAACAGTAGCAATATGGTACCAACAAAAACTAAACCATTAAAGTACAACACCCTTTATCATGACTTTACAGTATATCATTTAACTTAGATATATAAATGTTACAACTAAGAGTAAATAGTTAATTTATTTAATTTGCACTTGATATTCGCATTTTATAAAGAGGGATTTTTATTCAATAAACCTTACAACAGCCTAGTAAAAACCCGCTCCTGAGGTAAATTAAATAGAAGCATACTGAATATAAATTCAAAAACACAAAAATAAACCATTAACATACTGTTAAGAAAAAAGCGTTTGGTGTTAATTTTGGATCTGTTTTTATCGTTTTTTTTTATTCCAAATAATTTTTTACAAAAACAAAAAAGTATAAAAACCATCGCTTCCGACAAGAACAACAATAAAGGAAAGCTTCCTTTTCTGGTTGGATTTTACCGTACGGTTTCTATTTTTATCAGATTAACAGTTTGTGATAAACGGGGAGAAAACAGATGATGATATGTAGGACCAAACCATATGCGAGTTACATTACTTGCTCTACACTCGTTGGTTAAGAAAATTACCTTTGAAAGTGTTTTGATTCATTGTTGAAAGCACATCACTGGCCTTTATTCGCTTTAATACAACGCCTGATTCAGTATCTTTAACTGAAATAACTTTACCGCTGTACTGATTTTCTACCTTAGTTTCAATATTTTTTGCGTTAGCACTGATGGCTTGATCAATATAGTTTGCAGCAGAGTTTATTTTGACTTGATTTCCAATTGCATATTGATTTGAGTTATTACTTTTGAAAGCACCCCCAACAGAGGCAAAGTTGTAATAATTTCCACTAACTTGCATAGAGCTCTCCTCGGTTGAATCGAACTTTGATTGTATTAAAAACCATGTGAATTTAATGTCGAATTAGAGGGGCTTATCTTCTATAAAGATGAGAAATAAGACGGAAAAACTTTCTGATGAGCATCACGTATTTACAAATCATCCATCACGCAGAGTGAGCGATCAAAATCTTCCGCAACAAAGACCACATATCTAAGTTATTGAATAATAATAACTTCACAACTTGAATATACCGATATTTCATAATCGACATCTAACACTAATTTGATATCAATAATTCCAATATCAACAACGGTTTTAGCTATTTCTTATTCCATCAAGGTTTCGATACTCTTCACCAATAACTTGAGGATTATTAATATGATAACAACATTGCCTACCCTGTATATTAAGGGCACTTTTAATGGCTGGGGACTCGATTCACCGCTATCTGAAACCGCTACTGGGCAGTTCAGTACCACAATTTGCCTCTCATCGGATACACACGCATTTAAGATCACAGATCAAGATGGCACAGCATTATGGACTTTTTCCGGCCACCCTATCGATACAACATTACTGGTTGTGAATAAAGAAATACCGCTCGTAAACACTCAAGGAATTGGTAACGACCTTCATTTCAAACCACAACAAACAGGGCGTTTTGATGTCGTTGTCACTTTCACAGGGCAGCACGCTACCGTAGCAGTAAGCGCAAGCAAAGAGAATATTGAACCAACAGCATTGCGTGATCACCTTACTTATCAGGTAGACGCCGTTCACTATTTACCTCGACAACCACCAGCTCCAGTTCACAACTGTTTAGCTAGTGATCAACTTTTTGCTCAAATAGAAATTAGCAAATCGTCCCCCTTTCCGTTTGTATTTGGGGACAACCAAGATGGTTATTACGAAGGTAAAACGCATACTTTTGCCAATGCAGGAAAATATCGCCACTCCCAAGGCTGGTATTTAGGCACATTTGCGAGCTTTATTGACGGTAGGATTAACGATAAAACAAAAGCACTTGACGCTAGGTTACAGGCATACGGGCTTGAGCACCGTTACGAGTCCTCGGCAGATAGGTTCACGCTTATCTCAGGACAACGTACAGCCTGCCTTTCGGTACAAACTCATCAACCAAAAGCCTTGTCCATCGTTCCAGAACTCAATATTGCATTCAACCAATCTGAGATCTCCACGTTTAAGCATGGCATCGTTTACTCTTTGCCAACAAGCCTTTGTCCAGACGGCGCTCCTCAACACATTGCAATAACAGCCAATAAACCATGTACATTCAATGAAGTAAGTTTCAGCGATCACCCAGAGCTCGACTCGACTCTTCATCTGTCCGGTGACAACGTTAAACTCTTCATCCACAGTTTGAACAACGAAACACAGTTCGACGTATACCTCTGCTTTGCTGAATCAAAATCTGCTGCCATTCATTTAGCAGAACAAGCGATCGATTCAGACTTGGTCAATTTAAACCGATACTCGATTTATCACTTCTTATGTAAAAATTATCTCTGGACCAATGATATTGAGTATAACCGTGCAGTAATGTGGGCACGACTAGCCAGTCGTACCTTTGTTAACCATGAATTTGGGGCTGGCATTTGGGCAGGGTTACCTTGGTTTAAAGATTGCTGGGGAAGAGATACTTTCATTGCGCTTTCTGGAACGAGCCTAATTAACGGCCAATTCTCGGAAGCGAAGGAGATCATCACCAATTTTGCTTCAATGCAAATGACAGATGAAAATTCGATAAATTATGGCCGAGTCCCCAACCGAGTGACCAGCCTTACCAATATGATTTATAACACCACAGATGGTACTCCGTGGATGATCCGTGAGGTTATGGAATATCTAAACTACAGCGGTGATTTAACCTTTGCTCAAGAGATCTACCCTGTTGTAAAACGTTTTGTTGAAGGCATCGAAAAACGTTACTTAGATGAAAATGGATTAATGACGCATCGAGATCCAGACACATGGATGGATGCAAAAATCGACGGTCAAATTCCTTGGTCGGCGCGTGGAAATCGCGCTAATGATATCCAAGCCTTATGGTATGCGAGTCTACAGTCGGCCATTGTACTTGCCGAACTCAATCAGGATGTAGCCGCTAAAACGCATTGGGCTTCCCTACTCCAACAAGTTCGAAGTAATTTTGAGTCCCTATTCTGGAATAAAGAAACCCAAATACTGGCGGATCGAATTGAAGCCGACGGCCAAGCTGATTATAGCATTCGCCCAAACCAGCTCATGACGCTAACCGTTCCGCTACAAGAGCCACTACTAAGCCCTGAAATTGGATCGAATGTTGTATCGAATGCAGTTTCTGAACTTCTCTTTCCTTGGGGCATTTGCTCTCTGAGCCAAAGTGATGAGCTGTTTCACCCATATCACGATAAACAGAACCAATACCATAAGGACAGCGCCTACCATAATGGGACAATTTGGGGCTGGAATGCTGGCTTTACTGTATCTAGCCTAGCCATGTTTGGTGGTGAAAACTTAGCATACCAACTGAGTAAAAATCTCGGCCAACAAATAACCGACCAAGGTCATATTGGAACAATGAGTGAAAACTTAGACGCTTGGCAAAAAAACGACGCAGATCTAGTCGAAAGTGGGACTTTTGCTCAAGCTTGGTCTGTCTCTGAATATGCTCGAAATGCACAACAAGATTATCTTGGCTTTAAACCGAACCTGTTAAACAACCAACTTGTTTTGCACCCAAAACTGCCTACAGCATGGCGTGAATTCACTGCCACACTCCCATTTGGTTATGGTAACAACTTAAGTCTAAGCTTTAATCGTTGTGGTGATATTCAACATTTCACATTCCAATCAACACAGAAAGAGTCAATGGCTCTGAAGCTGATATTAGAGTCTCAACCAGGCAGTAGAGTAACGGTGAGTGGTGAATTAGTTGGAACGATCAAGATTGAGTTTAATGCTCAAACGGGCGGGCTCAAATCGGATATCAATAACCTAGAAACAAAGATAGAGGCATCAATTCATTCTGATTCAGTGGCTAACCTTAAGTTCACTCAACCGAATTGGGAAATAGAACCGACATCAATGTCTCAACCTAACTACCTAAAAGACAAAATTGAGAATCAAGCCCACCAAGTAGCAACAGACTAGAGTAGATTCTCGATGTCATACTGTTCGATATAATACTTCTCAATAAAAAACGCAGCGGTAATTCGCTGCGTTTTAATTTATGCAAAGATGGCTAAAAATGAATTATGTTGTCCTTGAAAAGCCTTCAAATAAAATCTATGTTATTTACATTTAGACACCATAACATGGCGAGGCTCCCCTTTCCCACCAAGCTCTAAACTCCATACATATTGACCATCTTCAGGAATATTAACGGCTGTATCTGCACCGTAACCACCAAAGGTGAGAATGGTAAACTCATCAACATTCATTTTCTTACCTTTAGCCGTAAATTGTGGGAACCACAATTCCGTAGCATACTGCATCGTATATTTACCTGCTTTTTCATCTACAACTGCTTGATAAATATTATGTCCTTTATAAGAGTACTTACGCTTTGGTACGTGCTTCCAGTTTGAGTCCTTGAACGTACCAACAACAAATAGTGGTTTGTTCACAGGTCCCTTATCTAAACTATCCACATTCATACAAGAAGACATAAACTTCGATCCATCTTCGGCAGATAGATTTACGACAGGTTGTAACTCTTCTTCAGCGGTAGACTGGCATCCTACAACTGATATAAGTAACGTGGCGGCAAGTGATAACTTAAAAATATTCAATGTCAATTCCTTTTAATTTGTATTTGTTGGTTATGTATCATCTCATTTTGAATAAATATTCAAACGTAAGTAGTGATTATTTTTCATTAATAGCTTTAATAAAAACTTGCTGAACATTTTCTACATTCAGTGCTTTAGCTTCATCAAGTAAACTAAGTGCTTTAGGTAGATCATCATTTGCCACTGCTTTCTTAATGGCATCGTAATAATAAGTTTCTGTTTCTGGTTGAACTTCAGCTGCATTTTTTATTTTATTCGACTCAGGAATAATTGGGGCTGAAGGTGATTTGGACTCACTAAATAAACTAAAACCAGAACGAGTTTTCAACACAACTGATACAGTCCCATATTTACTATGACTTGCTATAGGGTCCTCTATTGCAGGAGGGTCATTACGCTTAGAAATTGCCATAGCTTTTGCTGGATGCAGAATAGTCGTTGTTTCTCTTAAATCGTCTTGAGTGGTGTAGATCATTACAAACGCTTTAGATACAGACAAAGGTAAATTAAGTTCGACTTCCCCAGAAAACATCGCTCCCTTTACAAAATCATTTTTATCATAATCAAAAGCATTTGATGAATATTGCTTAATTATCTGCATATTCTGATCATAAACAACGACACTTGGTGTAAATACAGAAAGTTGAGCTATCGGGGAGTTAATTTCAAGAGTGATTGGGACTCCATGGTTATCAAATGAAAAGCCTGAAATAGGAGTCTCAAATTTATCATTGGATAAATATTGAGTTTCTGTTGAGAATGTAAATAAAAATGAACTTGGAATGTCCACATGATTCCATTGGACATCTTTTACATTTGAAATAACTTGAACGTCTTTGCTACCAACGTTATTTGGCATATGTTGCGTTGAAGAACAACCCGATACAAAGAGTAGCCCTAAGAGTGCAAACCATGTTTTTTTATTCATAAAGTAACCTATTTATTTACACAAATAGCCAGCAAGTGCTGGCTATTTGATTTCTTACTTAATTTGAGGCTTTCTTTTTACCACCAAGCTTCAACTTGAGCACCAACCATCATGTCATTTTTGTCAACGGCTTGGTCACCATTGTACATGCTTGCAAATACACGAATTGCAGGACGAGCCCAGAAGCTAGAACCAGCTTGCCATTGCTGCGCCAAAGTAACTTTGTTTAAGTCTTCTTTTTCAGCACCCCAGTCAGATCCAAAGTCTTGTTGGAAATAACCAAGCTCTACAACTGTGCTCATTGATTCTGACCATTTATATGAAGGACGCACTACAACACTCAATGCCGTAGCATCATCAGCACCACTTGCTGCGCCTACACCTTTATCAAAAAGCTGTGCGTAAACAACAGAGTAACCTAGATCCCATTTATCACCTTCAATAACACCCCAGTCAATAAGACGCATTGATTTACGACCTTCTTGACCTTTCTCCATATTGTATGAATCACCTAGGTGGTTACCAACAAAACCAGACCATGCATAACCTTCAGTATTATACTGGATTACCGCTTTGTTGAAGCCCATGCTATGGCCTTGCGTATGTTCCGCTGTAAACGAGATACCAGTTTTATCTAAACCGTAATCTCCAGCGTTACCAACACCAGCATCAACTGCTTTTTCTTGAGCATCAGTGTGAGAAGGCTTTGCAGCTAATAGAATGAATTCCATGCTGCCTTTATCATTTGTTTGTAGGCCTGTGTATCGAAGATCTACTGTATTTGCTGTAGAGTAAACTTGAGTACCCTCTAAAGCTTGTGTCTCATCTTCAGGTGTTGAAGGATCATCTTTTGTTAAAAGTGGAGCTTTCCATTTATGCTGAATGACTGCTGCATGGAAATTACCAGGACCAACTTCGATATTTTCAATACCAACACCGTTGCCGGAGTTATTCAGATAGTACATATCTAGAATATGAATATCTTTACGACCATAAAAACGATTACCAGCCCATAGTTTCATACCATTAGACATAGAGTAATCAGCCCAAGCTTCACGGAATGATGCTCGTTGACCATTCCAAGGGCTATCAGGATCTGTCCCAATACTTTGGAAAGAGTTACCGCGGTTATCTAGGCCACCATCTTCATAAGTACCGTATGCAACTAACGTATGAAGGTTAAATGCATCACCTTCTGCACTTTCCCAAACTTTATTTACATTTACAGATAGCTCAGCATACGTATCACACTCATCACCTAAGCGACCTACTGCATGGCCGAAGGTCGTTGGACCACCATTACCATAACAAAACTGAGAACCACCATCAGCATTAGCACCGAAGCCTGCACGCATGTATCCATGAAAATCTGTTTCTGCAGCGAATGCAGAGCCCGCAGCTAATGTTGTAGCCACTGCAGCAGCAATTAAACTTACTTTATTCATTCTTAACTCCATCAAGGATGATTTATAATTTATGGACGACTTATAATTTTTTGGTTCTTTTTGCGATGCATCCTGTAAAGGCAGTAAACAGGTCGCATCGAAAAAAGAGGTAAGATGGGAACAAGTCCCCGGTTGTTTCAACGAGGTCCATAATAGGCAAGGATGAGAAGGCTGACTTCCTCCACCTTAATTAAATTTAAGGGGGATGATTAGGGATGAGATAAATTACAGAATGACGTTTATTTAGCTTTGATCACACAAACAGGGGGGAGGAGGCGATCGATTTATATCGGATACCCTGACAAAACGATAACTAAGTCATAGTTTTGTTAAACCCATTAATAAAAATGTAATTTAATTACATAAACATTTATCTAAATAAGGTGCTTGACCTTGTTGAGACAAAGCTTTTTACTAATAGTTCTATCCGTGTAGTAAATGAAAAAGAATTCCTAACATGACAAAAACGCTCTCTCGCCCTTATCCACTTGGCGCTACGCTCAACAATAATGGCTGTAATTTTTCCATCTATGCTCCGGAATGCAAATCGATAAAACTTGCTCTATTTGATGAGCAAGATAAGTTTGAAACCTTCCCTTTAGAAGGTGAATATGCAGGGATTCGTTATACCCATATTCCAAACATCAAAGCACAGCAAAAATATGGTTACATTATTGAAACAGAAAAGGGATTACACCTTTTATCTGACCCTTATGCTAAAGCCATTGATAAAGCACTCCACTACGAGACACCTTATAGCTCAGAAAAAAGCTTCTCTATGCCAAAATGTGTTGTCATTGACGATAAGTTTGATTGGCAAGGTATTGAGCAACCAAGAATTCCCAAAGAAGACACCGTTCTTTTTGAAACTCATGTAAAAGGCTTAACTAAGCTGAATCCAAATTTAAATGAAAGCGAAAAAGGCACTTATTTAGGCTTATACAGCCCCGAAATGCTCGCCTTTTACAAACAACAAAATATTAACTCTATCCAACTATTACCCGTTGCGGCATGCATGCATGAGCCCCATCTATTAGAGATGGATAAGGTTAATTATTGGGGATATAACCCATATTTATTCATGGTTCCTGACCCTAGATATGCTAAAAATGATGCGGTAACTGAGCTAAAAACAGCCATTCGGGAACTGCACAAAAATGGCATCGAAGTCATTTTAGATGTGGTGTATAACCATACGGCGGAGAGCGGTGAAGGTGGGCCAGTATTCAACTGGAAAGCTCTAGATTCACGTGTATATATTAAACACGGTTGCCATTATGCCAACTTTACAGGCTGCGGTAATACCGTTGATTTAACATACCAACCAGCACTCAACCTTGTGATGGATACTCTTCGCTATTGGGTCAAAGAGTTCAAAGTTGATGGTTTTCGCTTCGATTTAGCCGCAACTCTAGGTAGACAAGGGGACAATTTTAACCCTGAAGCAGCCTTTTTCAAAGCTGTTGCCCAAGATCCAACCCTACGCGAAACCAAACTTATTGCAGAACCTTGGGATATAGGCCCAAATGGTTATCAAGTAGGCAATTTCCCTCTTGGCTGGAATGAATGTAACGATAAACTGCGTGACATTACCCGTAGCTTCTGGCGTGGTGATCAAGGCTATTTAAAAGAGTTTGCCACTCGACTAATGGGTTCGCGCGATCTCTACAGTGCCGCCAATTGGCCTCATAAACTGACCGTCAATTACATTACCTACCATGACGGCTTCACTATGCAAGATCTTGTTTCCTACAAGCATAAGCACAATGAAGAGAATGGCGAACACAACCGAGATGGGCATGGAGATAACCGCTCAGAAAACTACGGAGTAGAAGGTCCTTCTGAGAACATGCTTATTATCGCCACCCGTGAAAAACAAAAACGTAACTTCATGGCGAGCTTAATTTTTGCGTTTGGTATTCCTCATATATTAACGGCTGATGTGCTATCACATACCCAAAATGGCAACAACAACGCTTATTGCCAAGACAGTGAAACCAGCTGGTTAAATTGGGAGATCAATGAAAGAAAAGATTATTTCAAAGGCTGGCTATCGGAAATGATCAGGGCACGCCAAGAGTTTATGGTGCCTTTCATTAAAGCGTTTAGTGGAGAAGGTAGAAACAATAACCGCATTTTTTGGCGTCGTATTGATGGAACCTTAATGGAACATGATGATTGGAACCGTTTGAGCTCTGTTGCGCTGCATTTGGGTATTGATAGCGATGGTGCTGAAATGGTTTACTTAATCAACCAAACCAGCGCTCCTGCGAGATTTAAGTTACCAAATGATAAAAATCAAATTTGGGAAACCATATGTGATACCAACTTGAGAAATGTACAGCATGGACACGCAGAAGGAGAAGTTCTGTTGTCGCCAACCTCAATGGCTATATTACACTTTCGACCTAAAAATTAGCAGGGTCAGTACTATCAGTCTGTTCGAATAGTATCAGTCTAAACATAAAGGCGAGATGATTTATATCTCGCCTTTTTTACATCTTTAAAAACGGGTAAACAGCAACATTCAACGACAATTAAAAACAAACGACAACTCTCGTAAAAAAGCACTTTTATGATTTTAACGAGTTCTTAGATATGGAAGGAACACCAGAGTCAGTGCCACTTCCATTTATCCAGCTGGAAGACTAAGGTCAATTTATTTAAAACCAGCTTCAGCCTTCTGCTTAGCAACTAAATACGCATCAATATGCTTTTGTATCGCCGTTTTTGTTCCTTTAATTAACCGACCGTTGAACATGCAGTACCATGCCTTTTCATCATCACTGTCGTTTTTAATCAAAAAACCGTTGTAGTGTTCATTTCTCGACTGAGCTTTGGTTTTTTTGTACCGTTCATTTTGGATCGCAAACTCTTGAGGGTCGACAACAGATGCCGTATCGCACCACCAATCAATACTCTTCTTTAATTCAGAAATATTACCAGTCAGTATCTGCCCTTTGATCTTAACCTTCCATACACTTGCTGACTGATTAGCAAGCTTAAAATTAAAGCCCCGATAGTTTGCAATGGCCATGATATATAATCTTTTAATTCTAATAACGGATATTGGTTGGATTATATACCGTACAGCAGAACAGAAAAAGATCTGTACCACGGTTTTTTATCATATTGCATTTGTCATATTGACCTGGTCATTTATTACCCACCCTCACGTCAACACCAGTCGTTCAATACAAAAGCAGAAGTTCGATTACGACGTAAATCAATACCAAGAATAATGCAATCAAATGGTTACATTCCGAACATATTGCATATAGGATAAGCCTATCTAATTTACGAAAATCCGCGCGATTCCTTTGCCTCTTCCATCTTGAAGCCAATTTGAACGTTTTCGTAATAGTAAAAATAACGTTAGGAATTAAATATGTATAAGTTATTTGAAAGCTTTACTCAGGCTTTCCCACAAGATGATCCTAAACAGCCCCCCAATGGGATTCTGGCATTTTGTCTTCATTACACCAAAGGATTCGAAAAACCGTTAGCTATTCTCGCAGTAATGAGTATGAGTATTGCGATAATTGAAGTATCACTTTTTGGATTTATGGGACAATTAGTTGATTGGTTATCGACGAGTAACCCCGACACCTTTTTAGAGCAAAATAGTTCCACATTGATTGGTCTTGGCATTTTGCTGCTCGTGATCATGCCAATCATGATCACCGCTTACTCATTGCTTATCCACCAGACGTTGCTTGGCAATTACCCAATGTCGATTCGATGGTTGGCTCACCGTTATTTACTAAAGCAGAGTCTCTCTTTCTATCAAGACGACTTTGCCGGGCGCGTTGCAACCAAAGTAATGCAGACATCGCTCGCCGTTAGAGAAACGGTAATGAAAGCCGTCGATGTTTTTATCTACGTAACCGTCTATTTCACTGCCATCATTTTTATGCTTGCGCAATCGGACTGGCGACTTATGGCACCAATGCTGATATGGCTAGGGATTTATCTTGGGATTCAATTCTATTTTGTTCCTAAGCTTAAAGCCGTTTCGTCAGAACAAGCGGATGCCCGATCACTAATGACTGGGCGAATTGTCGATAGTTACACCAACATTGCGACCGTGAAATTGTTTTCTCACAGTAAACGTGAAACAGAATACGCAGAAGAGGGAATGGAAGGATTCTTAGATACGGTTCATAGACAAATGCGCTTAGTCACAGGTTTTAACGTCTGTGTTGAACTAGCGAACTATCTACTTGTGTTCTCCATCTCCGCGATTTCTATTGCTCTGTGGATGGACAGTGCGATCACTATCGGTGCCATCGCGATCGCGATCAGTTTGGCCTTGCGTATTAACGGTATGTCGAAGTGGATCATGTGGGAAGTTGGCGGACTGTTTGAGAATATGGGTACGGTAATTGACGGTATGAAAACGCTATCAAAGCCTATCGATATACAAGACAAGCCCGATGCTCAACCTATCGAAGTACCTCAGGGTGGCATTGTATTCGATAACGTCAGCTTCAATTATGGCGAGAATAAAGGGGTGATCAATAACCTTAACCTCAATATTAAGCCCGGAGAAAAAGTCGGTTTAGTGGGACGTTCAGGCGCAGGTAAATCCACCTTAGTTAACCTATTACTCCGATTCCATGATGTTGAAGGCGGTCAGATCCGTATTGATGATCAAGTGATCTCTGATGTCACTCAAGATTCACTTCGTAGCAATATCGGAATGGTCACTCAAGATACCTCTTTACTGCACCGTTCGATCCGAGAAAACATTCTATATGGCAAACCCGATGCCGGAGAAGATGCTTTACTTGCTGCGACGAAACAAGCTCACGCTCATGAATTTATTGAAACGCTGACCGACCCATTCGGAAATATTGGCTATGATGCTCAAGTGGGTGAACGAGGTGTCAAACTGTCTGGCGGACAACGTCAGCGAATTGCGATCTCACGAGTTCTTCTCAAAAATGCACCACTGCTCGTCCTAGATGAAGCAACCTCAGCGTTAGATTCGGAAGTCGAAGCCGCCATTCAAGAGAGCTTAATTGAACTTATGGAAGGCAAAACGGTTATCGCCATTGCTCACCGCCTATCGACAATTGCCGCAATGGATCGCTTAATCGTGCTTGATAAAGGAAATATCGTAGAACAAGGTTCACACCAAGAGTTAATCAACCAAGGTGGCATCTACGCCCAACTTTGGGCTCATCAAACGGGTGGTTTTATTGGCGAGAACTTAGATGTCAGTGGAAGCAACTAGTAATGCAAACCATTAGTTAGTGCTAATTGAAATGGCGACCCGTTTATGGTCGCCATTTTTTTACCTTTTAGTCAGCCACTACTTTTCGAGTTCAGCCTCACCATGACGCTTTTTAAGTGTTTGGAACAGCCACCCTAGACCAATAAGAGCTAAGCCTAGCCCTAAGAAACTTGCCGCTCGCCAAATACCATCCAAGTAACTAACATCAGAAATGAAGACTTTCACCACCGCAAGCCCCACAACAATTAAGCCATAAGTTTGTTGAGCAGATTTTTGACGAACCACACCAATGTAGGTCCATAACGCTCCCAAAATGACTAATGCAGCAGAGTAAGTTAACCATTCCGCCATGCTGGTTGTTTCCAATATCGACATGCTTTCTGTTTGCCAAAATTGGCGAATTGATAATGCAAGCCATAACGCGAGCAACCCACCACCTACAACATATAACCAACGAGGTTGTATCGGTTCAGGGCACCAATTTCGGTAAGCTAAAATAATAAGCGCGGCGCCTGGAAGTAACCAACCCAGAGATAAACCATTAAACAGTGGTATCGCTGTAGCCGACACGGTATCTGCCGATAACGGCATAAACTGAGTGTTGAGTAAAAACATACATATCAGAGCGACCAATAATAGAGCGTAACGGTAGCATAGATAGAAATAATGCATTGTATGACTAAACTGCTGGCGGTAACTGTAGACACCAACTAATACAAGCGCCTCTATTAACCAGAAGCTCACACTCGTTAAATCAAGTTTATCGAATATTACAAAGCTACCAGTCAGCCAGTAATGACTTTGCATCAAGACAAAGATAGCAATGACATGAACGAGTGCGCCTTCAAACCAATCCGCTAATGCAATGCTTTTCTCACGCATCATTTTTAATGCGAAACCTAAAATGACAATCGCAGGTAAGCAATTTGCTACCGCAACCCAACCTTGTGGCGAAAGCCCTTGTTGCCACGACTCAATCACAGGTAATAAGCTTAAACGAGTGAGCAATAGTGAGACGGCAATCTTAACGACAACATCACGCAACACAGCGTAAGAAAGAACCATTTGAAGAGTCATTGCCAAAACTTGTAACGCTAATAAAGCAGTGAACACCTCGCCATAGAACCAAATATAATTAAGTACCAACAGTACAGCATGAATTGACGCTGAAAGGTCCGAACGCAATCTTGGTTCCATTTTTGCCAATCCACCGAGTCCTAAGCATCCGCCAAGAGCAAAAAGGCTTGTTAGCCACAATCTGTCTGGATAATTTCCTTCCACATAAACCAATACACCAATTAGCATTAATGCACCGCAAGATACCGCCCACCAATAACTGAATGTGGAACGATAACTGGCTGAAAACTGTCTATAAGAACGCAATACAAGAAGCACAGTCCAGAGAGCTAACACCCCAAGCACTGATAAAAGGGACTCTGGCGTATTCAATAAATGTAGATGCAATACAGCAGTGAGAATGACCGTTGAAACCAATGATAATAATTGGGACTCACGGCTTGAATAGCCTCGACGAACAGCAGGCAATAGCAACATGACAAAGGGAGTGATAGCTAAAGAAAAGAGCGTAAAATTACTCAGTGGAAGATGTGATTCTGCAATAAGTATCAGCGCGCCAATCATCCCCGCAATGATTGCAGGGTGATACCAAGTCCGCGGTACTCTTTGGCGAAACGGTACTTTTAGCGCCCAACCCTGACGAGGCACAAGCACTAATAAATAGGTGGATAAGGGATAAAATAGCGAAACCCAAAGTGTTAAATTATCGGTTTCAATGGCGGAACTCATCAGCCCAAGCCATCCAATATGAGCCAAGCTAATAAACAAAGACAACCAAGGAACATTCACTCGTGGCCGCACATATAATCCAGCAGCCGTTACCATGCAGATATAGCTCATGAACACATAGAAATTAGGCGTCCCTTCACCAACCCAGAAAGGAGCCGTATAACCACCAATTAGCCCTAAGATCGCCATTAAGCTTCCAAACCGATAACTTAAAGTCAAACAGACCAAAGCGGTTAATGCGATAAGCCCCAAAGCCCATGACTCTGGAACAAGTTGATACATCACCGTTGCGAACACAATCGTGAGATAAATACCGGTCATCCCTGCGGCTGCAAACGTTGCTGGGATATAATTTTGATTAGGAATATCAGCAAGACGCCACCTCTTCGCCTGTATTTGTCGATGTAACCACTCCGCAAAACCAACAATAGCCACTGACAATATCAAGCTTCCGGTAATGCGCCCTTGAGGTGAGATTTCAATTCGACTTCCAACAAACTGCACTAAATACCCGATACCAAATACAAGAGCTAACCCACCGATCCATACTAACCAGTTCCGTTTTAAGTGGGCGACAATCTGTTGTCCAAATCCAACTTCCGTTTGATTGCAATTTTCTAATGGATTGAGAGGACGACGTGAATTGTTAGTGGTGTTTGAAACGATAACTTCCGATTCTAGATTAACTTCAGGAGTGTCATTGGCGGCGGATTGCAATGATTCAACGATAGGCGAGCTTTCATTCTCTCCTAAGTTATCAGCAGTATCTATCGATGACTCCGCTTCTCGCTGATACACATCGTCCCCTTTAGTGGTTGAAGGTTGCCTCTCTGTATACACGCCACGTTTCGGCTCCGTTAGTCGATCCACTTTTTCATTCAATTGAGACAAAGCCGATCTTAAGCGTTTTGTTTCTATCAAAGCTCTAATGGCAACGATAGGGCTCACAAGCAACGCTATCACCACCAATCCGATAATCAGCACAACTTCATCCATGTTAGCTTCCTATGACGTATCACGATTAATCATTTAATCCACGAACTTATTAGGCTGTACATCAAACGACTGATATTAATATTTCATTGTACCAATATAGTTTAGCTTTAATATGTCTCGGCATAGAGAATTGAATAAATACCGAACTACAACCGCTATATCTCTTCATATCAACCTCGATATCAATAAATTAATTATTCTAATAAAAAGAATAACGATAGCGTGATCCTCTAGACAATATTTATATCAATAGAGATATACACTCCAAACCGAATATTAATCGAAACAATCAACATTAAACGCATATTTATCAACAGTAATGAATTTTTATTCGTTTGGGCTTTTCCACATCTGGAGATTTACAATGAACAAAATATCTTTATCCATTTTATCTGCTGCCATTCTTTCTACATTTACTATTAGCGCTGACGCGTGTACGGGTTTAATTGTTGGAAAAGGCGCATCTATTGATGGCAGCATTATGATCGCACGTAATGAAGACTTCGGAATCAATAACTGGAACAAACACTTAGCATACCGTCCTGCTCAAAAAAATGAGGCAGAGATCTGGAAGTTAGGTAATGGTCTAGAAGTTCCTATGCCAAAAGAGTTCTTCGCATACTCCGCGATTCCAGATTGGGATGCAAATACTGTTGATAGCCAAAGTAAATTTTATGAAGAGCGTGGTATTAATGAATATAACGTTGCAATATCAGCAACCACCAGCGCTGAAATAAATGAAAAGGCATTAAAAGTAGATCCACTAATTGATGACGGTGTCATTGAAGCCATAATTCCAACATTAATATTACCTCAAGCTAAAACAGCAAAAGAGGGGGTGACATTATTAGGTGAATATATTGAAAAATACGGCGCAGGCGAAGGTAATAGCTTATATATTGCCGACATCAATGAAGTTTGGTTAGTCGAAATTGGTTCTGGACATCACTGGATCGCGGTTAAAGTTCCAGATGACAGCTATGCGATGATCGCCAATGGCTTACGAATTCACGGAGTTAACCTTAATAGTAAAAGCGTCATGCACTCGAAAGGGCTAGTCGAATTTGTGAACCAGCATAAACTGCTCGACAATCCTGATGCCAAATCATTTAACTTTGCCAAAGCATTCGGAGTCACGGGGGATGTTTATAACATCGATCGCGAATGGCTAGGTCAGAAGATGTTAACAGAGTCAAAAAGCCAGCCGACTCGACAAGATCAGTACCCGTTATTCATGAAGCCCGATGAGAAGATTTCCGTTCAAGATGTAGCAGAAGTACTTAGTGCGACATACAAAGGCACATCATTGGAAGAGAAAGGCCAACGACCAATCAGAGTAGAACGCCAACTTGAATCTCATATCATACAGTTACGTCCAGAGATGCCATATGAACTTCAAGGGCTAATTTGGCAGAGCTTTGGTGTGTTACCTGAATCCGTTCTTGTGCCTCTTTATTCGAGCCTTCAAGAGTACCCAACGCCTTACTTGACTGGTGGTGACACTTACACAGACAACTCCGCTTACTGGCAATTTAGAAGCTTAACCGCCCTTGCTTCAGCTAATCAAAGCAAGTATCTGCCAATGCTTAAAGAAATTTGGGATAAAGAAGAGACTAAACTCTACAAACAAGTCAGCCAATTAGACACCACATTGAAATCGCTCTACAAAACAGATAAACAAGCCGCATTGGATATGGCATCTGATTACTCTTTTGGGCAGTTACAGCGCACACTCACAATGGCGACTGACATTCGTTATAAAATGATGACAGATCTAACAAAAAGTACAGAGAAAAAATATTCAGATGAGGAATTCAAAAAGATAATGAATCTATAGATAAAATGTAACAGAGGCGGTCAAATAACGACCAACTTCAAAATGTTGGCCTATTGTTTATAGTATCGTACGCTTGTTCGTTTACATGCTCATCTTCAGCGACTAAATTGATAGACGCAAAAGAGACCAAACGCCCTTTGCTTGCGCGTTCTGGATGGTCAGATTCCGAAAGGGATCTGACCTTTTTCATCGATTCTATTCGCAGTTATCCATCTTCTCTTTCCTACGATTCTTTTTTTCCTTAAAATCTCACTTAATAACATCTATCGAGATTTAAAATGAACAAAAGTTTACTGACCAACCTGATCTCCATATCGCTTCTCGCGGCTGGATACCAACTAAACAACACGACTCTACTTTATGCTGGGTTATTCGCTTTTTCTGGAGCAATAACAAACTGGCTTGCCATTCATATGTTATTTGAGAAAGTACCGGGTCTATACGGGTCAGGGGTCATACCCGCTCGTTTCGAAGAGTTCAAAGCGGCGATCAAACAATTAATGATGGAGCAATTTTTCACAGAGTCGAATATTGATAGATTTTTAAACAAAGAGATGGCGAGCGGTAAAAGTTTAAATTTGCAGCCCGTGATATCAAAAATAGATTTCAACCCAACCTTCGACTCACTTATTGATGTGATCGCGAACTCTTCTTTTGGTGGCATGTTAGCAATGGTTGGTGGTACGGAAGCACTACAGCCACTAAAGCAACCATTTGTAGAAAAGATGCAAGAATCAGTCATTGAAATCAGCCAAAGCGAGTCAGTAAAAGAAGCATTGAAAGAGCAGCTAGAATCTCCAGCCATGATGGACGAGATCAAAATCAATATTGAAAACATCATCGATCAGAGATTAAATGAACTCACACCGAAATTAGTCAAAGAGATGGTCCAAAAAATGATTAAACAGCATTTAGGTTGGTTAGTGGTTTGGGGAGGGGTGTTCGGTGGTCTAATCGGGGTCATTTCTTCACTCGTCGCTTAATCAAAGTACACTCGGTTTTCGGTTTATAATTAGAGGGGCAGCAATGTTGCTCCCTTTAAGATCCATTACAACCGCTTCTCTTGTTCCTACCCTATCGCAAAAGAGTTTGTATATTAAAAGACTGTCTATATTAGAAAGGCTAGGTATAACAGCACACCTCTAAAGAGTCAGCATACAACTGTGAGCTCATCTGAAAATGAAACTCATACCCACTTTAATGCTGTTCAATTCCCTCATGCTCTCTAACAAACCTAGTACGCATTCAAATATTTTACAAAACAACACGTTATGACACGGTCAATTTATCAAATGATCATCAACCTGTTCATTACCTTTATTTACATTGAACCTTTAAAGAACGATTTTGAGCTAAATTGAAAAGAGCAAAATAGGAAAAGCATGAATAATGAAGCAAATAGCAGTTAAGGAAGAATCAATGGTTACCTATATAATATCTTACAAACCTTTTGGAATTGGGAATTGGACTAAGGCAACGGTATCAAAGGACATCGCTGAAACGCTTTATAAAGAGTACACCGAATATGGCTGGCCTGTATCAATTGAACAAGTAGAGGTTGCTACTGACTCAAAAGATGAGAGTACAACCACAGCTTAAACTAATTGAGTACGACTTTATCGCTTCATAAGTGGATTTCATGATTAGCAAGTCGTGCATACGTCGAACGATCCGCAGGTGACACTGACTGACAATTGCAAGAACGGCAAAACAACTGCTGCTCTAATTTATAGTAATGCTCACCATTAATAAATTGATTCATTAACTGTTGAAATGACTGTAAGACACCGCCATTAGCACTATCGTGGTCCGTATTGCGTCGCATCAACGCCTTGTGTGCTGTCACTTTTTGGCATGTCGAACAATATGTATCAGGCATTTCCTTCCCCTAAATATGTCAATCAGTTAATGATAATTGACATATTCTGTTCAATTTTGTTCCTAGTTAAAAAGTTAAAATATAAAAAACGTGCGTTATGTTCAAAAAACAACCTTGTTTTTTCAAAGAATGAGACTTACGTGCAACCTACCCTTCCCTTGATCATACTTCTGAAATAAAAAAGCCCTCGCGATCACTCGCAAGGGCTGATATGCAACAACCTCAAATATTAAAATTAATCTAATTCAATAAGGTTTTTCTTAAACTTCTTATGTTGTTCGATGACTGCCTCCTCTGGCTCCGCAGTCATTAAGCTCACAACAACAATCGCTAATGTTGAGAAAATAATACCCGGTACGATTTCGTAAACATCAAACCAACCACCTGAAATCTGCTTCCAAACCACAATAGTAACGCCGCCAATAATAATACCTGCTAGCGCACCGTTTCGGTTCATACGATCCCAGTATAGGCTCAATATAATGGCTGGACCAAATGCCGCACCAAAGCCTGCCCATGCATAAGAAACAAGACCAAGAACCGAGCTATCAGGAGTCATTGCAAGTACCAATGCGACAAGTGAAATACCGATGACAGCGATACGACCAACACGCACAATCTCTTCAGATGATGCATCTTTCTTAAATACCTGTTTATAGAAATCTTCCGCAAGCGCTGAAGAAGAAACAAGCAGTTGAGAATCCGCAGTACTCATGATGGCCGCCAAAATAGCTGCAAGTAAAATACCCGCAATCACAGGGTGGAAGATAGCATTCACCAATAGCATGAAAATTTTCTCGCCATCAGCCAATTCACCCGCGCCTGAATTTGTCACATACACCAATCCAACAAGACCAACGAGCATAGCACCAGCCATAGATAACGCCGTCCAAATCACCGCAATACGACGCGCTGAAGTAAGGTCTTTGTTAGTACGGGTTGCTTTGAAACGCGCTAAGATATGCGGCTGACCAAAATAACCCAAGCCCCAAGCAACAAGCGAAATAATCGCGACAGCCGTTAAAGGCTCACCTTTCGAATCATTCCAGAAAGTCAGTAACTCAGGGTTAATTGCATACAGATCATCACCAAGTTGACCAAGGCCCCCTTGCATCGCAGCAATTGGGACAATCAGCAGAGCAGCAGACATCAGCAAACCTTGCACCAAGTCCGTCCATGATACGGCTAAGAAACCACCGAACAAAGTATAAGAAACCACGCATACTGTGCCAATAATAACGGCTGTCGAATAGTCTAGGCCGAATACTGTTTCAAATAATTTTCCGCCTGCAACCAAGCCTGAGCTTGTATAAAAAAGGAAGAACAAAAGGATGAAGAAAGCAGAAATCACTTGAATCTGTTTTGTACTGTCATTAAAACGGCGAGAAAGGAACTCAGGCAGTGTTAATGAATCCGTTGTAATACTGTAAGTACGAAGGCGTTTTGCACTGATTAGCCAGTTTGCCCATGTACCAATTAATAAACCACCCGCAAGCCAAAATGCCTCGATACCTGCCGCATAAGCGTAACCCGGTAAGCCAAGCAATAACCAACCACTCATGTCTGATGCGCCAGCAGAAAGTGCAGCAGGCCATGGCCCTAGTGAACGGCCACCCAAGAAATAATCACTTGAGTTTGACGTACGCTTGTAAGCGATAACGCCTATCGCAAGCATCATAATTAGATACGCGATAAATGTGGTAGTGATAGCAAAGCTATTTTCTATCATTTGATGGTCCTCTTCTTAAAGATCGCTTTCCATGCCCCCTCCTCTTCTTTAGATTGTTTGAAGAGGAGAGGTAATAAAGAAAGTTAGTGAGCGTCACTTCCAAGTTCTAACAAGGTCGCGTTACCGCCCACAGCTGTTATGTTTATAGTTCTCGTACGTTCCGTTATGAAGCGCAGCGATAAGTGTGGATCATGAGCAACAGTCAATGTCGCCAGATCCTTTTCCGACGCTAAGTGATTAGAGACCAATACTTGTGACACTAAGTTCACGATGGCCCCCTCTCTCTTAGCTAATTGAAGATTGATGCTATGTTCAATCTCCGAGTTTCCGACATAACCCACCGATCGCACATCGCATGCGAGCAGTTGATGATAGGCATCGTAAGAGACGACTTGAATCAGGTTATTAGGGAAACGAGACTGCTCTATGGCAGTTTGAATTCCTTGGTTTAGCGCCATATCATCACTGCATAACATCACGCTGTTTCCAGCAATCAGTGCCGCAGTAAATTGAGCAATTATGGCTTGTTGAGCTGTCGTATCCCCATTGAAATCTTGTTCAAAAACAAGAGCCGCGACACCACGCCCAGCGGTGTAAAGTTCGTTTGTTTCACCCGTAGGCCCAATTAATTGGTGACTCTCTGCGAGCAAGGTCGAAGCTTGTTGAATGTGAAATGACATCACTGGCGCTAAGTTAGGTAAAACCTCACTTAATTGAGCCTTCAGTGAAAGTAACTGCTCACACTTATAATCAAAGTTGGTTAAATTCCACTGTTCCCATGCTAAAAAAGCATCTGAAAAACCTGTCACTTGATGAACCATGATATTTCTCCTGTGCTTTCTTAGTGAGACGCTGATTGATCAGCAAATTTAACCTGAGTGAAACGGTACAAATAGTGCGGACCGCCAGCTTTTGGCCCTGTACCTGATAGTCCTTGGCCTCCAAATGGTTGAACACCAACGACTGCTCCTACTTGATCTCGGTTGATATAACAGTTTCCAACACGCGCATGTTTTTCAATCCAACGGTAAGTCGTTTCATTCCGGCTATGGATGCCCATGGTTAGGCCAAAGCCCGTCTGGTTAATTTGTTCGACCACATTCGTTAATTCGCTCGCTTTAAAGCGAACAATATGCAGGATAGGACCAAACTGCTCTTCTTTTAGACACGAAATATCATCAATTTCAAAAGCACTTGGCGGGACAAAGTCTCCATGCTCACAGACGGCTCCCAGTTCTAACTGAGCCACTTTCTTCTGCGAGTTATTCATGCTCTCTAAGTGGGCCAATAACTTAGTCTTAGCGGTTGCATCAATCACAGGACCAACATCCGTTTTGTGTAGGTGTGGAATACCAACACTTAACTCATTCATCGCACCTTGAATAAGCGCCACAATGCGATCTGCAATATCTTCTTGTACAAACAAAACGCGAAGCGCAGAACAACGTTGGCCAGCAGAAGCAAATGAAGAGCGAATAACATCACGGACGACTTGTTCAGGTAATGCCGTACTGTCGACGATCATCGCATTTTGACCACCAGTCTCGGCAATGAATGGAACTGGCGCAGCATCACGCTCTGCCAATGTCACATTAATTCGTTGCGCCGTCGCCGTAGACCCAGTAAAGGCAACGCCAGCAATTGAAGGGTGAGATGTTAACGCAGAGCCAATCTCAGCACCGCGTCCAGGAAGTAACTGAATAGTCCCTTCAGGAAATCCTGCTTGCTGCATCAATTCAACCGCGCGAGCAGCAATTAAGCTCGTCTGCTCCGCAGGTTTTGCAACAACCGTATTTCCTGCAACCAAAGCAGCGGTGATCTGGCCTAAGAAAATAGCCAGAGGGAAGTTCCACGGGCTAATGCACACAAACACACCACGACCCTGACGTGAAGCGATGCGTGTTACACCATCAAATCCTTCAATGCTGAATTGCGCGAGATTATCGACTTGCTTCGCGTAGTAACGACAGAAATCCACCGCCTCACGAACTTCATCAATACTGTCATGAATGGTTTTGCCCGCTTCTTGATGACAGATCGCCACCAACTCCGCCAAATTCTCTTCGAGAAGATCGGCTAAACGTTCTAATAGTGCGCTCTTATCTTGAATACTCGCCAACTGCCAAGCCGCGAAAGCCGTTTCCGCACCTTCGATTGCAGCGGAAACATGATCAAGGTTTGCAAAAGCAACCTGCCCAACCGTAATTCGACGATCGTAAGGTGCAGTGATCGTTTCAATATGATCTTCTGCCTTGATCATGCTTTCGAAATGACTTGAACCATTGATCACAGGGCCTGCCGACCACTGTTTATCTAAGAAGCTTGTCACTTGCGCTTCAAACACCGAGGCTTCACTTTCAATATCAACGTTCACCCCATAGGCATTTTTCCGCTCGGGGAAAACATCTGTAGGCAATGGGATTTTTGTATTGTTCAATGTATCGAAACTTAACAGCATATCGACAGGATGCTGAGTCAGCTCACTAATTGGGCAGCGAGCATCAACCAAACGGTGAACAAATGAACTGTTCGCGCCATTTTCTAATAAACGACGAACTAAATAAGGAAGCAAATCTTTATGGCTACCGACTGGTGCATAGATTCGTACTGACTGTTGGTACGCTTCCATCGCATGGTTATAAAGCGAGTCGCCCATGCCATGTAAACGTTGAAATTCAAACTCTTTATGCTGTGCCATCACTGCGATAGCCGTTACCGTGTGTGCATTGTGACTTGCAAACTGAGGGAAAATATTGCCGCGAACACCTTCGCTAAGTAGGAAGCGAGCACAAGCTAAATATGCAACATCCGTTGATTCTTTACGAGTATATACTGGGTAGTTGTCGTAGCCTGCTTGCTGCGACCATTTGATTTCGCTATCCCAATAAGCCCCTTTTACCAGGCGCAATGGGATCTGATCACCCTGCTCTTTTGCTAACGCATTAATCCAAACCAACACCGGAAGGGCACGTTTAGAGTAAGTTTGAATAACCAGACCAAACTTGCCCCATCCTTTGACCAAATCGCTGCGATACACTTTCTCAAACAGTTTCAGCGACAGTTCTAAACGGTCCGCTTCTTCGGCATCAATCGTAATCGCAACATCTAACTCGACGGCGCGGCGTAATAGTTGCTCTAAAGTGTCGGCTAATTCCGTTAGAACTCGGTCTTCGTTCGCCACTTCATAGCGTGGGTGTAAAGCGGATAGCTTAATAGAAACCGACGGGGCAGGACTTTCCATCTTTGCCGATGCCTTTGACTGATAGCCATCGCGGCCCACAGCCTCAATCGCCATCAAATAATCTTTGAAGTACTTATTTGCATCGGCAGTGGTCAATGCCGCTTCACCCAACATGTCATATGAGTAAGTGAAGCCTTTATCGCGCATGGCACGGCCATTTTTTTGCGCTTCAGCAATGCTGCGTCCCAATACAAATTGGTGCCCCATAATTTTCATTGCTTGATGCATGGCATTTCGAATTACAGGCTCTGATAGCTTGTTAACTAAACGGTTCATCGCTTGTGCTGGGCTTGGAGAATCTTGGTCTGATAACCCAACGACTTTGCCTGTTAACATTAAGCCCCAAGTGGATGCATTAACGAAAACAGAATCTGAATTTTTGAGGTGAGATTTCCAATCTGCAACGGTCAATTTATCTCGAATGAGAGCATCAGCGGTTGCCGAATCAGGAATACGCATTAACGCTTCCGCTAGACACATCAATAGAATGCCCTCTTGCGTATCTAAACTGTACTCAAGAAGTAGTGCATCAATCATTTGGATCGACTTTTTATCCGCTCGAATAGATTCAATCAGTTGAGTCGTTTTAAGTGAAATCTCTGATTTTTCTTGTTCTGAAGGGATAGCTAGCGGTAAAAGTTGCTTTAGCCATTGGGACTCATCCACCATATATAATGGCGAGATCAGTGACCACAGCTTATCAAGCGGTTGCTCAATAAACTCTGGTTTTAACACATCAGTAGCAGTAAACATGCGTTTTCCTCAATCTCACATCCGAAAAAGTATCGGAGTTTCTACAATGGCTGGCAGTGTATTTTGAGCAGAAGAGGATTACTTGTCAAAAACTCCGAGTTTTTTGCTAAAAACTCGCTTTTTTAACAAAGTATAAACAATATCACATAAGAACTGGCAATATATTAATCCGTAACTAATGACTTATTTAACAGAAGATTGCTTTTTGTATCGAGATGGAGAGATCCCTTGAAGGCGTGTAAAAGTATGAGTGAAAGTGCTTTGTCCAGAGAAGCCTGTCAATTCCGCGATCTGCCCTAAACTTAACGACCCCTGCTCAATCAACGTTCTTGCCATATCAATTCGCTTACCTAAAACATATTGATGAGGGGTGATCCCCATCTGATCTTTGAACAACATATGAAATTGGCTCTCTCCAAGGAATACGCTACCAGCAAGCTGGGCGACAGAAATTTTGTGACTGAGATGGAGTTCGATATAGCGGTCGATCGCTTCAAGATCAAAACGGGACTCTTTAGCAGAGGTTTCAAATACTGAAATATGCCTTTGTAGCAGCGCAACAACCGTATCGTTACAAGCTCGGCTAAGCAAAAGATCATCCGGGCTAGATTGCATTTCAAGCACTAACATTCTGATCAACTTCTGAATTTGGCTATCCAATTGAAAGTAGGTATCAGCTCGAGATAGCTGGTTGATCTTATCAAGCATTAAAGGATCATCACTGGTGGCAACAGGCATGTTTAACACCAAAATATCCGACTGCCCGATCACCCCGCCAAAGGCATGATCAGAACTTGCGGTAACCACACAACCCTGTCCTGGCCCAACTAGGTTACCCCGCCCGCTGACTTCAAACTCCGCTTGCCCTTTCAAGCCGATAACCACTTGACTGTAAGAATGCTCATGACAATCCATGTGTGAAGGTAGCGTAACTATCTCTGCTGGCCTAGGTGCCAAATCTTTGGCGATATCGTCAATTAAAGAAGGTGATTGAGTCGCAGGGGTTTTCATCTGTTTCGATTCCAATGTGGCGTGCTTAATAGATAATATAACAAGAAGCTTTGTAGCACTAAAAAATCGATCCTTTTCCACAAAAATACGCATCAACACACTTATAGGCTCACTGATTTCTGATCACCAAATCTCTCGGAACAATGATCAAGTGCACATTAATTACGGTTAATGTGCAATCAACTAATTATAAATCCATTAATTTAATCGCTGACACTTGCATAATTTTGCGTACAGCTCAAAATAGCACTAGAAAAATTTATGCAGATTCAAGCACCTTACACTTTTTGTGCGTTCTGCTGCATTTTTTAGCGTTCATATTTGCCTAAACTATGGGCTTAAATACATAGTCGTCAAAATAATATCTTTTCGCCGATGTAACTATCTGCGTATTTTTCAATACAACTTACTGCAGGGACCTATGAGCACATTTCGCATTTCTACGCTTTTATTAGCGTTAACTCCTTTCTGGGTATCTACATCGGTATCAGCTGAAGAGCTAATTCAAGTCGATCCTGTTACGGCTATCGATGAAAAGCTAGACATAAAGCAGAACGAACTTAATACCCTTTCATCAGAGTATTCTGCTGAGAATGAGAATCTTAAACAACTTCTCAATCAACAAGCTAAATTAAAACGTGATGGTGAAGATTTTAACGCGAAACGTAATCGTGCTAAATCAGCGTTAGACAAACAGTACAGCCGTTTACTTGAAGATCCAGACACCGATCTTGTCTCTTTTCAGAAGAAATACCAAGAATCTTGGACCAATGTAAAAGAGAACCAAGCTCAGTTACTAGAGAGTAAACAGTCAATCGTTGAAAATGAGATGCGCTTATCTCAACTGAAGCAAAAGCAAGCACGAAGCAACAATGAGCTAGCGAACTTACAAGAGTCGAAAGTAGAAGCTCGTGTTAAGCGTTTAGCAACAGAACTGCGTGAAAGTGCCGTTCTTGAAACAAGCTATACAACAACGTGTTCAACGACCATGACACTAGGTGAATGTGCTAACCAAGGTAAGCACCTAACCAAACAGAAAGCGGTGAAAACGTTCCGTTCAAACATGCTTTCAAAGCTCACCGAATCCAATATAGCGAAACAAAACCTTCAAGGTGTGCAACTTAATATTCATGTTCAAGAGAGCCAAATCATCAAAAGTGGCTTCTCAGGAAACAGCGCTTACTTCACTCAAATGCAAGCACAACTGCAAGCGAAACCTGAAGCAATCGCAGCCTGTAAACTTCTGAATGTCTCTCCGCGTTACTGCTTAAAAGGCGACCAAGCGGCAAAAACTGAAAAAAATGATAAGCAATGGGCCAATGTAAAGGTTCGTTCTGATCAATATAACGATTCAGTAACCATTAATGGCGTCGACTACGGCAGTACTCCTGTCGAGATCGTACTACCAAATGGCCGCCATCAGATTACGGTATCAAAACAAGGCTACGAAACATACAATCGGGTGATTACACTCAACGGTAACGACACTGTTTGGGTAAAACTACTCCCTAATAAAGAGAGTTAAACCCAACTAACCCAATATTTATGTATTACAAGTGAGTGTTTAATTAGCAATTTTTGTTCAATTATTTGCCAAAACTCACAAAGCTGACGTTAAAACGCCATTTTGTCACGAAGATATCTCAGATGACTTCAGACAAAATGGCGTTTTCGTTTAGAATAACCATATATTCAGAAATATGACTTAAGTAGAATGATAATGCGCCAAGGTTTACCTGCTCTCTTATTTGCTCTTGCACCTTGCCTAGTAATGACCTCCACTTATGCTCAAGCACCAACATCGAATGTGCTTAGTATAGAGAGCGAGTTATTTACTAAGCACTCTGAACTTGAAGCAGCTCAAAAGCTCGTTGCTGATAAAAGTAATCAAGTTTCGAATCAGCAAGAGCTGGTTAATCGACTTATCGAACAAAACAATCAATACAGTTCAATATTGGCAAAAGCCAAACAAAACCTTGAACGTGATTATGCCAAAATGATTGATGAGCCCGAGCTTGACTTAGAACCAACACAATCGGCTTACCAAGAAGCTTGGTCAAAAGTAAAACGAAACCAAAGCGAACAGTTAACAGCCGCACAAGATAAACAGGCACTTGAACTAGAGCTTGCACAATTAAAGGCCGAGCAAGCCGTGATTGAGCAGTCTATCGCCCAGCTAGATAATGAACAGCTACGATCTCGAGCTGATCGACTTAAAAGCGAGTTGCACCAAAGTGGCAAGCAAAAAGTAAGCTTTACTAACACCTGCCAATCAAATATGACACTGGCGCAGTGTTCAGGGCAAACGACAGATTTAGCCCTGCAAAAAGCAGTAAAACAATTCCAAAACGAGTTAGTTGAAAGCACTTCAGAACCCGCGCTTGTAAAACAAAATATCGCCTCGGCTTCTCTAAGCATTCACGTATTACGCCATAACGTTGTGAATGCTAGCTTCTATGGTGATAACAAACATAAGACAGTTGTCGATGTTGAATTAGAAGCTCGTCCTGCAACCAACGCTCCCTGTAAATTGTTAAACATCGATTCTCAGTACTGTTTTGCGCCAGGAGAAGAATCCGCTAAAGCACCTGAAAAAGAGGTTGCTTGGGTTAGCTTATCGATCCGCTCTAATCAATATAATGATTCCGTGTCGGTGAATGGCGTGAAATATGGCAGCACACCATTGGAAGTGATGCTACCTGTAGGGCCACACATGATCACCATAGAGAAAGAGGGCTACCGCTCTTTTAATCAAGAACTGAGAATTAAATCAGATCATACGCTGCGTGCCGTCTTACGTGAGAAAGAGAATGTGTTAAAAACAGGCCATAAATTCGCAGACGCCATTGGTAGCAACGCCAAAGCACCTGAAATGGTCGTCATTGAGCCTGGACAATTCCTATTAGGGGAGCATGGAGAAAAGCAATTTAACCTTGATCATGCTTTCGCTATTGCCTCTACCCCAATCACAGTGATGCAGTTTGAAACTTTCATAAAACGAACGAATTATCAAACAGATGCAGAGTTGCAGAACATTTGTACTGCTGTAGCCCAATCAGAAGTCACTCCTATTTCTGATAGCTATTGGCGTAACCCTGGCTTTAAGCAATCAGCAAGCTCTCCTGCTGTATGCATCAGCCGCAATGATGCAACAGCATACACTCACTGGCTTTCACAAGAGACGGGCTTTACTTACCGTCTACCAAGCAGTGACGAGTGGGAAGTAGCCGCTCGCGCCGGTTCTAAATCCAATTTCTGGTGGGGAGATAACTTTGATGAAGGCCAAGCCAATACAGGTTGGAGCGGAACACCATGGTCGAATGTAAGCACCTCGCCTGTGAAATCATTCCCAGCCAACCGATATGGCTTATACGATGTCGTGGGCAACGTTTGGGAGTGGACACAAGATAGCAAAGGTGTCGCAAAAGGTGGCGCTTGGAGCTTCTCTCCAAATGAAGCTCAAGCACAAAGCGAACTCTACTTAGCACCTACGATGGCAGCCAATTATGTCGGATTCCGAGTGTTACGCCAACTCTAGGCAACCGTAACGCTCACCCTTCCCAGAAAGATAGCCAAAGGGGGGATTTCCCCCCTTACTTCAATATAAAACTTGTTTTACATTACCCACATGGGCAGGTAATGAATGTTATATCGCTCATGGTGTCTAATAGATACCTCTACATTTTTTGCAATACATGTGCTAGGAATGTGGAACCTCTTCTACACGTCGACAAGATTAATTCTTGTATTTGCCAGCCCCTCTTCAGGCTGGCTTTTTTTTGTCCAAAATGGGCCATAATGTTCAAATAATCACCATCAAGACATTACACTGTAAAAATTGCATTTGACTGCATACAATAACTCACTGATTTTGATACAATAAGTTAAATTTTCCAACGGTATTTTATTGTGTCTACAGATTTCGATTCCACTCTCATCTCTCTCTTTTACCAGCTTCCAGGATGCTGGGGGTGTAAGGATCTTAATTCTGTTTTTGTTTATGCTAATGAAGCTTATGCAAAGCTTATTGGTGTAGAGGAGCCAAACCAATGTATTGGCCGCAGTGATTTTGAAATGCCAAGCCCAACCATAGAGTGTGCAGCAGAGTTCCAACGTCAGGATGCTTTTGTTATCGCGACAAGAAAGACAATAAAGATTTTAGATATTCACCCTTACCCTGATGGCCGCTGGCACGCTCATATTTTTACCAAGAAACCTTGGTACAATGAAAACAATGAGGTGATAGGAACTATTTTCTTTGGCAAGGAGCTAACGGATACTGCCATCTTAGAAGTAGGCCATTGGATTTGTCGTGCCACTGGAATTCAACGCACAAACCGCCAAGCTGTGGGGTTTAATGTCATAGATGAGGGGCAGATAGAGCATCTAACACAGCGAGAGTCCGAATCTCTATTTCTATTGCTGTATGGCAAAAAGCCTCAATATATCGCTCGTGCGATGGCGATTTCAGTTAAAACGGTTGAAGGCTATATTGCCAAACTTAAAACCAAATTTAATGCCAAAAGCAAAGAGCAACTCATCGATAAAGCCCTCGATGCTGGCTTTGGCTCTGTCATTCCAAAAAGTTTATTGAAAACCCAGTTATCTGTCGTTCTAAACAATGAATGCCTCAACGAGCAATTAAAAGGCTCATAAACGTTATCAGTTCCGCTGATATGTTCGCTTTTGAATCTGACGACAGACCTGACTATGATGACTTTGACGAATATATTGATGAACATAGCTTCGATTTGCATCGCTATTTCCTACCGTCAAACTGATCTCCTATTGAACTACGATACAGTGACTCATATCACTGTATCGAATGTCACACACGCTTCTTATCTCTTGAAATCAGACTCGATTTCTCACTTCAAACAATACTCCTACAACTTTAGTTAAAGTTACATTTCCTTCACATCTATATTACTTATAACTGGGTAGACTATATTTAAAATATAAAAAAACAGCTCATTGATTGAGTAATGTCAGCCTTATTGCATTTTTCAGGAAGCAGTTATGAACCTCACTATACGCAAACGCCTTTATATCCTCTCCATGATTCCATTATTTGTTATTGCTATCAGCATGATGTCTCTCACCTACAACGAACTTAATAAGCTAAATCGACAGCAAATTGATTTGACCCGAGACAGCATGATGAATATGAAAAAAGCGGAACTAAAGTCCTATATTCAAATAGCTCAAACAGCAATCACGCCCATCGTAAATTCAAATGGAACACTTGAAGAAGTTATAGCAACGTTAAAAGAGATCAAGTTTGGCAAAAGTGGTTATATCTTCGGGTACACCTCTAGCGGGATCCGAGTCATTCAAGGTCAATCCACAAAAGGACTTGGAGAGAATTTTATCAACCTTCAAGACAAACAAGGTAACTACCTTATTCAAGATTTGATTAAAAATGCTAAGCGAGAACAATTTACTACCTATTACTTCCCTAAACCGGGAGAGACACAACCTCTACCGAAACTCAGTTTCTCTGCTTATTTTCCACAGTGGGATCTGATAATAGGTACTGGGTTTTATACTGACGACGTCGATAGAGCGGTTGAAGAGATGCAACTTCTTTCGACTGCCAGCATGAATCGAAGCATTACATCCATTGGGTTATTCTGCCTTGTTATTGCCATCATTGTCGCGCTATTCGCAGTATTGGTGAATCGCAGCATAATGCGTCCATTAGAGCAGTTTGATTCCTCAATTCGCTCATTTGCCAGTGGTGATGCCGATTTAACAGCCCGCATGCAGGAATCTAATGTTCCAGAGTTTTCTGAACTCACTAAAAATTTCAACACCTTCGTTGCGAGCCTTCAGTCAATCATCTCTAGAGTGAGCCAAGTCGGCCAAGAAGTCGTCGATGAAACGAATAATATGAGCAATCGTGCAGCACAAGTGGATGAACTCGCCTCAAGTCAACATACCGAAACCGACCAAGTCGCCACCGCAATGACTGAAATGACGACGACAGCTCATGAAATTTCTAACAATGCACATCAAGCAGCTCAGTCTGCTAAAAACGCAGAAGATAATGTCGATCAAGCAAGTGCGATTGTCCTTTCAGCAGCCGATTCCGTGCAAGCGTTGGCAAACGAAGTCGCTGAAGCAAACAATGTGATCTCTAGACTTGAAGGTGATGTGCAAAATATCTCATCTTCTTTAGAGGTGATCCAAGATATAGCAGAACAAACGAATCTCCTTGCTTTAAATGCCGCTATAGAAGCAGCACGAGCAGGCGAACAAGGACGTGGATTTGCCGTAGTTGCCGATGAGGTTCGGAAATTAGCCAGTCGCACACAAGATAGCACAGGCGAAATCCATACGATGATCCAACAACTTAAAGCGGCGTCAGACAACGCAGTCACAGCCATGGATTCTAGCCAAAGCCGAAGTGTCAAAGCCGTTGATGAAGCGAATTCTGCCAGTCTAGCGTTGGCCAAAATCAAAGAGTCAATTGATACCATCATGGATATGAATTCATTGATCGCGACCGCCACAGAAGAGCAAAGTGTTGTCGGACAAGAGATATCTGAGCGTATAGTGGTGATTTCTGACCAAAGTAACCAATCAGCGGAGCTTGCTAATGAAAATCGCTCTGGCAGCCAAGAATTGAATGGTAAAGCGCATGAGTTATATAACTTGGTTGACCGATTCACCGTTTAGAATACTGAATAAAATATGCTGATATAACAAAAAGTCCAGATCTGAAATTCATATCTGGACTTTTTTATCAAACCCGGAACATTGAAGGAAAAATTAGATTTGAGATAAAACCAAAGTTGCTTATTCATCTCTTCAGGTTCTCTTTACAGCTGATATCAACCTATTCTCATTTGAATTAATGGTAGTATAGTGCTCATATATTAATCTTTCTTTGTATTTTAATGGAATAAACATGAAAACCAGAGGATTTACCCTTATTGAGTTAGTCGTCGTTATTGTCATTCTTGGTATTATTGCAGTCACAGCACTACCTCGATTTTTGAATATTCAAACCGATGCAAGAATCAGCACCATCCGTTCAATGCAAAGCAGCATGCAATATGCCAATGAGCAGGTTCATGCCAAAGCTTTGTTAGGCTATGTAAAAGTGAGAGATCCAAGTTCATCAAGCACTCGACTCACTTTTCTTGATCTCAACAAAGATGGGATTCAGCAAGAGCACCAAGGTGAGTGGGACTTAATCTATAACTACATAGACAATACACACATAGACGATGCAATCATTATTGACGGTAGCTTCTCAACCCAAGAAGAGGGGTCGGCTAACTTGTATGTAGGTTATGATAAGAGTAGCTCTGGGGATGTAAAAAGTGGTAATTGCTGGGTTTTATATACTCAAGCAACGGCTGGAAATAATGAATTACCAGAGTACCAACGCGAAACTTCTGGATGTTAGTTCATTCCAATCGATCAAAAAAAGCCACAATAATAGTGGCTTTCAATAAAGCGTCATTTCTGTAACCAATCCCGTCAGTTAAAACAGTAAGATCACAGAAACTCCCCCTCTTATTTCCATTTTGAATGCTACTGAACCGCAATTATGCTTATCACAATTTAATCACGGTTCAGCAGTCATAAAATACAGATTATGCTTGTGGAGGCGTACCTTCACAGTTAGAAACAACAGCATCAATTTGTACTAGAGCATTCATTGGAATTGCTGAAACACCAACAACGGTTCTTGCAGGAAGGTCGCCTTTGAAGAACGTTGTGTAAACTTCATTTACAGCGTCGATATCTTCGATGTTTTGAAGTTGGATGTTAATTTTCACAGTGTCGTCCATTACATGGTCAACACTTTCAATGATTGCTTGAATGTTTTTCAGGCACTGTTCAGCTTGAGCTTTTACATCACCAGCAACGATTTCATTTGTTTTAGCGTCAACAGGTAATTGACCAGCAATATGATTGTAGTGAGAGAATGCAACAGTGTGCGAGTATGGTGCTGCTGGAGCATTGTCTGTATTGTTCGCTTCGATAACAAGAAGGCTTGTATCTTCAGGAAGTTGTGGTGGAGTTCCGTCGCCATGTGACACAGAAGTATCGATTTGAACCAATGCGCCCATAGGTAAAGCTGATGCATTAACAACAGTGCGTGCTGGAACGTAGCCTGGGAAGAATTTAGCACAAACTTCATTCACGATAGCAGCATCTTCGATATCTTTAAGGAAGATTGTTGTTTTAACGATATCACCCATCACATGACCAATGCTTTCTAGGATTGCATTGATGTTGTTCAAACACTGCTCTGTTTGCTCTTTAACGCCACCAGCAACCAATGCGCCTGTTTTTGGATCAACAGGTAATTGTGCTGCTAGGTTGTTGTAGTGAGAGAATGCAGCCGTTTGAGAGTATAAACCCTTAGGTGCATTTTCAGTATTTCTTGATACTTTAATTAGCGCGCAAGGTGCTTGAGGCGTTGTGCCTTCACCGTTTGAGATAAGAGCATCAATCTGTACCAAAGCATCGCTCAGAGGTAATGCGGCGACTTCAACTGTTACACGAGTTGGAAGATCGCTTTGGAAGTAAGATGTGTAGATTTCATCGATAGCTTCAATATCTGCGATATTCTTAACGAAGATATTCAATTTTACTACGTCGTCCATTACGTGGTCGATACTTTCTACAATCGCTTTAATATTGTCTAAACACTGTTTTGCTTGATCTTTTACAGTGCCAACTACAATGTTACCTGTTTTTGGGTCTACAGGTAATTGAGCTGAAATATTATTATAATGAGAAAAAGCTACTGTTTGAGTAGATACAGAACTTTGTGGTGCATTTTCAGTGTTTCTTGAAAACTTAATGATATCGCCGCTCATTAGACATTTATCCTTTTTATAGAGTACAGAAATACGTCTTTATTTTTAATAGATCGTATTGGAATGAATGATTAAAGTGGCGCTATGTTAAGTAAAATTATCTAGGGGAAATGTGATAAATGTCCGAATATCATTTCACTAGAATGCCTAGAAATATGGAATAAATAGTCATTATTCGATTAATTATCCGTAGTTTCACTCATATTCGAGCTTTAATGTCAGTTTTCACTGTGAACGATTCGCTTATTGTGAATATAATCTCAGAGAGATAATGGCTTCTTCTTATGGTTTTTGTTCATTTTTGATAATTCGATCACGATAAATTCCATTTAATCCAAAATAACACTCAATTAATGCGTAGTTTATGTCGTTTTAAGTGAATAAATTCCCCAACGCGTCTAAAAATTATATTTATGTTAATAGAATTCATTCGTTAATTAAGTAATTATTCATGTCCATTATTATCAAAGTGTTGATTAATATTTATTAACTGGCTATTAAGTCGACATCTATATTTATTATTAGATGTGGAAGGAGATAATAGAAGAGTATAAGGATGTAAATATAACAATATATAAACATCAAACTATAAATAAGCCGAACATTTAACACATAGCGCTAAATCTCAGTACCTAATGAAACACATTAATCAGGGCAAGGTCGCCGCTCACCCCGATTCAACTTTTTCATTCATCCGCCAGTTAAGTTTGCTAACAGTTGCTCACAGTCCTTCTTCAGCTTAAGAAGATCATCAATATTCATTTTGGACATGCACAGCATTTCGCTAGGAACACTTTTAGCCTGCTCACGTAACTCCGCCCCCAAATCGGTCACTGATATCACTCGAACTCGCTCATCTTCCAAACTACGTGTTCGAGTGACGTAACCTTTCACTTCTAAACGTTTTAGCAGTGGCGTCAGTGTTCCTGAATCTAAATGTGTTTTATGGCCGAGCGCTTTAACATTCATCACTTGATCTTCCCACAGCACCATCATCACTATGTATTGCAAGTATGTGAGATCTAGCGCTTTTAGAAGAGGTTGGTAAGCTCGCCCCATCGCGTTAGAAGCACTATATAAAGCGAAACAGACCTGATTATCCAAACTTAGGTACTCATCTTTTCCTTGCTCACTCATGTAATCACCAATAAAAATTAATTAATTGTGCGCAATATACTTGCGCACTTATATTATTTCAATTAGTATTAATGAAAATCAAGTTGTGCACAACCTAATTGCTAGCAATTAAAATGACTATCTATCATAGGACTCAAAACATGACAGCACTATACACAACTTCAGCAACAGCAATGGCAGGTCGCAGTGGTCAAGTAAGCACAGATGACAACATGCTTTCTCTAGCTCTTAGCTACCCAAAAGAGATGGGCGGATCTGGCGACGCGACGAATCCAGAGCAACTATTTGCAGCGGGCTACTCGGCATGTTTCTCAAATGCAATTTTACACGTAGCCCGTGAAACAAAAGTGGCGATCAAATCAGCACCAACAACGGCTACAGTAGGTATTGGTCCTAATGAAAACGGTGGCTTTGCGCTAACGGTTAGCTTATCTGTTGAGCTTGATCTTGACCAAGAGCAAGCAACCGCTTTAGTTCAAACCGCTCATCAAGTATGCCCTTACTCAAATGCAGTGCGTGGCAACATAGATGTTCAACTGACGGTTAACGGTTTCGCAATTTAGTCGACATTACCAAAGTACAAAATCAGATACGGGTGCTTTTCTTTGCATACCACTCGTATCAGTAGACTCACGAAAAAATGTTAAAGGGAATAATCTATGCGCGCAGTCCGAATTCACCAATATGGTGGCACTGAAACACTAAAGCTAGAGAACATTACTAAACCAAAAATCAATGATGATGACATTCTGATTGCCGTAAGATCAGCAGCGATTAACCCGGTGGACTGGAAAATCCGCGAGGGCTACTTGCAAGCATTCATTCCATATGAACTACCTGTAACGCTAGGTTGGGATGTCGCGGGTATTGTGGTGGAAGTCGGTTCGAAGGTCAGTGAATTTAATGTTGGTGATGAGGTATTCAGCCGCCCAAACATTGCTCGTGATGGTAGTTATGCTGACTATATTGCAGTAAAAGCAGACGAAGCAGTTTTAAAATCCCCTAAACTGAGTTTCTCAGAAGCCGCCGCTTTACCGTTAGCAGGGATCACGGCTTGGCAATGTCTTGTAGATGTTGCCAATGTGCAACCGGGTCAACGAGTTCTCATCCATGCTGGTGCTGGTGGTGTGGGTCACTTAGCCATTCAAATCGCAAAAGCAAAAGGCGCGACGGTGATTGCTACGGCTTCTGCTGCGAATCAAGATCTGCTAATAAACCTCGGAGCTGATCAAGCGGTTGATTACGCAAAATCATCGCTGAAAGAGCAAATTGAGCCCGTAGATATTGTTGTTGATACCATGGGTGGCGATGTTCAAAAGCACTCGTGGGAATTACTGAAAGAAAATGGCATTCTTGTTTCTGTGGTTGATCAACCTGATGAAGAGTTGGCACAGGCACATAATGCTCGCGCTGCCTTTGTCTTTATTGAGCCAAGCAGTCGCATATTAAAAGAGCTAAATAGCCTAGTCGAAGCCGATCTTCTTAAGCCTCTGATCGAGCATCATTTTACTCTTGAGACGATTGTTGATGCGCACTTGCAGAGCCAATCAGGCCGAACTCGCGGTAAGATAGTCATCGATATTAATTAGAGTCACACCTCTGCTTTTTAATTAATTCAGATAAGAATTTGATGACCACTCCATCTCCCTATGCAGTATGCAATGGAGGATGGAGTGACGACCTTCCTTCATTTTTCCTTCTCTTCTCTCTCATCAAAACCCTAAATTCCTTCGATAATAAATTAAGAAATGTGAACTGCCACTCTCTTAATAGAAGAAAACCCTCCACTGACGCGATACATTAAGCACTCTTTACATTACCTGAGATATTTCATGATTCTAATTACTGGAGCAAGTAGTGGGTTAGGCGCGGCACTGGCTAGTTTATATAGCGATGATAATGAGAAATTAATTCTAACAGGACGCAATCAACAACGATTAGAGCAGATAAGTGCACCACTAAACGCTCAGGTAACCACTCATGCGAGTGACTTATGTGATCCTCAAAGCGTTGCCGAGCTATTCGATACGATAGAAGAGGCTCCTAATACCGTGATCCATTGTGCTGGTAGTGGATACTTTGGAAAGATTGAAGATCAAGATCCAGCAGCAATCAAACAGCTCCTTGATAACAATGTCACTTCGACCATTCTTTTTTTGCGAGAGTTAATTCAACGCTATCGTGATCATAAAGTTAATGTTGTCGTGGTGATGTCCACCGCCGCCCAAGCAGGAAAAGCGGGAGAGTCGACATATTGCGCGGCGAAGTGGGCTGTCCGTGGGTTGATCGAATCGCTACGGCTTGAACTCAAAGGTTGTCCGATGAAGATTATTGCCGTGTATCCAGGAGGTATGGCGACAAGCTTCTGGGAAACCAGTGGTAAAGATCTCAACACCTCAAGTTTCATGACCGCAATAGAAGCCGCATCCATGCTAAAACAAGCCTTAGTCGGTACTGAACATGGTTACATCTCAGACATAACGATAAACCGAGGCTAGTCCAAATCTAAGCTTTCAAAAGCATCAATGGCTAAGCGAGCTTCAGAAATGGTGCAGCCAGACACTGTCATTAACTGATTAAGCGTGATATTTGGGTTGCACTCTATTAACTCGGCAAGACAAATATCCCGTTTTGGCAGTGCCTTATCGATTGCTTGCTTCACCCATAGATAGTGATCATCTGATAACTCATTTCGAAGCTGGGTGAGCCGATGTTCTTTACCTAAAAGAGTCCAGTGGCGAGAGCGTCTGATCCGTTTTAAGCTACAGTCTAAATTTGATACGAGATCAGAAAACCATAATTTATCATGGACTCGATGCACGAAACTGTTCAGCGGGACGCTAATTTCGCTCTCCAAAACGGACCTCTCATATTCGTAATCGCGCCTATTCTGACGCTTGCTCACTGACGCTCTGATTCATCTCTGAACAATCACTAATTCATCTTGGAAATACACGATGTACTTTCCTTTACATCAATAGTGATGGTTTACTGTTAAGGTTTCGCTGCTAGCATTTCATTGAGTCCACCACCATTATGCAAATTGGTAAAGCCAGCAGCTTGTAAGTGTGCTTCTGCTTGCCCTGAACGATTACCGCTACGACAGTAAAGCACGATTAATTGATCTTTATCGATGTGGGCAAAAGATGAATTAATGGTATTTAGTGGGTAATTCACCGCAGCATCAAGATGACGAACATTAAACTCTTGAGGTGTTCGAACATCTACCAACAAGGCTCCATCGCCAATTAACGCCCATGCAGAATCTGCACGCTCAGATGCAATACTGGCGCTTGTGGTAAACAAAATCGCACACAATGTCATTAAGCTAACTAAAAGTCTCTTCATAAGCCTCGACGCTCCTTCAGCAAGTACAGGTAATTATTGGTGTTGTTTCTCTAACACCAACTATAACGTTAACCATGATTTAAATATATCAGGCAGATTAAATATCTGTTGCAAAAGAAAATTATAACGGCTGAACTTCGGAAGGAGAGAATTGGAAGTGATCATCAAGGTTTGCACCTAAAAGCGCTCAATATTGTTAAGAGTACGATCAAATAGGGCGAGTTGTACTTTCAAACTGACTATCGCAGTAAAAGTTCAACACGCCCTAGTGGTCAAGTAAATTAAAATGAATACCTACATTCAGTAATCAGTTCATCAATGCTATGACGCTTTCTCGACATCGGGTTCTGATTCACTCGTTTCAGAAAAGATATCGGCAACGGCACTGCGCTCCAACTCACCTTTTAAATTACCCTCTTCATCAACCACTGGTAACGAGTAGTCGCATGACATCGTATCTGGCAAGATCTCTTCAATAACGGCATCAGGTAATACAGCCGGAACTTCTTCATACATCTCATCGCTAAAATCATGTACTGTCACATCTTCAACAGCATCTTGTAAGCTCTCTTGAGTGACCAAGCCTTGATAGCCTTCATCGGTAACATGATAACCATAATCATGCTTCGATTTTTTCATTTCACTTAACGCACCTTCAATGGTTTCAGCAGTAATACGCAACGCAGGTGGCTGCATCACCGTTTCAACCGTCAACGCTCGCGCTCGGTTGACATCTTTTACAAACGCCTCAACGTAATCATCAGCTGGATTAAGAAGAATTTCATGTGGAGTACCTTGTTGTACCAATACGCCATCTTTCAAAATTGCAATGCGATCACCAAGTCGTAAGGCTTCATCTAAATCATGGGTAATGAAAACAATAGTTTTATGCAGCTTCTCTTGTAGTTCAATCAATTGATCTTGCATTTCACTACGGATCAAAGGGTCGAGAGCCGAGAAAGCTTCATCCATCAATAAGATTTCAGCATCAGTACAAAGTGCACGAGATAGACCAACACGTTGCTGTTGCCCACCAGAAAGCTGCGATGGATATTGTTGTTCATACCCTTTCAAGCCTGTTGTTTCTAGCCACTCTTCTGCTTTTGCTAAACGTTCACTTTTATTAATGCCTTGAATCTCTAAACCATAGGCAACATTTTCGATCACCGTACGATGTGGCATCAACCCAAATCGTTGAAACACCATCGACATTTTATGGCGTCGAAACTCTTCAAGCTCTTTCGTATTCAGGCTCATGACATCAATGCCTTCAACGATAATTTTCCCTTCAGTGGGATCAATCAATCGGTTGAAATGGCGAATCAAGGTTGATTTACCCGAACCCGATAACCCCATGATAACGAAGATCTCACCTTTTTCGATTTCAAGATTAATATCTTTCAGACCAACAGTATGACCCGTATCGGCAAGGATTGTATCTTTGCTTTCACCATGTTTAATACGGTTCATAACTGATAAAGGCTTCGGCCCAAAGACTTTAGATAAGCCACTGATTTCAATTAAAGGTTTAGTCATGTTTAAGATCTCCCAAATGGGCATTGGTACGTTTTGCGTATGCTTGTGATGCTCGATCAAACAAGATGGCCAGTGCCACTATCGCGAAACCATTGAGTAATCCCAAAGTAAAATACTGGTTGGTAATTGATTTTAGTACTGGTTGACCCAAGCCTTTAACTCCAATCATTGAAGCGATAACGACCATAGAGAGCGCCATCATAATGGTTTGGTTAATACCAGCCATAATGGTTGGCATTGCAAGTGGCAACTGAACGCCCCACAAGCGCTGTTTCTGACTAGCCCCAAATGCAGTAGCCGCTTCTAACACTTCTTTATCAACCAAGCGAATACCAAGGTTAGTCAAACGAATAACTGGAGGAATCGCGTAAATAACCACAGCGATCAAACCCGGAATTTTACCGATACCTAACAGCATCACCACTGGGATCAAGTATACGAAGGCGGGCATGGTCTGCATCACATCAAGCATCGGAGTAACGATTGATTGAGCGCGGTTAGAACGAGCCATCGCAATTCCAATAGGAATACCGAGCAAAATTGAGACCAGTGTACATACGGTGATAATGCTCAAGGTTCTCATCGTATCTTCCCACATGCCAAAATATCCAATCAGCAGTAGAGAACCAATACAACCAAGGGCAAGTTTCCATGAACGACTTGCCGCATAGACCAGCCCAGTACAAATGGCTAAAACGATAAACCAAGGTGTCGAAAGCAGGAGTTTTTCAAACCAAACAAGAAAAGTGAGGAGCGGATCGAATAGTGACTCGATGAATTCACCGTACTCACGAGAAAATTCACGATAACCGCCATCCAGTGTTTTTTTGATTGTTCTTAGAGTAGAACGATCCATTTCTGGAAAGCTAGTGAACCAATTATTATCAGACATGTTATATCCTTTTATACCGGAGCCACGATTGGCTCCGGCTTACTACTAAAACGGTACTTCCTGTAACGCTGCTAAAATGATTCTTTAAACCGGTAAGCTATAACGCACTTTCAATTTTCTTCGCCACATCGGCAGGTACCCATGCATGCCAAATTTCAGGTGACTCGGTTAAAAAGTGTTGCATCGCTTCCACACCATCGGCTTGGTTGTCTTCCATCCATGCAAGAAGTTCATTCATTTTTGCATTGGTAAAGCCACGTTTAGAAAAATAGTCGTAAGCTTCTGGAGAACGTGAAGCGAATGCTTCGGTTGTAATGGTATGAACAGGAGAAGGCGGGTACATTGTGACGGTTGGTGTTTCACAGTCTTCTTTCGTCACGCAGTTAGTAAAAGCATCTACATCGACACCGCTACCAAAATCAATTTTAACCATGTCGTACTTACCTAATACCGCAGTTGGTGCCCAGTAGTAACCAAACCACGCTTCTTCACGTCCGTACGCTTTCGCAATGGAACCAGATAAACCAGCACTAGAACCAGGGTCAACAATCGTGAAACCGGCTTTTTCTAGGTTCAGAGCTTCAAACAAGTTTCCAGAGCTAATCTGACAGTTCCAACCAGCGGGACAAGTATAGAATGCAGAAGTATCTGGATCTTCTGGGTGCTTAAATAGTTTGGCATGTTTACGTACCCCTTCAATGGTTGCCATTTCAGGGTATTTATCTACCAAGTAAGCAGGGACCCAAAAGCCCTCTTCACCACCATCGACAAGCGCCGAACCAGCGAATCGAAGTCTCTTCTCTGCGACGCCCTTATCCAGAGCATCTTTCATTGAGTTACTCCAAAACTCAGGAGCAACATCAGGTTGACCTTTTTCGATCATTGATGTGCCTGTTGGCATCGTATCACCAGGGATCAATTCAGCATCACACCCGTATCCGTGTTCTAAAATAAACTGGTCAACATTGGCAATTAAACTAGCAGAACTCCAGTTCATATCAGCAATCGTTACGCTTCCACATTCACTTGCTTGTGCGCCACTCGCCGCTGACATTAATAGCAACATTGCACTTAGTTTGTATTTCATTTTGAGGCATCCTTTCTCTTAATAACATATATAGGGTAACTGAATAAGTCATTACTACTCAAACCATTTTTTATTACTAGTGCAATTTAAAACCTGTAAAAACAGTCTAACCCTCGATACAGAACAAACACAAACGACTGATTTAAAACAAATAAAGTTACTGAGACATATTCACAAAAATCCATTAACAATTTCGTAAACGACAAAAAATACTTAGAGTTCGATGTAATTTTCAGGTGAATTTTATCCACTAAATCGTAATTAGGTTAATTAATAAACGAGCATTCAATATCTGTTTTGTTTGCGATAACTCTCACAAACTTGCAATGAAATACATCCCATTGCATAAAAAAATAGACCACAGTCGACTCAATTATCTTTAATCAGAAGTATCATTTGCCAACTCTAATTCCGATAAAATAAGCAATGATCCCTATGATTAAAAAACACTTTTTAGCGTCAGCCATTCTCCTTTCCCTTGCAGGCCAAACTTTAGCAGCCGATGGCGATATGGTCGATGTCACCATTTTAGGTACTTCTGATATTCACGGACACTTCATGCCGTGGGACTATGCCGCAGATAAACAAAACATGCGTGGCAGCTTGAGCCAAATTGCAACCAAAGTGAAAGCGATTCGTAACGACCAAGATAATGTCATTCTTGTTGATGCTGGCGACACTATCCAAGGCAACTTCGTGGAGACATTTAAAGATGAACCCGTCGATCCTATGATGCTTGGCTTTAATGAAATGGATTATGACGTCTGGGTGTTAGGTAATCATGAATTCGATTTCGGCTTAAAGGTACTTAACCGCTCACTCTCTCAATTTGAAGGTACCGCTCTTGCGGGAAATATTGAGCGAGCTGATGGCAACCCGTTCTTACCTTCTTATAAAATCATTGAAAAACAAGGTATTAAAATTGGCGTTATCGGCATGGACACTCCGATGACTCAGGTGTTTGCAGAAGGAACGAACCGACTTGAAGGTATGACGTTCACCAATCCTTCATTGGAAGTAAAAAAAGTCATCAAACAGATTGATGAACAAGTCGATGCGATTGTTTTAGTTGCCCACATGGGCTTAGATAATGAGAACAATATTGAAGCAACAGGCGTCCGTGATATTGCCAATGCTAATCCGGAACTCGATGCGATTGTGGCTGGACACATGCATACGCGCATTGATAAAGAAGTAGTGAATGGCGTAATCGTAACGGAACCAGATAAATATGGTCGTGCGCTTTCAAGAATTGACCTTCAGTTTGAAGAGAAAGGCGGCCAATATACGCTCGTCAATAAAGACAGCTTCACCTATAAGATAAAAGGGATTGAATCAGATCCTAAAATGGAATCTCTGTACTCTCCTTATCACAAGCGTTTACGTGAGAATGCAAATCGTGTTGTCGCACAGCTAACAGGAGTTGATCTTGTTCCTGAAAATGAAATCAAAGGCATTCCTCAAGTTCACATTCAAGACACTGGCGTTAGTGCTCTCTTCCAAGAAGCTAGTATGTACTATGCGCCAAAAGCAAATGTCATCGCACTTCAAATCGACAATGATCGTGCAGAGTTAGATGTAGGTGCAATTAAAGCGAAAGATATCGCTTACAACTATCAATATGCTGGTGGCGAGATCACCGTTTACGAAATGACGGGCAAAGCACTCAAAACTTACATGGAGTGGTCCGCAGGGTACTTCAATAGCGTAAAAGAAGGCGATGTTACTTATAGCTTTAATCCAAAGCGACGCGCTTCCAAATACTCGACCAATGATTTTTTTGCTGGAGTGACTTACACCATTGACCTTACTCAACCGGCAGGTAAGCGAATTACTGATCTTAAATTCTCAGATGGCAATATGATTACTGAGGCGACTCCAATTCGTCTTGGGATGAACAGCTATCGTATGGGCCACCTAACCAAGTCGGGTGGTGTATTAGAAGGTCAAAAATTCCCAGTAATCTTTGACACTGAAGTCGAATACGGTGAAGACGAAGGCACGATCCGTAATTTAACGATCCGTTACCTAACTGAAGTTAAAAACGGCCAGTACCAAGGTAAGCCAATGAAACGCTGGTCACTGAGTGGTTTAAAAGGGTTTGAGCAACAGCGCGAAGTGGTAAAAGCATTGATTAATGATGGCACTATTTCAGTTCCAACCAGTGATGATGGCCGCTACACAAACATCTCATCGATTAATGTGAAAGATAAGCTTTTCGCTACTTCAGGTGAGTTGGACCAATATCTGACTCAGATGAAACAGAAGCTATCAAACGCAGGTTCAGAGAGTGAAAAACTGAACATTCAACGTGATATTGCTATAGCAAGCGCACTGAATAAGTAACTATTCTTTCGCTTAATTGTTTAGACGCCTCTTTTAGTCATATAGAAGAGGCGCTTTCATTTCTGATACCTGTCGAGGAGCAAACGTTAAATGTCGATATGAAAATATCGCCAGTCACATCCCTTTAAATAACCCTTGAGATGCGCGACTGACCGGAAGTTTTTTTCCAGCAATAACCACATTCATTCTGCCTGCTAAATCTTTTTTCACTTTATCAATCGCAGCAACATTCACGACTGTCGAGCGGTGAATTTGCCAAAACTGATGAGGATCTAACTGTTGTAATAGCTCTTTTAAGGAAGTTCGAATAATGAACTCTTGGCATTGTTGATCCGCTTCTCGCTTGAACACAGAAACGTACTTATCTTCTGCTTTGAAATACAACACATCAGAGATTGAGATCAGATGTAAATCATCTCCCGCGTTCGCTTTAATCCACGTTAGATATTCAGGCACTGCCGGGGTTGAAAGTTGCTGTAATTGAGTCATCAAAGCGGAGAGATCGGAATTATCGGCTGGTGGCTCTTTTGCCGATTGAATCTCCGACAAACGTGCCTTTAACTTTTCGCAGGTGGCAAGCAGCCTTGATTCAGATAAAGGCTTGAGTAGGTAATCCACGGCACACTGTTCAAAAGCTTTAACCGCATATTCATCATAAGCGGTAACAAACACCACCAGCGGGGACTGAGGCATCTTCTGAAGTTTTTCGGCAAGCGCAATGCCATCAAGCTCTGGCATACGAATATCAAGGAAAACCACATCAGGTTGATGATCCTCTATCTGACGCCATGCCTCTTTACCATTTTCAGCACTGGCAACAATATTCAGTTCAGGCCACGTTTCAGCAAGAGTCTTATTTAAGTGATGCCTAAGCAAAGCTTCATCATCAGCAATAATCGCGGTATAAAATTGTGGCATGTTTGCTTTTCCTTAGCAGCCGAATGGTGTGATTAGGTAATTAAAAGTGTGGGCTAACCATCTAACTTATCACAGGGAAGTACTAATATTGCGCTCACGCCTCCTGAACTTTGTTCTTTCACACTCATTGAAGCTTGCTCTCCAAATAAGGTCGTAATACGCTGACGAATATTGTCTAACCCTACTCCATTTCCTGCAGTATTGAGATTTGGGCTCAGCCCTGCCCCATTATCACTCACGGTAATGGTTAATTGATCATCAGATTGGCGAATACCCAGTGAGATATGCCCCCCTTGAGCCAATGGTTCAATACCATGTGTTAATGCATTTTCCACTAGAGGCTGGATTAAAAGTGGAGGTAAGGATCGGCTTACATCTACGGTTTCTGTTTGAATAGAAAACGTTAAACGTTGCCCTAGCCTAACTTGTTGAATCTCTAAATACGCTTGTACCAATGCCACTTCTTGCTCGATAGTCGTCTGCTGGTGGCGAGTGCTATTGAGCGTAGCGCGGAGCAACTCTGTCAGTTTTTGCAGCATCAATTTAGCTTTATCGCTGTCCGTTTCAATTAAGACACTAATGGTTGCTAATGTATTAAACAAAAAGTGCGGTTCAATCTGGCTTTGTAACTGCTTTAGCTGGCTGATCACTAGTGCTTTTTCTTGTTCTGACTGTTTCCTTTTCATCGCTTCGAGTTCGCGCTCAGCAACCAACTGCTGTTCTTTGGTGTAAAAATAATAAAAACAGACGATGGTGAAAATGAAACCTAAAAATACAACGGGTCTCAACTGAGCAAGTCCAGTTTCTGAGCCGATGACATCCTGAATCCAATACTGAGCATTCCAAGTACCAAAAAGCATAGAAAAACCCAGAGAACAGATCACTTCGATGCGACGAGGTAATGCAGGGAAAACAACATCAATAAACTTGGCTGCAAAAATGGCACTATAGCCAAAGCCACAACTGATCATCAAGTGCTGATAAATTAAGCCTCCCCATACCGATTGAGTTGCAAACGCTATCACGACACAAAATAGTGTTGTGAATAGTGCCGTTCTTAGCCATGTTTGGCCACTTGATTCTCTATCCACTTTAGCGTTGATCATTAAAATCGTCCTTTTAGATTAAGTAGAATCATATGTTTATCTGGCAAGTTAGCGTAAGCAGAACTCGACTTTCCATTTAAGAAGCGTGCTGCAAGTTCCAAATCAACCGATGCCTCCCCCGTATCCATCAAACCAACGTTCAACCATTGTGTGGCGATAAAACCCGTATCTTGCGGAGAATAAAGTAGATCAAATGTAGGAGTCACATCTTGCAACCAGTTATAACCTTGACTCCACTCCCACTGTGACCACGCCGAAGAATCAAGTGTCCAGTGAAACATGACATTATGTTGAACCAAATTCGCCTGTTGATACGCTTGGGTATAAGAGGCACTAATTGGCGCGGTTAAAGGACTCTGATTCAGTATGTTTGCTTTATTCATTGCCTTTTGCCAATCAGAATGACTCCATGCTCGACTATCGTACCAATATTCCAAAACAACACTATTGCCGACCTCATTTGCCCAAGTCAACCCCACTAAGGCTTGCACGGCTTCCCCTTGTTGATCCAAATATACTGACTGAGTCAATGATTCAGGTTGGCTGTACCCTAAACTATCACGCTGATAAACCAGCGAACCGTGAAACTCCCAAGCCAAACTGAGTACCGATACAACACTAGCCCCCAGCAAGCCGTGACGAACATCATCATAATACGCGAGCCACTGATACTCGGTTTCATCCAACATCGCGTATCGACGGACCCCAACGCCTTGCTGCTGCGATTGACGCTCAATATCATTGGTTGGTTGAGAAGACCAAGATGAATCGGTATATAACAGAGTCCATTCACCTGTCGCATCGAACAAAGAGACAGAAGCGACTCCCGTGCCCTCTTCAGCGACAATACCAACCGGGTTTCGACGGTAAGGTTTGAACACATCAAGTGGCCGATAACCGTAGCCAACCCCCCAATCGAGTCGAATTTTCCCAAGCGTGATATCAGCGTACTGTTCACTCAGCCCAATAGAATCTAATGAGAGTTCACCTTGCCAAAAGAGCTCTCGCACCACGAACTCAGCGTCAATATCATTGGTTTCGATTCTTGAATCATTCGAGTGGGCATAAATATCCGTTGCCTTGATTGCAAATAACCCCAACCATTGCTGGTACGTCGCTTCAACATCTAACATGGCATTGAGGCTTTGATGCTTACCTGTCTGTACCGCTGTCGATAGCGTATCTTGGTGATCAATAAGTCCCTGTAAAAAAATGGAATCCCGAGACTGCACGCTTTCAGCACTCACTTGCCAATCCCAATCAAAGTTAAGCTCTGAATCGTTAGCACTCACCCCTGAACTGAGCAGCATCAAAGCACAGGTTAAATTTCGCCCTAATAGATAAAAACATGAATTCAAGTCCCTACTCCTTACACTTCATTCGCTATAGATCCGATACACTATTACGAGATAAATAAGCGGGGTTGTAATACTTATCATCAAGGCTCTGAACTGAGATATCTTGGTACTCAATGACCGTTTTTTTACTCGGTTGGATCTTATCAAGTAAGGTCATCGCGACCACGCTGGTTAACCCATCACGTAACCCTTTCTTAAACCATGCTTGCTTCGCCATTTTTCCCGATCTCAAGTACAGATCAGCCTTGATTGGAAAATCACTTTCCGCGCTTAACCAAAGAGTAATCACTTGATAGCTTGCCCCTTTAGTGATGGCGGTAAGTTTGAGTTGGTGTGCGCTCACTTCTTGTCCTGAACCTGTTTTTATTTGCTCAGCATTGACCCACTCACCTTGATAATCTTCACTCCACGTTAGCGTAGAAATATCTCCGACAGAGGCTTCTCCAAGCAATTTTTGCATAGGTGTAATCCGAATTGGGCGACGACTTTTCGGCATGAGAAGCCAGTAATTGTCCTCTTTCATCAGCATTTTTTGCCCCGCTTCTACTGGCGATTTAAATACCACCAGAGACTCTCGGTTTGGTCGCGTATAGACATTGTACTGGCGAGTACTATCAAGCTCGTCATGTTTATAAAGGCTGACAAAAGAGATCACTTTAGACGCGCCAGGCTGAATTCGATACTGATCAGCATTCGCGATCATAGTCGTGACAGCTTGCTTGTCTGGCGTTGACGCTGCCAGTGCATGTCCAGAAATCAGTAGCGTACTCATCAGTAGTACAGATGAATAATTAAACATAAGTTAACGCCTCCGTGATAGGTTTATTGACACCTTTTCTTGCTGACAAAAATGCCGCAATAATACAAATGGCCATCACCCCTGCGGTTGCCATCAGCACAAGCTCATAGGAGAAGTAAATATTCAGTGGATAGCCTTCCGTTCTTCCCGGTGGTGGCGGCATTTGAACATCGACCACCAGCAAAATAATACTCACTGCGGCCGTTGATATTGCGCCAACCACACTGCCGATTAAGGCCAGTAATCCCGCCTCGCGTAAAAAGCCACGCACAATTTCTGATGGGTAACTTCCTAGAGCCGAAAGCGTACCTATTTCACGGGTTCTTTCGGTTACGGACATGGTCATGGTGTTGAACAGTGCAACAAAAACGACTAACGCCATCACCGCTCCCATGATCCCAAAAATACGGTCATAAAGATCTTTCACTTTCTTATAGAAAAAAGCGCGATCTTGCCAAGGGGTGATCTCAAGATCTTGACTCAAAGCGATGTCTCCTTGCTCCTGAGATCTCTCTTTTAAGTTATTTAATTGAGCATCTAAACGTGCTTGTACGGCTGCTGTTTGAGAAGTTTCAAATAAGAACACAGACAGAGTGCTGACCTTTTCTGATGCTAAGAGCTCTTGCGCACTCGTAATATGCACATACAACTGGCGCTTATCGAGATCCGGCACGCCAGTGGAGTAGACACCACGGACTTTAAAATCGAACGCATTCAACGCCCCATCGCTGGTGGTCGCGAGCAGTGTTACCCAATCCCCAATCGACACTTTCAAATTACGCGCCAAATCGACACCAAGCATCACTTCAGGTTCTGCTGCATCATAACGACTTGAATTCACATCAGAGAGCGTGCTTCCCGCTCTCATGTCCAAAAACGGCCCTTTCATATCAAACTCACGCTCGTTCACGCCGGTTCCCATGAAGATGGTCGACTTGGTGCCATTCGAGACTAAGCCACTAAAATAGACCCGAGGTTGAACACCGCGTACCGCTTCATCGCCGATGATATGTCTGATTAAGGCTTGCGTATTCTCCAAACCATTACTCAATGGCATCTCTTCATCTTGTTCAAAATAACCCGGTAGACTCAAGGTTAGATGACCAGTGTCTCTTGCGGTCGATTCTTGCAAAGATTCGTAGGTATACAAACCAAAGCCACCAGCACTAGTAAGAGCAAACACAGCAATCGCGATGATCAACACGGATAAAAGGCTACGACGACTATTCCTGCGTAAATTGAGCCACGCAAGTCTTAAAGAGGTAGGGAGTAATTTGATCCTCTTCGGAGCAACATTAATGGTTTTTGTCCGTTCAGAATCCGTTGATTGACTCATAACATCCCCTCCATTACATTCACTTGATGTTGATCTAACTGACGCTCGACGCTCTGAGCGTTCAATGATTGGTGACTCATCAGTGAGGGCTCACCATGGTTAATCCTTCCATCCAGCAATTCAATACTTCTATCGCAGCGTTGCGCCATGCGAGGATCATGAGTAGCGACAATGAATGTGGTGCCCATTTCATGGCACAAGGTCTTCATAATATCGATTATCAAATTCGCGGTTTGGCTATCTAAGCTTGCTGTCGGTTCATCGGCGATCACTAAAGCAGGTTTATGAACCAATGCGCGGGCAATCGCCACTCGCTGCTGCTGCCCTCCAGATAAGTTATCTGGACGATGGTGGATGAATTCCCCAAGCCCCACCTTTTCTAACATCAACTTCGCCTGTTCATCTTGCTGTAGCTTATTCACACCATTCAGATGCAAGGGATAAGCGACATTTTCCAACGCTGTCATTACGGGTATTAAGTTGAATTTTTGAAAGACAAAACCGAAATTATGACGGCGGATCTTGGCGGCGGCTAAACGCTCTTTCGGGTAATCGATCCCGTTTAGAGAGAGCTCTCCTTGGTATTCCATATCCAATAAACCTAGGATGTTCAGTAGCGTACTCTTGCCTGATCCGGATGGCCCACACAGTGCAACCATCTCACCTTGATTAATGAGCCCATCAACGCATTGCAATGCCGCAACTGATTGACTGCCTAGCTGATACTTTTTCGCAATTTGATTAAATTGAATCATAGTTAACTCCCAATATATGCCAATGACCCTTAACCACGACTTTGACCGACGAGTGCTCTTGCAGTCTCAGTTTCTAAATTCTGAGGATCCTTAGACTCCATCAGTGCCATCCACTTTTGTGCTTGATCCAGATCATTTGCTCTTAATGATGCTTGAATCGCATAACGATAGATCCATGCCGTTGCCGCAAAAGGTTGTTGCTCAAATTGAGGCTCCATCAGTAGTGCTAAATAAAGATCGTAACCGCGTTCAAAATGATTAAACATGTCTGGTAAAGAGGAGTAAGTAACCGCTGCCATTGCGCGAGTCAGATAGCTCTCAGGAATCCCCTGAATACGTTCTTGCTGCACAAGAGGGATAAGTTGACTATCGAGTAAGGTAAGTCCCTTATTTATCGTTGCGAGCCCTTTCTCAACGTATTTCATTTTATTCCAAGGCAAGAATGCATCCCGTCCTTGTAATGTTTCAGTGCTGCCTAAATAGACCAAATTGAGTGGTGTTGCGCCTTGCTGTTTAATCAGCGAGTTCAGTTGCTTGTGTACTTGCTCAACTTTTTCTTCATCCCCTTGTGCGGCTTGGTTATATAAGTTAATTAATTCCGCTGGTGGATTCGCCTTCGCAAGGTTGCTTCCTAACAATACAAAGCAACTTGCACCAATAACGGTTGCTGTCAGTATTCGGCGAGCCATATTTCTAAATGGTGAAAATATTGAAGATGATAAATTGATGTGATTAGCCATGATTGCAGTCCCTTTCAAATATTGATGTTGAAAGGTTACCGACAAAAATGGAATGCCGCAGTACAGTGCGACGAATGGCAATAAATGAGGATGAACGGATTGTATTAAGCGCGAATGGGATTCTAGGGAAGTAAATACGCCCCACCCTACATATTACCCCTGATGGCTCTGCCACATATGCAGCTTGACGATCTCATAGAAGGTATTCAGACAGAAGCATGATCAAGGTGAAAGTGAGACACAAAAAAGCCGAGCAAATTGCTCGGCTAAAATAGAGATACGTTATTACAGCTCAGCGTTATGGTAAACCTGCTGAACGTCATCACAGTCGTCTAGCATGTCTAAGAATTTTTGGAACTTCTCAGAATCTTCTTCAGCAACTGGCGCTGTAGTTTGAGGAACGAAAGTGATTTCCTCAACATCTAGAGTTAGGTCTGGAAACGCAGTGTTTAGTGCTGTCTTCGTTTTGAAGAACTCAGTCGTTGGAGCGAATACAGTGATCACACCGTCTTCTAGCTCAACGTCTGTTACGTCTACATCTTCCATCATTAGCGTTTCTAGGATGATCTCGTCATCTTCACCAGCAAACTGGAATACAGCTTGGTGAGCGAACATGTGAGAAACAGTACCTTCAACACCGATTTTCGCACCCGTCTTAACGAAACATTGGCGAACATCTTGGAAAGTACGGTTGCCGTTGTCTGTTAGGCAGTCAACGATTACGCTTGTGCCACCAGGGCCGAAACCTTCGTAACGAGCTGGCTGGAAGTCTTCACCACCACCACCGTTCGCTTTATCGATCGCTTTGTCGATAACGTGTGCTGGAACTTGGTCTTTCTTCGCTTTTGCGATTAGGTGCTTAAGAGGTAGGTTCATGTCCGGGTCAGAACTGCCGTTCTTAGCCAGTACGTAAATCTCTTTACCGTATTTAGAATAAACTTTAATTTTTGCGCCTGCAGTTTTCGCCATTGAGGCCTTGCGCACTTCAAAACTTCTTCCCATCGGGATCTTCTCTCTGATTCAATTTAACAGGGCAGATTCTAGCAAAAAGTTAGATCATTAAATTCCAACTAATGCAGAAGAAAAAGCGTTTCGCTTATGCGACGCCCATTACTCGCTTGTATTTGTCAACAGACTGCGCAAACCATACTTTTTCTTGCTCATCGACAATTTTGTTGGCTTGCTCGGTGATTGCTTCAGGACCCGCTTTAGCTTGTTTTAATTTCCAAACTAAAAACGATGCCTGTTTATCCAGCTCGATCTTATTTTTCTCATCGGGAGGAAGCAATGACAGGTTAATCGACATAGGCAGCCCATTCAGTAATACATTTGGGCTGGAAATATAACATAGAGCAATTAAGATTTCAGAGTAGAAAATACGATTAACAGCAAGAAAACCGCACCTTTTCCACTTCTTTTTATTCTAATCGCACTCAATTGAACAGCAAATCAACAGAATGAATCTTAATATCACTGCACCATTACACGGCATCAGGCTGATGCCTTTTCCTTCAGGCAACAAAAAAGGTGGACTCGGCCACCTTTTGAATTCTCGTTTACTGCAACGCGGTATCTCTATATTTGATTAATGAAGTAATCCTAATTCTCTCGCCTCATCCATACTCAAACCACTTTCTCGAATCTCTCTCATCGCTTCAATGCGTCTGCGAGCTTCCGCTGATTTTAGTTGACGTTCAGGCTTACGGTTCACTTCTTCTTCCGTGATATCCCACGTATTTGCAATATTTGTCATTTCGTCATGGTTGATTGAATTGATCGACATGTTTTCCTCCGAAGCACCATGTAGCGGACAGGTAATCTGTAGCAAATGTGGTTTTCGTTGTTAAGACAATCTGTACTGAAATGTGATGATTCCGACGCTTCACAAACCTAATTAATAAATGCCTCATTTAAACTTTGCCAAAAGCATTTTCTGCAATTACATTTAAAAGATTCCCCATAAGAAATGTGGTTTGATCCAACTCTCATTTTCCCTCTCACCATTCTTCTTCTCCGCTGAAAATTCGTGTAACAACTCAAGATAAATTTCGAGCTACTTCATTATTTTTGTGCTCACCGCTTTCACTAAATTCAACACATGCTAATGATAATGGTTATCAATATCATAACTGAGTATTTATCATGTCTGTGGGAAATTCAGATACACCACTTCTCGAAGTGAAGAATTTATGCGTCGACTACATCACCGATGATGGTGATTTCAACGCGGTCAAATCCGTCAGCTTTAGCATTGGCCAGGGTGAGATTTTTGGGTTAGCTGGAGAGTCTGGCTGTGGCAAAAGTACCATCGCGTTTGCTATTAACCGTCTGCATAAGCCGCCCGCGTTCATATCTGGTGGCCAAATACTCTTTGGCGGACAGGATCTGTTGAGCTTATCAGACAACCAATTGAATACCTTGCGTTGGAGCGAGATTGCTATGGTGTTCCAGAGTGCGATGAATTCACTCAATCCCGTGTTAACCATTGAAGAACAATTTGCCGACGTGCTGCGCCATCATAAAGGAATGGACAATAAACAAGCGAAAGATCGCGCAGAAAAGTTACTCGACTTGGTCAACATTCCGCGCCACCGACTCACCGAATACCCTCACCAATTCAGTGGGGGAATGCGTCAACGTTTAGTCATTGCCATTGCCCTCGCACTTAACCCTAAACTGATCATCATGGACGAGCCGACAACGGCTCTAGATGTGGTAGTACAGCGTGAGATTTTGCAGCAGATACACCAACTCAGAGAGGAGTTTGGCTTTTCGATACTCTTCATTACCCACGACTTGGCATTAATGAGTCAACTATGCGACCGCATTGCCATCATGCGTCACGGCCAAATCGTTGAAGTCAACCAAGCCTATAAGATTCGTAACAATCCACAGCACTCCTACACCCAAAAACTATGGAGTTCTTTCCCTAATATTCACGAACATGCTCACGCGACAGCCTGCTAGGAGAGCTCTATGTCACAACCTATTTTTCAAGTAAAAAACCTCGTTAAAGAATTCACTGTCGGCGGTGGATTTGGCAAAGAAGAAATATTCAGAGCCTTGCACGGCGTTAGCTTTGACCTATATACAGGAAGAACATTAGCACTGGTTGGCGAGTCTGGGTGCGGGAAAAGCACATGCGCGAGGCTGATGACCAAGGTTTACCCTGCAACTGAGGGAGGGATCCTATTCAACGGCAAAGACATTTCTACACTCAACAGCCGCAAAGACATCTTGGATTACCGCAGCCGTGTGCAAATGGTGTTTCAAGACCCATTTGGCTCACTCAATCCTACTCACACCATAGAGCACCACTTAACGCGCCCGCTTAAGATTCATAAGCAAGTCGCCAATAAAACGGCTCTAGAAGAACGCCTTAAAGAGTTATTAACGCTGGTGGAGTTACCCGTCGAAACTCTCGCGAAATACCCTCATGAACTCAGTGGCGGCCAAAGACAGCGGGTTAACCTAGCCAGAGCGCTTGCGGTTGGGGCTGAAGTCATTCTTGCCGATGAACCGACCTCGATGTTGGATGTTTCAATTCGACTTGGCGTGCTCAATCTCATGCAAAAAATGAAGAAAGAGCTTGGGATAGGCTTCTTGTTCATTACTCACGACCTTGCGACCGCACACTACATAGCAGAAGAAACCGCGGTAATGTATAAAGGACAGATCGTCGAATGGGGCTCAACCCAGTCGATCTTAACTAACCCGCAACACCCATATACGAAATTGTTGATCTCTGCGGTGCCAGATCCCGATCTGCCATTTGGTGAACTCGTAAAAAATGAGTCAAACTATTCCATAGACGCAGATCGTATTCGAAAACAGAGCAGCGAAATACAGCATGAAATTAAGCAAGTCGCAGATAATCACTTTGTTAAACAGTGGGATAATGTTGCATGAATGAACTAGACACTTGGTTAGAGCCCGTCGGAGATTGGTACAAAAACCGAAAGCATGATCAAGTGGAATGGTTAGAACCTTTGATCTTAACGCCTCCAGATGCACTCTGGGGGCCTTTGATCACGGATGAACAAAGCAAAGGCATCGCATGTTGGTTAGACGGCTGCCTGCGTATCTTTACTTTCTACCGAAATTCAAACCAAAATCCACATCATCAAGAAAAAGCCTACCAATATCTGATGTTCGCTTACAGCAAGCTTCAGGCGGTATGTTGTGACACGAGAGCGGAGCCGGATTTACAAGAGTGGTGTACGCAGAGAGTACAGCATTTGTGTGTACTCGCTTTGGAGTTTGCGAATCAACAGCAAGGGTCGCGCTGGTTACAAGAGTCCGAAAAATTGATCGAATCGCATGTCCGCTTTATGACAAGCCAGTCTCAGAACGATGATCAAAGCAGTGTGAAACATCAGATTCACTGATCATCCCCTATCGATCCAATATCAACTCATCAAAATAACAGTCCACTTAAAACAACAAGATCCATTGAAAGTATGATCTGAACTTGATCATGCTTCGGCATCTAATAATGTAAACTTTTGATTTTTAATGGTGAATGGAATTTAGGGCAAAAAAAAGCGAGCTCCGAGGAACTCGCAAAATCAATTCAGAATGAATGTAACAATATGAGCCAATCTATTAATTCATCAGAAAGGACAAAAGGTTGTCTATTCGGGATAAATAATAAGCAAGTATCACATTTACTATGTCAGTTCATCGTCAAGGTTATGTCTGATTATCATCAAATACCAATCGCCACTTCATCCAATGCGCGGAAAACGGCTTCATCTAAATGTCCATCAAAGACTTGCTTGCAAATTTTACGTCGAACCGCCAAGCCAGAAATTAAGCGTTCAATAGAGAGGTGCTTGTTTTCACTTTGATCATTATAAAGTTCAATCATCTTACTCAATGTTTCGTAAGGAATAACTTGTTCTCCTACGCGAAGCCAATCTAACTTATCAATAAGCTCTGAACATTCATCTTTGATTGAGTTAGGTGAATGGCCTGTCATCGCGGCTAAAGCCATTATGCTGCGTTCTAGCGCCTCTGGAGAGGTGTATTTAGAGAGTGTGATCGTAATTTCGTCAGCGTTGATTTCAACCAAGTGTTTTCTTTGCTTAACTCGACGACCAAGTTTGCCGCGTGGAGATGGCGATTTACGTTGAATTGGTTCAAACTCTCCATCAATGATCTCTGAAAGCTCTTCGAGTTTCTGCTTAGACACCATTTCATTTCGCAGCGGATTTGGTAGGGTTGGCGCCATGTTTCGCTTACCTGCATTCGTGGTACGAGCTCGTGAATAACGCAATACTTCTTCCACATCGCATTTGATATCGACTTGATAATCTGTTGGCTTGCCTTTTTCTTCGATCGTCTCGATCGTTAAGTGGTAACCCCACAAATTTACGACAAATAGATCATCTGACTTTTTACCTTCAGACAGCCTTTTCAATTCACGGATCAAATCCATTGAAAAACGACGCCATTCGATATTTCTAGCCAGTTTTTGGTTCAGTTCGCTGAGTAACATACTGTCAGTATGACGACGTGCCATACGAGTCCTAAAGTACGAATACAATTGGAAAACAAGCGTATGTTGTCTCAAGATTTCTGGTGGAAATAGGAAGAAATAATCACGAGTCATTAGCTCTTCATAGAATGATGGCTCCCAAACTAAGATATATAGGTTCGGTTTAATGCGTATTTCGCCGTCAGAGCCTTCTGTAGGGGCTTCTTCTGATGCAGTAATAGTACGAGCTAGAAATCTAAAACGATCGCTCTTAAAGCCTTCTGGCATGTTTTCACTTAACCATCGGCCAGTGAGTTCATGCAGTTGAAAATCGGTGAATTCAATTCTGTCGATACTGTCTCGAATCGAATCACGTGCAGGACCACTATCCTTCTTACCTCTAAGAGATAAAATATCAGTAATATATAGGGGCGTTTTATTTGGCGTCGGTTTCGCATCAAGGTGGTAGTCATCTTGATGATGATCGTGATATTGAACAGTGAGTGTAAACAACGCGAAAAGCGTCATAAGATCATCAACGGTCATAATGTTTTTAGATGATCTTGTTTCGATCACAGCTCTAGTTCCTGAGATCGATACCATCGATTTCTGGTAACTTTTTCGAGTTCTTGGCGGAGCAAGTGCTTGATCTATGATTCCGGCCCAATTCGTTGGAGATACAACAAATTGATCGGCCTCATCTTTCATGCTTGGTGGTGTGTTCAACCCATGTTCATTGAGTAAACGCTTGTTCACCTTCGTTTGGGCTAGTGCTTTAGAACGTTTCTTTTTTTCGTTAAATTTAGCAGATTCAGTGATCAAGCTTGTTGCACCCAAAACAGAAATCAACTGATTTGGATTTACAAATTTATGTAACATCGTCTTACCAGCAAGGCCCTCTTCGAAGCGAACTGGTGTTTGTGAGAATAAACCGATATTCACCGCTGCTCTTAATCTTTGCTGTAAAGCTGCTCTTGTTAGTTGACCTTCGGTTGCTTCAACAATGTCTGTTGTTGAAACATAACCATCTTTGCTGGTAAAACTCCTTAAAGAGATCAAATTAAGCAATTCAATAATGCTTTTAGTTACTCCTTTGAAGTGTTGATATTGTTCTATCCAATCAACAGCAGCTTCAGAAACTTCAAACATGTGACCATCTTTATGGCTACGCGGGGCTTTAATTAGAATTTTTTGCACAGAGGTCATGATTAGATCCGTATCACACTAGCCGTAATGTCATTATAGTTCCCAAAGAATAAAGAAAAATAGATCATAAATAAAGAAAAAATTTATTGTTTTTAAATAACTGATCTTTCTGATTAATATGATTATATTGATAATATGATCTAATGATCTGGCCGTGGATTTGCTTGTAAGTCATTGTAAATAAAGATGTAAAATAAATGGCTCTCAGAAGCATGATCATAAGATGATTGAAACGATGATCATTTAAACCGTGAAAAGATGATCACCTAAATCTAGAAGCATGATCATTAAAGCAAGTAAAGAATGATCAAGGTGATTTCGAAACAATGATCATCTGCCCTACACATGTTATCCACAGATCTTTTTTATCCACGGCAGATATTTTTTACTTATCCAACGCAATTGACCCCAATTTTCATTAAAACCGATTTAAATGCCTAGGAAACATGATCATGATAAGTGGATTGGAGGGGATTTCCATTCTAACTGGTTAAGTTTACATCAAATTTGACTTTGGATTTCTGATTTTTGGTTAACTCGATATTTGTCTTTATATAGAAAGCATGATCAAGGACTTATTCTATTGATTTCTGGTGAGGTAACTCTACGTTGATGTGCGTATTATCGAGGCGATTTACCATGAAGCCTTATTCTATCTGCATTTGCCCGTAGTTTGTGGTCAAAAACTCATGCTTCCGTATATTTATATGGTGATCATTGTTCCGAATGTTGATCATTAAGTTATATGATCAACGTTCTGTGTGTGTTAGGTAATATTTCCCTTGATCATCGTTCGATAATGCCGTTAAACCCCCGTAAGCATGATCAAGGAAGCTTTCATGATCATGCTTCCTAATTTTTGACAGGATTTACACGGTTTAAAGCTGATCTTAGTTGTCGTTGTCTGACTATGACGTTGCTGTTTTTTTAGATTTCTTGTCGTAATCTTTAGGTTTTTTGGTCTGTTTATTATGAAAATGATGATATTTTTACGAGTAACGAAGCGGTTTATGATTAATTTATTAGGCTTGTGACATGCTATATTTTATAGCTTGTGTGTTTTTGTGTGAAAATTCACCAGGATAGTTTCTTATGCCGATGACTGAATGTGCGACATATTGTTAGCTGGCGGTTCTTTCATGCTTAAAGTGAAAAAAGTTAGAAATACATTAGCCGTAAGTTGTGAAGGAAAAGTAATCGTTCCGATGATTGTATGTTTTACACTGTAAATGAGTGACGCTGTAACACTTTCGTTTTATGAGTTTTTGGAGCTTGTTCTCCTAGTAAATTTGTGCATAAATAGTGAGATTTCACAGTATTTGACGTTAATGTTTAATATTTATTGTGATTAAGCTCAAAAATGTATGTTCACCTTTTTGTTGTTTTGCTTTTAATTTGCTGTACAATTTGTTCAAGGTATTTTTAACGGAATTTGGCAATGAAAAGAGAACAAACAATAGAAAATCTCTATAGGCTAGCCGAGCAAACACAACAGGTTCAAGCTGATCGCATTGAAATTGTGCTAGAAGAGCGTAGTGATGATCGTTTTCCCCCGATGTCTAAGGCATTAATGGAGACTCGTTCTGGGTTAACTCGTCGAAAATTGGATGATGCAATCAGTAAATTAGAAGCTCAAGGGCATCAATTTACGAAAAATAATGCCAATCACTACTCTATATCACTGCAAGAAGCGCACATGATAATGGATGCTGCTGGCGTTGATAAATTTCACCAGCGTAAAAAACATGGCAATAATAAGCCTTGGGTTATTAATGTTCAGAATCAGAAAGGTGGGACAGGCAAGTCAATGACCGTCGTTCACCTTGCTGCGTGTTTGTCTCTGAATTTAGACAAACGTTACCGTATTTGTCTTATCGATTTAGATCCACAAGGCTCTTTACGTCTATTTTTGAATCCACAAATTAGTGCTTCTGAGCATGAGAATATCTACTCTGCTGTCGATATTATGCTGGATAATGTTCCCGAAGGTGTCGATGTTGATGCTGAATTCCTACACAAAAATGTGTTGTTGCCAACTCAATATCCGAACTTGAAGACGATTTCTGCTTTCCCTGAAGATGCGATGTTTAACGCTGAAGCTTGGCAGAACCTTTCTCAAGATCAATCACTAGATATTGTTCGTCTGTTAAAAGAGAAACTCATCGATAAGATTGCGGACGATTTTGATGTCATCATGATCGATACCGGTCCTCACGTTGACCCGCTGGTTTGGAATGCGATGTATGCCTCTAATGCACTGCTTATTCCATGTGCGGCAAAACGACTGGATTGGGCATCAACTGTGAACTTCTTCCAGCATCTACCTACGGTATACGAGATGTTCCCTGATGACTGGAAGGGCTTAGAGTTCGTTCGTTTAATGCCTACCATGTTTGAAGATGATAATAAAAAGCAACTTTCAGTACTGACTGAAATGAACTATTTGTTGGGTGATCAAGTTACGATGGCAACGATTCCACGTAGTCGAGCATTTGAAACTTGCGCGGATACTTACAGCACCGTTTTTGATTTGACGACAAGTGATTTTGAAGGTGGTAAGAAAACCTTAGCGACCGCTCAAGACGCAGTCCAAAAGAGTGCATTAGAAATTGAACGCTTATTGCATAGTAACTGGTCGTCATTGAATCAAGGGTAATTAGAATATGGCTATTAAAACTTCTGACTTGAATGCTAAATTATTTGGTAAAGCAAATAAGCGCCGAGTTGTCACTCCTCAAGAAGCACAAACCGCAGCAAAAGATAAGACTCAGATTATTGAGTTGGCGGTGGCCGGAGAGGAACTTGTTTCATTCGAATTGATCCGAATCCCAGCGAATAGCATCACAGAAAAGACGGTTGTTTTTGCGGAAAATGCCCGTGAACAATCATTTTTAAATGAACATGCTTTGTCTGATGTTTTAACGACATTGCGTGAACGTGGACAGCAATATCCTGCTGTTGGTCGTAGAACTGAAGATGGAAGAATCGAAGTACTAGACGGTAGTCGTCGTCGCATGTCATGTATTCTTGCGGAAAAAGAGTTTTTAATCTACGTTGCTGATGATATCAATGCCGAACGCGCTAAGTTTTTGTCTGATGTTGCAAATGCTCATAAGCCACTTTCTCTGTATGAGAAGGGTAAAGAGATGCAAGCTAAGCTCGATAGTGGTGAAGTGGAAGATCAAAAAGCATTAGCAGCAATGTTTCAATGTAGTGAAGCATTAGTGAGTGGGGCACTGAAAGCAGCGTCATTGCCACTCGAACTGTTGCAAGCATACCCAAATGTGGGTGACTTGGGGCGTCCTACAATCGTTAAGTTACACAAGCAATTTGGCGAGTTAAGCACACAAGAACAGTCAACTCTACTTGATAAGTGTTTATCTGAAGACGGTTTTGTTTGGCAACGTAGCCAAGCTCAAGGTGTCGCTCGCTTAACAAAAGATGTGACTGAAACGATTGAAGCATGGATCTATCAGTTATCGCCACCTAAGAAAAATGCGACGACAGCAAAAGTTGAGTTTGTAAAAGGCAGAGCGAGCTATAGCCGCAAAGGTGCTAATTTAGCGTTGAATTTGAAAAAAGTTGACGATGCGACCATGCAGGAAATTCTAGATTTTGTTCAAACAAAATTAAACTAGTTTCAATATTTTACTATGTTCTCAAAAGCCGCCAAGTGCGGCTTTTTTTATGTCTTGTGATAATATTATCGTAGACTAACTTGAGAACCCTTATGAATTCACAACAATCCTTTCTAATTGATCTTGTCGATATCGCGAAGAAAAACAATCACCGCTATGGTGTTGTGTTAGATGGCGACGCCCGATGGCAAGATACGCTTCTTTCATCCCACTTGGCGGATACTTTACAATCCACTCAGTTAAACGAACCTACATTTTTTCAGCTCGGTGGATCAAAGAGAACAAATTGCAAATCTGTTAGTTTTAAACAAGGTAAACGCTTTTTAGGGAGAGAGTGTCAGCGGTTGATCTGCGATTTTCGCGATGGGTTTGATGCCAATAGTTTTAGCTCTGCGCTCGGTTCGTTAGTTGGGGGAGGGCTGTTATTCATCTTAATCGCAGAAAATGAAGAACAGTCTATCGCGCAGCATTGGTTGAAGGGTTGTTTGTCTCAACTCTATTTGATTGATTCAGAGGGGGGCTTGCCAGCTCTTCCTTCTGTCATTGTTGATGATGCCCTAGGTGATACTCCTCTTTCTATTCCTACGCCCTTTCGCCAGCAAACGGAAGCGATCGACATGATAAAAAATGTCGTGTTCGGGCATCGTAAGCGGCCACTCGTATTAACAGCAGATAGAGGCCGTGGTAAGAGTAGTGCACTTGGTATCGCTGCATCTCAGTTGATGAGGGAACGCCCTCTTAAGATAATGGTCACGGCTCCTAATTCTCAAGCTGTTGCTCCTATTTTTGAGCATGCTTTTAAGGGCTTACCAAGCTCCACTTTTATCACAAAGCATCATTTGCAGACCTCATCGTCATCACTTGAATTTATTGCGCCCGATGAGCTTCTAAACCGAATTAACGAATGTGATGTATTGTTTGTTGACGAAGCCGCGGCCATTCCATTACCCATGCTCAAAAGGTATGTTCAGCGTCATCACCGAATCGTTTTTTCTACCACAGTTCATGGATACGAAGGGAGTGGACGAGGCTTTGGACTAAAGTTTCAAGCGTGGCTTAATGAGGTAAGACCGGGTTGGAAGCCATTTTATTTAGAGCAGCCTATTCGTTGGAATGTTGGTGACCCTTTAGAAAAGTGGCTCTTTGATAGTTTTCTTCTCAATGTCGAACTTGAGCCGATAGATGTTGAGCGCTCTAAGCGTTGGATTGAAGAACAGAGTTTAGAGAAGATGAGTTGGCTACATTTGGATAAAGCTAAGTTAGTTGGGGCTAAGTTAGTTGAAGCTGCGCTTAGCCGTCATGCTGTTCCTGAAGTTGATATACTGAATGAACAGTGTCATGGAATCCATAATCCTCTACGGGCGTGTTTTGCATTGTTGGTTAATGCCCACTATCAAACAACACCAAATGATTTGATCCAACTTCTAGCCGATGACTCAATTCATCTATTTGGACTTTTTTCTGGCACAGATTGTATTGGCTGCCTTCTTGTTGTTGAAGAGGGAAATCTCTCTGATGATTTAATCGATGATATTCAACGTGGCAAACGACGACCTAAAGGACACTTAGTCCCAACGACTCTTGCTAACCATCTTGGAGCCACTGTAGCGGCGAAGCAGAAGTGTTTGCGTGTCATGCGTATTGCGGTTCATCCTGAGTTGCAAGGATTCGGATTGGGTTCTTTCATGCTTAATAAACTCGAATCTTCAACTCTCGATTTTGATTATCTTGCGACGAGTTTCGGGGCGACTCAGCAACTTGTCTCATTCTGGAATCTGGCTGGATACGAAGCTTTACATATTGGTCATCAACGCGATCAAGCAAGTGGTTGCCACTCTTTACTCATGGTTAAGCCGTTTGGTGCAGCCACTGAGGTTTGGTACGAAAAATTACATCAACGGTTTATTCAGAATCTGAGTTATCTTGTTTCCGATTCATTATCTGCAATGGAAGTGGATCTGGTTCTCACTCTCCTACCATCCCTTTCTATTGATTCAATTTCATCTGATGAGATTCATCTTCTTGATTGCTATATTTCAGGCGGTGGTAGTTTTGATGGGATTGCAGTTATCGCGTCTAAGTTCATTATAGAGATGTCGCTGAGTCACAAAGATGAAATCAGTGATTTGCTCATACTGAAAGTGATCCAAAAACGTAGCTGGGTTCAGTGTTGTGATATGTTGGATCTGTCAGGCAGGAAACAGGCTGAGCGTTATGTTCGAGATCATCTCCAGTTATTGCTCAATTTACACTGTAAATAAATAGCCGAAGGGGCGATTTACACTGTAAAACGCCTCGTTATTCTAGAACGTCACTGCTGCCAATAATTAACATCAAAAGTTTACCTTATTCTTATCTCATCTTGATGCCACTTCAGTACTAACCTACTCAAAGATTCACCGATGCCGAATGCCACACTGGATACCTAGGTGACGTTTATAAGGTTGAATAAAAATCGAATGTTCACCGACAACGAGCGGATGTACATAAAAATGCCTAATGATCTATTGGCATATTTATGACGTCAATAATTTGTAAAAAATACGACTACTCAATAAGTTGAGGAAAGTGAAGAGACAATAGATACGATTAATCATGGTATAAATCGCATCCAATCAATGCGCATAATTATTTCGTTTTTTCCACAATGAAAGTAAGTGATGTAACGCTGATTATTGATATGACAGCATTCTAACTATTTTATAATTTGGATAGACTGATTCCATAATGTCTAAGTTGTCTGTATGAGAGCGTAAATATGTGGAATAAAGTTGTCTCTATGTCTGAAGACGATAAGCAGGTCATTGCGAAACTGCCATCGACGGTTGTCGTTGAAAGCAATTTCGATCAGACAGGGTTAGATGAAGCGCTTGATGCTTTAGATGCCCAAGACTTATGCTTATTAGAATCAGAGGTAACTCGTTTCATTAATTGCGCAAAAGATGGTAAAGGTGATGCTTATGAAGGTTTCGTCATTGCTGAGTCTCGTAATGCGACATCGGTTGTTGAAGTCACTGATAACGACATGCTTGCCACCATGGTGATTACAGGTGCTTATCGTGGGCGAGGCTTACGTGGTAACGAAATTGTTCATGCGCTCGCAACTGCTCATGTAACGAAAGGCATAAATAAGTTAGCCCTAAAAAAAGTCATGGCCGTAAGCGCAAGTTTAGCTGGAGGTGAGGTTTTCAATCAACCCGTTGCTCAGGGGAAAATGCCGATTCAAGGGACTGACAGCCAGTTTATCCCTTTGGTGGATGATGTTACTAAACAAGTTCTTAAGCCTCAGGGCGATAAAACTAGCACTGGTAAGTTGGATATGCGTAATCTAGGTGAGACGATTACGGTCGCTGAAAACGAACAAGTAATGAAAAGAATCCCGTCAACAAAAGGTGAGGCTGGATTTACTGTTCAAGGCAAAATTATCCCGCCTCAGCCAGGAAATGATGTCGCACTCCAGCCTGGCAAGGGGACTCATATCTCCCCAGATAACCCCAACTTATTACTCGCAAGTTTTGCTGGTATGCCGCTAATCAAGCCTAAAACGATTGATGTAGATAACGCCATGTGTGTGAAAAATGTAAGCGTGGCTACGGGGCATATAAAATTTAAAGGTAGCGTCGTTATTGCTGGAGATGTCGAACCGGGGATGATTGTCAAAGCGACGGGTTCAATCACTATTGGTGGTTTTATTGAGTCGGCCGATGTTCGTGCTCAAGGCGACATACAAGTAGGAAAAGGGATCATTGGTCACACCGTAAGTGATGGTGAGGAAAAAACCTGTCACGTGAGATCTAGCGGCTCAATAACGGCTAACTACGCTCAATTTTCAGATTTGCAAGCGGGACAAGATATAAGACTCAGCGTGCACAGCATGAATAATGAAATTCGCTGTGGTCATGATTTAATTGTTGAAGACGGCAATCAAAAGCAAGGCACCTTAAACGGCGGTTGCGCTAAAGTAGGACGCAAAATTCAATGTGTGCATTTAGGTGTTGAAGGGGACAATGCAACAAAAGTTATCCCTTTTGCTCGATACGACATGTATAAAGAGAAAATAGCTAAGTACAAAGAGCAGTATAAAATCGCGCAAGCTGCAACAATGGATGTTATTCGTAAAGAGATGGAGTTTAAGAAAAAACCAAAAGCGGAGCGGAGTGATGAAGAGGCGCACATTATTGAACAGATGAAAGCTCAAAACAGCGTGACTTTGGAAAAAGTGAAAAAACACCTTGAAGGACTTGAGTTAGAATTTGATGGCTTACTGGAAACAGCGACGGTAGATGTGATTGATAAGGTGTACACCCGAGTGAGTGTTCATTATGGCGATGAGTTTATTACGACGAAACGAGTACATGGGCCGAGTGTTTTTTCATTTAATCATTACGAGATATCTTGTGAGTCCAAGTTGGCAGAGGGAAGTGACGCTGAGTCAGATGACGATATTTCGATGTAATCAATACTTAAAAATAAAGCCCTTATCAAGTGATAAGAGCTTTATTATCAATAACTTTTTAGATACCCATATTAACAATACAAGTAAGATCAGAGTTAACTTGCTGCTTTTACTTTCCCTCTCTTCAAATCAGCTAATACTTGCGTTTTTGGTCCATCGGCAATGATGTTGCCTTTTTCCATAACAATAACGCGGTCGACAATATCTAACATTGAAGTTTTATGCGTAATTAGGATTAATGTCTCACTTGGCATTAATTGGCTCAACTGGTGCTTGATATGCATTTCAGAGCGGTTATCCATGGCACTTGTGGGCTCATCCAGTAGCAAAATTGGTGGTCGTCCTAAAAATGCTCTCGCAATGGCAACGGCTTGTCGCTGGCCTCCTGATAATTGCAAACCGCCTTCGCCAACTTGTCGATCTAAACCCGCAGGGTCTTGTTGAGTAAATACCGTGACCCCAGCTCGGTTAGCGGCATCCATTACATCGCGATCGTCCACTAATGTTCGGCCTAAAGTAATGTTATCTCGAATCGAGCCGAAGAATAGATTACTGTCTTGTGGAACACAGCCTATATTGCGTCTGACATCTACGTGATGAAGTTGCTCAATATCGGTCTCATCAATCCTTACATGACCCTCTGTTGGCTTATACAGGCCCATAATCAAGCGTTCTAGCGTTGTTTTTCCTGAGCCTATTCTGCCAATGATGGCGACCTTTTCTCCTGGGGTAATGGTTAAGGAGAGCCCGCGAATGGATGCGACTGGCGAGTCAGGGTAATGGAAAGTAACATTATCGAGTTCGATTTTCCCTTGAATGACTGGACGATGAATGTAGCGTTTTCCTTCTTCTTGTTCATCAGGCATGGACATCACTTGTTCAATGATGGTCATTGACGATTTAGCTTGGTTGTATCGCGTTGATAGTAGGGATAGTTGAACCAGTGGGCCAATGGCACGACCGCTTAACATGGTTGCTGCAATCAGCCCACCCATTGTCAGTTCGCCTTCAGCAATGAGGTAGACACCTAAGATAATCATTCCCACATTTGTGCTTTGTTGAACAAACCCTGCGGCATTTTGGATGCTGTCGGTTAAGCGACGGCTTTTAATATTCCAGTTCGCCATATGAGCGACGGCTTCTTCCCAGCGGTACTGAAACTGGCTCTGCGCACTAAGAATTTTAACCGTTTCTAACCCTGCCAAGCTTTCTATTAAATTGGCGTACTTCTGTGAGGCAAGTCGGGATCCCTCTTCAATGGTTTTTTTCAGCGGGCCTTGGATCAGTAAAGAGTGGATAATTAAGATGACCACACCAACGATGGGTACTAATACTAAATTGCCAGCCATCAGCCAGATTAAGCCTAAAAATAGCAGAGCAAAGGGCAAGTCGATCAACGATGACATCGTCGCTGATGTGAAAAATTCACGAATGGATTCAAATTCTTGTAGATGGCGAGCGAAAGCCCCAACGGATGGAGGTTTTGACTCCATGCGGATCCCCATCACTTTACTGAATAGTTTGGATGAAATCAGAATGTCTGACTTTTTACCTGCAACATCAATGAAGTAACTTCTGAGTAACTTTAAGCACAAATCAAAAGTGAATATGACAAAAATACCACTCGCGAGTACCCACAAGGTTTCAAATGCAAGATTAGGGACGACTTTGTCATACACTATTCGTGTGAACATAGGAGCGGCTATCGCAAACATATTGATTAAGATTGAAGCGATCAATACATCTCGGTAAATGTTGCGTGATTCCCATAACGTACTCCAAAACCAGTGACCTTCTCTAGTTTTGAGTACTTCCGGCGAACGTTCATCATAACGAAACTGTTTTTTTACTAGAAAGTACCGTTCAGTGTATTGCTCTTCAAGTTCAGCCAAAGGCAAGTTCACGGGGATCATGCCAGATTCATGGGTGATCACCTCCGCTTCCTGCGTCTCTTTGTTTATATTGATGAGCACACACGCTCCGCCGTTCTTGAGAAGCAGAACAGCAGGAAGAATGAGAAGAGGAATGTCCAATAGTTTGGAGCGATTTTCTTTTGCTACTAGGCCTGCGCGTTCTGCTGAACGCGGAAATAGGAAAGGCGTTAACCTTCCGTCTGTTAGCGGTAGGCCATTGATTAGCGCTTCAGGTGAATTCGCTAGTCCGTAATAACGGCTAACATAGATAAGCGAATTGAGTAGCGGATCTTGCATTCAATTGAACCTTAATTCTTATTTATCAACGATGAAGCCTTGGAACACTTCAACAAAATTTTCTGACAAGAAATCTAATTGGGTTTGAGTTTCCACGCGTGATGCTATGGTTGTTATCCCTAAGTTATGTGCTGTTCGAGAGATGGATGTCAGTGTGAATTTCTGTTTTTCATCGTTTAAGTGGTGAGTGAACAAGTAATCCAATTTCACGTAATTGGGTCTGAATTCATTGATGTAATCGAGAGACTGGAAGTTACGACCATAGTTGTCTACTCCAAAATCAGCGCCAGCAGTACGAATAGCATTACACAATAACGCGGTGTAGTGGGGGGCATTAACAAAGCAATTTTCAGGGATCTCAAAATGTAACTTGTTTGCAATGGAGGCGTGTTTGACCAACATCTTGCTCACCCAACGAATGAAGCTTGGCTGAGAGACACTGCTTTGGGCAAGGTTAATTGCGATAGGACAGTCAAACTCACCATTATGTAATTTTTCAATAATTGACTGGATAACAAATTCATCAAAGATGTGACTGGCTTGAAGTTGCTCAAGAGCGAATAAATACTGATTGGCGCTGTATCGCTCACCATCTTTTTCTATTGATGAAAAGACTTCACGATGGAATGTTTTTCCCCAGCTATTGTTGGCTTCTTGGAATCTGAAATTGACCCAACCATTGTGAATCGCTTCTTCAACAAGAGTTTTCCACTGTTGCTTACCGAGGATGTTTTGTCCTTTATCACTGCAAATTAACGCGTATGGTAGAGAGGGATCTGCTTTTGCTGTCGATAACGCATTATCGACTAAAGATAAAATTTCTGTGGTTGTTTTCGGGGTACGGTTAAATGTCACACCCAGCGAGATCTTAGGATTTGCCATTCCAGTAGGATCGGAGTCCATACTGCGCACGCAATTGATGATGCTGTCAGAAACAATTTTTAACTCACTCTCATCCATATTTGGCAGAATAAAACCAAATTCATCGGAAGAGATCCTTGCGATGGTTGCACCTGTTGAGGTAATCGTATGTTTAAGCTGTGCAGAGAGATCATGGATAAGAAGATCGCCTTGTTCATATCCTTTTTCATCATATTCATCTTTAATGAATTGAGCATGTAAAACGGCTAGGCCACCAACGGCTGATTCAGATAACCATTGGTTAAGTTGGGCAAGATAAAATGCACGGTTTCCAAGTTGAGAAATAGGATCAATGTAAGCTCGGTCTCGTAATTTTTGAGCTTCTTTGGCTTGAGCTTGAAAAGCAATCTCAACTTGCGTCGACATGTGGTTGATACCGTCAACAACAGAAATGAGATCTTTGGTGTTTGGCCTTTCTAACGGTTCACCAAATTGATTGTTGGCAATTTGGTCCATTTTGTTGACGATCTGTTTTAGTGGAATTAAAGCGTGTCTTAAAATCAAAGATATCGAGATTAACCCTATGAGAAAGATGCCACTAAAAACGGTGATCAAATCGATAAATGCTTTCCACAGTTGTAAGTAGGCAGGGCCGGGATGACTGACGATTTCAACTTCCGCAAGTTGCATCCATCCGCTGGTGACGACTCGGCGATCATGTATTTTTTCAAATAATGGAAGGTCAGTGAACCAAGTTGGAACCTCTTTCGAACCGACAGGGTATGAACGGAGAATTTCTTCACCTGAATCTAGAAAAATAAGCCTGACCACTGAATACGAACTTCCATCAAACAGGGCATTGATTACTGATTCAACGGCGACAGTGTCATTGTCTTTTAAGTAAGGGGCGAGTGCCAAGCCAACGGTATTGATTGTATTATTTACTTCAGAGCGTTGCTGCTGCTCTAGGTTATCGCGAGTGGTATTGAATTCGATAATGAACACTGACGCTATGAGCATCAAAAATACCGCTGTCATCCCCACGACAAGTTGTCTATATAAAGTCATAGTGCTTACTCATCATAATTTATAATTGGTTTATTTAAGTTTAAGTTTCGCTCTCTAGAGCGTAAATCGTTCCACAAGCTGAGCCTTGATGACTTACCAGCTAATTTTCCGCTTGAGTTCTTTGACTTCATTAGCCACAAGTTTTTACCGTTAAAGCTATAAATCGGTAGTAAATCTGGGCGTGAAGACGCTCGTTTTATTTCAGGATTAATGTTGTCTAAAATCAGAGGCTCGGCGCTGGGTTTTGAATAATAGGCTAATACCATATGAAACTGATTCAGTTCTATTGCTTTAACATACACCAAACGAAGTTTCTTATCTGATACACCAAGTTCGAGTAATGAAAAGTATTTGGCGATAGTAAAATCCTCACAATCTCCAGCATTACTACCTAGAAACTCTAGCGGTGTTGCCCAATAATCCTTTTTTCCCCATAAATCGATATCATTAACAAAATAGAGCTGATTAAAGAATCGATTGACTGAAGTGAGTTGCTGTTTTTCTGGCAACTGATGAAACTTCGCAATCTGATTTCGCCAAGTGTTTACTCTTTTCCCTGCTCGTTCACCATAAGTGATAGTGACAGCGTCAATCCACTGTTGTTCTTTCGTGTTTAATGCTAGCGATGTAAAAGAGGCTAATAGTATTGAAAATGAAAGAGCTGCTAGCTTAAGTTTCATTTAAAAGTCACTGTATCCAAGAAGTTAAGGTCAGTTATCACGTTGTTCTCCTTTAAGGCTTCCGTCGAATTCATCAAAAGATAGAGCTCGATGTCCAATCTATTTTTTATTTAGTGTATTACTCTTTTAAAGCATCATTCTTTTAGAGCATTAGTTCGAGCGCTTAAGATTGGCTTGAGTAGATACTCCAACACGGTTCTTTTTCCAGTGATAATGTCGATGGATGCGGTCATTCCGGGAATAATGGGTAACTCTTTATCATGACCAAAGTTGGTTTTTTCGGTACGAACTCGCACAATGTAAAAGCTGTTCCCTTCTTCGTCTTGTGTTGTATCTGCACTGATATGTTCCAACACGCCTTCCAAACCGCCATATTTAGTGAAGTCATAGGCGCTAAACTTCACTATTGCTGCCAAGTTAGGTCTTAAAAAAGCGATATCTTGTGGGGCTATTTTAGCTTCAACCAGCAAGGTATCTTCAGTGGGAACGATTTCGACGATATCCATCCCAGGCTGAATTACCCCTCCCACCGTATTGAAGTTCAGTGTTTTTACGGTGCCGGTAACGGGTGATATAACATTGGTACGGTTAACTCTGTCTTCCAAGCCCACTGCTGATTCTGTTATGGCAGATAACCTGTCTTGCGCGTCATTGAGCTTCTCTTGCTGCTCTGAACGAAATTTTAGTGCAGCATCAATTCGGCTAAGCATCGCCTCTTTGATTGCAGATTGCAGAAGTGGGATCTTCAATTCGCTAGAGGTCAGTTCACGTCTAGTATCGTTCACTTGGCGTTGAAGTTTTAGTAACTCAATACGCGGTACCACGCCTTCTTCAGCTAATGGTTCCGTAATTTCGAGTTCTTTCTGTGCAAATTGGTAGCTTCTCTTGAGGTTTCTGGCTCGGGCTTGAATTTCGATCAGATCTTGTTGTCGCTGAATGACTTGTTGATCAAAAACTGACAGTTGGTTACGTAGACTATTAAGATCTTGTCGATATTCTGCTTTTTGGCGACTAATTAATTTCGGCTGAAGTTCGCTAAATAGAGGAGGGAAAGCGAGTTTTCCATAATCAATTTTTACGCTGTCTTCCCAATTCTTTTGAGAAACTTCTTCATTGATAACCACACTGCTTATTGAAGCTGAAAGTTGTAAAACATTCGCCGTTAGATTTGATACTTGCTGTTCTCGCTCACGGTAATCCGACCGAAAACGAGTGTCGTCGATCAGTAATAGAGGTTGTCCTTTTTGGACTTGTTGCCCTTCATGAACCAGTATCTCTTTAACTAAACCACCTTCAAGGTTTTGAATAATTTGGATTTGAGATGAAGGCACCACTTTTCCTTGGCCTACGGTGACTTTATCTATTTCTGCCCAAGAGGCCCAAAGCCCAGCAATAATAAAGAATAGAACCATGATCCATAGCATCAATCGTGCGCTAGTCGGAGTATTGAGAAGCAATGCCGCGGTTTTGTCATCTACGTAATCAAGCTCATTCTTTGAGAGCTTGTCGTAGTTTTTATTACTCATGTGCGTTCCTTGTCAGCATGCATCGTTTAAGTCTCAACGATATTTTAGGCTGATTTTAACAAAATGTTAAAGTTTTTAGGTAATTACCTTATTATACAACAGCCATTGGGATTTTATTAAACCTCTAAGTTTTAAAGTGAGATTTATCTAATTGGTGTTTTTTCAGTTTGTCATAGAGCGTTTTTCGTGAGATTTGCAACTCTTGTTGGATTTCTTTCAAACGGCCGTTATGTCGTTGCAGAGCATCCATTAGTAGAGAGTGTTCAAAACGCTCTGTTTTCTTAGAAAATGAATCGCTCTCCGTGGTTAACTCAGACAACAATACTTCAGGGGATTCTTCCGCAGGTTTTAGAGCTCTCATCTCAGCATAGTGACGTAGCTGTTTGATGTTTTCTGGCCATTCGTAGCTTTCGAGTTGTTGAATTTCGTAGTTTTTAATGGTGGGAGGCTGTAACTGATATCGACTTGCCGCCCCACGGACAAAGTGCTTAAACAGTAGACCAATATCCTCATGTCTATCTTTCAGTTCTGGTAATGAAAAATGATACAAAAGGGAGGTCGGTTGATTCTGTGATGATTCAATTTCTTGAGGCAGTGTATTGGTTGCAAGAATGAGGCGGCAGTTGTGCATGTTAATTGTCAGTAGTTGTTGCCAATGCGCAAGGGTTAGGATTTCCGCGGAGTGAATGTAAATCGTTCCTCCCTGGTAGTGGTCCGCAAGCTTAGAAATAGAATTAATCAGCTCGCACTCTTGTAATTCGCATAACGTATAAGCCGAAAGGGGATAAAGCTCAGCTTGTGGCGATGAATGAATGTCATGGGTGTACTGCGCGGCGATACGTTTACCTGTTCCAACTTTACCAACAAAAATGATCGGTAGTCTGGGTTCGAGTTCTATCAGCTTGCGCCGTAAATCGATAATGGCTTTGGAATGACCGATGAGTTTTGGGCCAACCTGACTCTGCATCTCTAACTCTTTTTTTAACCAGATATTTTCTCTCACTAAAGTGAGCTTTTCTTGTGCTTTATAGATTGAGGCGAGAAGTTTTTCGGTTGAAAAAGGTTTTTCTAAAAAATCGCATGCTCCTGATTTCATCGCGGTTACAGCCGTCGATACATCGCCATATCCTGTGAGTACAATGACTTGAAAGTGAGGGTTGTTATCTAGTAACTGGGTCATGAAATCGAGCCCTGTCATCACTGGCATGTGAATATCTGTTATCACAATCGCTGGCGTTGTCATATCAATCGTGCTGAAAGCTTCCAGGGCATTAGGAAAAGTCACAACATGGATCTGTTCAATCAGTAACGCTTGAGAAATCGCATCTCGGATTGCTGGCTCGTCATCGATTAAGTAGATGGTTTGATCTAGCATTATTCTTCCTCCTTTATATCCGATCCGTGATTTGACCGAGCAAGTGGTAGCCGAATAGTAAATGCTAATCCGCCTTCTTCTCGGTTATGGGCTGTGATATATCCATGATGCGCTTCAATAATTCGCTTCGTAATAGTAAGCCCGAGCCCTAATCCTTCTGGTTTTGTTGTGAAAAATGGGTCAAATAGCGTGGTAAGTTCTGTGTCATTTATCCCCGGCCCATTATCCCAAAAATGAAGGTTGCCTTCTCTGTTGTTCACCTCCCACTCAATGCCGATTTGTGGGTTGTGCGACTCTGTTAAGGCTTGCAAAGCATTGTGGATTAGGTTGACTAATACTTGCTCTAACTGAACGGAGTGAATTGCCACATATTGGTCATTCGCAATTGCGGGAATACGCAGTGTAACGCCTTGGCGTATTGCTTGAGTGCTTAGAATACCGATAGCGTTATTTATTGCTAAATGCACGCAAGCGGAACAGGTATCGCTTTGGGTACTTTTACGAGTAAACACTTTTAAGCGGCTAATAATATCCCCGACGGTTTGATTGAGTTCTACCATTTTGTTGAGGTTACTCGTCACTAAATCTAGGTGTCCCATCTCTAATAGACGCAGGCTGTTTTCACTGTAAGTCCTCATTGCGGTAAGCGGTTGATTAATTTCGTGGTTGATACTGGCTGATAGTTCTCCCAATAGCGCTAATTTTGCCGCTTGAGTCAATTCATGCTGAGTCTGTTTTAGCTCGTGTTGAGATTGCTGATATTGAAAAATTGTATTTTCCAACTGTTCATTGGCGTGTTGTAAAAATTGAGTGCGCTTTTCTACTTTACTTTCTAGTGCTTGGTTTAAGTTTAGCAGTGCGTTTTTTGCGTGATATGTTTGTCTCCAGTACCAAGTGACCACGATGAGCAGGCTATAGACCAGCAGATAGATAATAGCGACCTCACTGGTTGCTATCAGTAGTTGACTCTTTGGTTGTAGTGCTAAAATTTGATAGCCGTTTGTGTTCGATGGTTGAGCGTATAGGTAGTGATCATCGGTTGAGAGTAGTTGCTCGGTTGGTAGAGTCAGATCTGCAGCGAAAAGCGGACTAATATTTGGCTCTGTGAGCAAGCTGATTTCTTGCACGCCATATTGACGTGTTGACTGCAGTACTTGGTGTTGTTTTGCGTTTAAAGGGGATACTGATTGATATAGCCACGGAGCGAAACTGCTTAGAAAAACGATGTTGTTGCTATCAATCACCATTATTTGCATGTTATCAGTACGGATCAACTGCTCTATATTTTCCAAGCTGACTTTCACTGTCAAAACGCCAACAATGGTTTGCTTAAAGAAGAGTGGGGATGAAAAGTAGTAGCCACGTTTATTCGAACTGATCCCTAAGCCAACGTATTGGGATGACAGCCCCTTTATTGCCTGTTGAAAGTAGGGACGAAATGCGTAGTTATTGCCAACAAAGCTATTGGGCTGATCATGATTACTTGCCGCAATACTGACACCGCTCAAGTCGTTAATGTAGATGGTGTCTGCAAGGCTTTGAACGGACCACTCTTCGAGTAATTCATTCAGTGTTTCAGAGCTTAATTTCCCCTCAAAGTAAGCCGCTATTCGTGGGTCGTGATCCAGTAAGTTGGGTATTTGCTGAAATTTGGCGAGCTCAGAATCTATCTGTTGGTAGGCTTTCTGAGCGCTTGCGTTGAACTGTTTTTGTAGTTGTGTTTGCTTGTATTGAGTTACGCTGAAAAAGATCAATATTAAACTGACGAGACCAATGATGACTGATTTGATGATGAATTGTGAATTGGTCGATAGCGATGATGAAAACGTCGATAACTTAGACAAATAAACCTCGAAGATATGCCGATCATGTGGGTGTTTATTTAGCTTATCAGTTTGAGCCACATATTAACGCGATCCAGTTATCAAGGGCTTCCAGTTTGTAAGTGTTTGTTTGTCTAAGAGTTGGTTTGGCGAATTTCGATTGTTACTTGTGTTTCGTGATATAACAGCGCAAAATCTAAAAAAAATTCTAAGGAGTAGAAATGGAACTGACAGATATTCGTCGTGAATACGCACAAGGCGGTTTAAGACGAAAAGACCTAAAAGCCGATCCTATTGAGCAATTTAATTTTTGGTTAGAGCAGGCGATTAACGCCAAACTTACCGATCCGACGGCAATGACGGTTGCGACTGTGGATAAGGATGGTCAGCCATTTCAGCGAATAGTGTTACTGAAAAATGTCGATAAAGAGGGATTCATTTTTTACACTAATTTAGGTAGCCGTAAAGCTCAGCATCTGGAAGATAATTGCAAAATTAGCCTTCACTTTCCATGGCACCCTTTAGAAAGACAAGTTCATATTACTGGCACGGCTGAAAAGTTATCGGCATTAGAGAATATGAAGTATTTCTCTTCTCGTCCTAAAGAGAGCCAACTCGCAGCAATCGCGAGCAAGCAAAGTAGTCGTATTTCTGCGCGCGGTATTTTAGAAGGGAAGTATTTAGAGCTGAAGCAAAAATTTGCCAAAGGTGAAATTCCGGTACCAAGCTTTTGGGGTGGTTTCAGAGTTAAACCTGAAAGCATCGAATTTTGGCAAGGTGGCGAACATCGCTTGCATGACCGGTTCCTTTTCTCTAAGCATGATCAACAGTGGGATATTGACCGCTTAGCGCCATAGTTCTATAGGTGCGAAGTTATGCTGTGTCATCGTTTTACATTGTAAATCGTCGATTATTAAGCCTCGAAGTAACGTTGAAAAACGAACTCGTGAGGCTTTTTGGGGTCGAGAGAGCTTTTGTGTTGCGTAAGTATGCAAAATAACTTTCCCCGCAGAGGAAACCTGTTGTGGGACATCTTCGCGATGGCTCCAACTAGCGTCCAGAGGATCAATAAAAACAGTAAAATGATGACCACGGAGAGCGGCATCACCACGGTATAAGTGCTAGACCAATAAAAACCGATGTTATAGAGGTAAGTGATCACATGAGGCGTGATAATGACCGCGGTTAACAACAGCAGCAGTCGGCCATTCATTTTCAATGCAGAGGAGAGGAACTGGAAATACTGTTTGGTGCCGTATTCATCATTATTATTGGTTCCGTTATTCTTAAAGCGACCTCTTTTAGTATTTTAAAGAGTAGAGCTTCGCCCGTGTAGAAACCAAAGCTGCTAATATGATGCTTTAATTGAATATTATGGTTAGTGTTGAATTCAATTGCATCCACAAACGTTGCCTCATTGAATGGTTTAGTTCCCTGAATTAGGAAACAAAGCCGCATATAGCTTCTGAAATGGAGGCTATATGAAGTGCAAGTTATTTGCCTGTTGGTGAACAACTGATGGTTTTTTTATGAATGTTGATGTGACATTTCTGTCCATTCCATGGTGCGGCTGCTATAAACCTAACCCCACTACTGTCTACATTTACCCATCCGGCATATACGGTAGGTGCGTCCCTTTCTAGATCGAGTCCAGATTCACCTAACTTGCAATATCTTGTCTCTTCGTTTGATTTAAACATCTTAACGTTAATGCATGGATCGCTTTTTAACATGTAGGCAGCAAATCTTTCTTTTTTTGTATTCAGAGAGTAATCGGTGGCATAAAAGCGATAACTAGTGTCAATATTAGCCATTGCTGATAATGACACTAGGGCCATTGCGAAAATAAGTCTTTTCATAGTAAATGCTCCCAACGTTTTTGGAATCTATTCGGGTCAACACCTCTTTCTCTCCAACGATCGTTGATCATAATCTCGAAAAAAGATGAGTTTGTGTCAGTTATATTATTTTTAATATCGTAAACCAAGGCTGGTATAAACCAAGCTCGAGTACTACCTTTAGGGTCCTTGCTACCCGTATTATCACCTCGATATGTTAAGTCTACTAAAACATCCTTAACGTTTGCAGGGAGCCTTTCCCACACGATGACATGCTCCTTATCGTAAGCTGTGCGAACATCTGCTTTGGTAACAAGTCGCTCAGTCTTCTTTTCGTATTCAGGGTAAATTTCCAAAAACAAAAAGTGCTGTTGTTTGCGTGTGAGTAGTTGATCTTCTTTAGCAACCATGAAGTTTAATTGTTTGTAATGCTCATAAGCTGCTTGTTTGGTCTTCCCTGCCCCGTCTTGGATCCATTTGAGTAAATTGTCAGATATAGGGCTACAGTGTTTAGACATATTAGCAAAGAATTCTGTTATTTCACTCGGCTTGCGCTTTCCAATATCTAAACCTCGACCAAACGTGATACCTGAATCACCAATAACAATACCGTTGTTATTGGGAATGTGTGGGATACGAGTGAAGTAAGGGCTTGATTCATTATCATTGCCTTCTGAGCTAAAGGTCAGTTGCCCCCTGGGTACATTCAGCCACTTTTTATCCATTTCATCGTCATTCGACTTTATTGATTGAGTTATAGAAATGCTAGTTTCTACAACATGGTTGGTTGAAAACGTGTTTTTCTTTTCATTCAATTGACCATATTCAATACCTTCGGCTGCGACTTGTACCGTGAGATCCCCCGAGTTTTGAGCCTCTTTTAATATTGGCAGAGTCGCCATTTTACTTGCCGATCCTGTACCACTTCCTGGGGAGCCCCCGCCTAAATTGATTGCTGGACCTACAACAGTAACACCGTTGCCATCGACATTAATAAAGCTACCACCACCAGAAAGTGTAATTTCAGAGCCCGCTTCAATGACGGCTTTATTGCCAACATGTAGATGAATTTCAGAGCCTGATTCAATCAATTGGCTATGGCTAATTTTTTGATGCAGAGAGCCTTCAATTTGCTGGTGACTTTCATTTTTGGTGGCTGTAAATTGGTGGCCTTGTACTGTACTGTGGCTATCTTTTTTTATTTCTTGGTATTGATCGCCTGTGACCGTGAGGCGATCGCTGTCTTTGATCTCTTGAGTTCTTTTGTTCTCTACTTGGCTATCTAAATCTTTGGCGGCATGCAGATAAATGTGTTCTTGATCTTTTTTGTCTTCAAAGCGAAGTTCATTAAAGTTATCCGCCCCAATGGAAGAGGAGGTTTTAAAGGTGCTGCGAGTTTTATGTTCTGGTAGTTCGTAAGGCACACGGTTTTTGGCATTATAGAGAGCCCCTGTGATGAGCGGTTTATTTGGGTCACCATTGATAAAACTGACGATGACCTCATGCCCAACACGGGGCAGTATAAGTTGACCATAACCATTCCCTGCCCACCCTTGTGCGGTGCGTAACCAACAAGAAGCATTTTCATTGGCACTGCTTTCTCTGTCCCAGTGGAATAGCACTTTTACTCGACCAAATTCATCGCAGTAAATCTCTTCGTTTTCTGGCCCTGTCACGAAAGCAGTTTGCGTGCCTACGATCGTTGGTCGTGCTAATTGTTTTGGGCGATAAGGAACATCCCAAGGTATACAGGTAAACTGTGCCTGGTAAGATGCACCTTCAGATGCAAACTCTTCTAAGACTTGTGGTTGCTTGCCATGATGACTAACTCGTACGATTAACCAGTCATCATTCCACTCTGCTTTGCTGTGTTGCTGCATAGGTTGAAAATAGCCACTGGTGATTTGGGGGCTGTCACTTTCAGCACTTATGAGCGTATGATCGCCACGCCGTTGTTCTAAATGCAATTTAGATTGAACACTCGCTTGCGCTTCGGTAATAAACTCACCAGGGTAGCGGTAATCTTCTAATGGTTGTTCATCGGTAATATTTGTTATTTTTTGCCCTTGGGGCTTAAACGTGCTTTTTTTGAAATCATAATCACGAAGGCTTATTTTTCCGGTGCGAACTTGGTGTCGAAGCTGAAATTGGCTGATTACATCCTCTGTTTTGTTCATACCATTAAATGGTGCATAAACTAATGTAGGTAATTGTAAAAAGCCATCTTGGCCATCAGCGATAATTAATAGGTGCCTCTGCTGCGTGTGTTCAAAGTGATAATGCAGACCCGATTCACTCATGATTCGTTGAATGAAGCTCAGATCGGATTCCCCATATTGAACGCAATAGTCGAATTTTGGGTGAGGGTTTGACAACCTAAACTCAAATTCATTACTTAATATGCCCGCATCACTGAAGGTTTTCTTGATGATCTCTTCGACGGAGAGTTGCTGGAAGATTCTGGAATCTATTCGGTGCTTTAAGAGCTCAATTCGTGGCTTTATGGTGACTTTGTATTGGCAGTGCCTTTTGGTGTAGGTGAGCTGCTCAAACGCGTACACCATACCATTGATATAACGATGGTTATCTGCTGTTTGGTTATTTGGGTTGTTGTTTTGTAGAGTCAGGCAGACAGGCAGTTGCAGCCAGCTTTCGAGGTCCAAATTAGGCTCATCGCAGACAATGACCACGTCAAGGTTGAAGTTCTGACTGATCTCTTCATTTCCTTCGAAAGCGAGTACTTTTAAGGGGAAATCAATTGTGGCGACGTGAATTTCAAATTGAGCTCGATTGGCAGCCGTTACCATTGTACTTTTCCATATTTTGATGGGTGAGTAGAAACTTAAAAAGGGAGCATTGCCCCCATTAAATAAGTCGTTAAGCTATTTGTTACGAGACCATTGCTGTGCGCCAGTCATCTGAACCTGACGTGCCAGCCACTTCATGAGTCCACTCAATCGCTCGATAAGTCATAAAGACATCTTCCAAGTGCGTGAAGTGAGATAAGCCTGGATCTTGACAATTAGGCATTTTTGTTACGATATCAACGATGATCGCATCCGTTAATGTAGTGGTGAAATAGTGCTCTTGTGTACCGGTTGATGACGTGCGATACCATTTGATCTCTACTTTTGGTAGGCGTTCACCAGAGGTTAATGCGTTGTACATAAGTGGTGATGATTTATCAAAAATCTTTGAAATCATAACGGGTTTATGAACACGTTGACCTGTTGGTTGGCCTGATTGTGGATCTCGAGGTAGCACAACTTGGTGTCCAAAACCTTGAACTAAAACTTCGTCTTCGTGACCTTCTTGGAAAATATTTCCAACAGAATCTTCAGTGAAGTTACCTGCTGTAATTAGCCCTTGTTTCTCGCCTTCGATGCGCATATAAGCTGGAGTTGGTATTCTACTATCCTTTAAATAAGTGGTTTAATAATTCATGCACAGTAAAGCGATTAATGTGCCAATAATAAACCACTTACTTTTCAGTTTGTTACGTGTATTGGTGATCTTTTCTATTATTGAAATATTGAAAATCAAGCATAAATGATTGATTTTCAATCCTGGAAAAAAATATGCCAATATTATCGACTCTGGAGGCGGTACAGGTCTTTTTTAAGCTGTTGGAAACCTAAAGTTCTGTCTTGTTCTTTTGGCGTCATCCCTTGTAGTAATATTTGTTGAATATTAGCGAGTGTTTTATTCGTGCTTCTATTTATTAGGTGCTCTTGTTGATAGGGATGAATATTGAACAGTAATTTATAGATAAGAATACTTAACGAAAATAGGTCACTTTTTATTGTTGAGGTTTGCCCATTTATAACTTCTGGAGCGGCAAAATTTCCGCTCCATGCATGTACTTTATTGAAATCAATAGCAAACTGATTCTCTTTTTCATTAAGGCTTCGACTAATACCAAAATCAAATAGGAATAAATGCCCTTCCTTTGAAATTAGTATATTGCCAGGTTTAATATCGCCATGTATTACTGAACTGTTATGGCAGTGTGAAACGGCATTTATTAATTGGATGGCATAATTTACTCTTTCAGCATTGGAGATATGACTCATTGGTGAATCTAATAGTATTGAGAGTAGATCTCCCTGAATGAGTGGCATGAGAAGAAAAGTATTGTCTGTTTTATTGCATAACTCTATTTTCTGAATAGGTAATATATTGGGATGGTGAAGCTTTCGAGTTTGCGTGTATTCATTAATTAGAATGCATTGCGCATCGTTATATTGATGTGCTTCTGCATTTAATACTTTTATGGCCAATCTATCACTTGAAATATTCAGGCTAGTTAGCAATAGGTCACTGACTTCGTAAACAATACCCATTCCACCGATACCAGCGATACGCCTTATTTTATAGCGGTTATTGATGATTTCCGGTAAAGGGTGGGCGATTGGCGCTTTGGTTATAGATTTAGGCGCTTCGATTTCGGCACTACCGGCAAGAAAATCATTTATGTTTAAGTGGCTCATTGAGTTACCTTGATCATAACAGCAGACAAGTTATCTGTAGCGTCAGTTTGTAGTGTCATCTGTTGTAAGTATTGAGTTCCTTTGGCGGTATTTGTGTGCTCCATACTATGCTGAATGACACGAACAGGAATGGATTTATGTACTCCGTCGCTTGTGAGTAGTAACGTGTCATGGTTGCGGATAGAAAAGATGCAATGCTCGATATTTAGTGAGTAACCCATCCCAATAGCTTGAGTTAATACTTCTCTGCCTTTCTCTGTTTCTGTTGTGTGGTCTTTTGATATTTGATAGAGCTTTTTTTGGCGGTATAAGTAGCAGCGTGAATCACCAACCCAAACGCAAGCCATATGCTCTTTGTATGAAAGAAGTAAGCAGACGGTACTGCCAATAACAGAGCTTTGAGATAGGGTTTTCTCTTGGCTTAGGTGGTAATTAACTTGCTGTAATTGTTCTTTAGCTGCGTTAATTCTTTGCTCTAATGTGCCAGTGAAGGTCCCATCTTTTAGCCTTTCGATGATCATGCGACTAGCGAGTTCACCATAATCGTAGCCTCCCATACCGTCAGCAACAGCCCAGACGCTTTTTGAGCTCAAAGAGAGCAAGGCGTCTTCATTTTTAACTCGAACTTTACCCTGATGGGTAAAGCTCGCAGAAGAAAAAGCGATCATTATGATAGCTTCTTCGGTAGTGAGAAGTTCGTTAGCATTTTCCGGTCAAACGGGTTTGGTGTGCGCTCACTGTAAATGAGGTACTTAGCGTTCATTCCGCGATTTTGCAGATCAATTTTTAGTACATCTTTTCCTTTATAGTTTTGCACTTTAAAGCTATCTAACACTCTAAACAGCGCCCATGGACCTGTACCTTGCTTATTGATGACTTTAGTTCCGTTGAGGTCTTGCAATACAAAACTCACGTACTGGCGTTGTCCTTGAATTGGCCAGTTAAGCGCGACTTTTTGCCTCGGTCCGTGGCGATATAGCACTTTAGTCTTGCCATAGTAGAAGGTTGACTGAAGGGCGCTTGCGTCTAACTCGAATGGTGTAATTTTAAAGTTAAGGTTGGCATCACTTCCTTTATTACCATAAAAATTTCTTTTAATTTTAAGTCCTTTCGCGAACTGGTATAAGAAGAGATTGGATAGTCCAATATCTTGGCCGTTCACTTTTTTAAGCGACATCTTCCCACTTCTGTATTTAACAAATGGTGCTAAGGTATTGTTATAGAAGTGATCTAAAGCTCCGTCTTTTTGAAAAAAGCTATCAAAATCGGCAATGTTGACATCTCTGCTACTTTTCTTAAACGGGTAGCGCCCTGCTAAAGATAACGTATAGGGAGAGACGACTTGATCAGCATAGAGAGATTGCGCATGACCTCTTGCGGAATTCAATATGGTTCCCCATGCATTGCTCGATAACTGTTTCCACCAATTTGATAATGGTTGTGGAAGGTTTTCTGCCGAAATTTGCACATCATTCATTACATTAGGCATGCCTTGCATTCGATCTCTAGCGAGTTTGAACGATGATTTTAGGCTGTTTGGTGAATGGTTTATGATGGCTAATTTTGCACCAAGCTCATTGATTGAAACCAAGGCATCTTGCAGAGGTATATCGGCTTCTGCGGATTGGGTTAGTAATTGATTTAAGCTTTGGAACTGGCGTGATACTGCTTTTCTAGCGCTTTCTGTACGTTGTTCAACGCTGAATAGTCCTGAAGCCGCGAGTTTGGTTAAATTATTTCCGATCGGGGTTTTCTTGCTTCCTTTGGTTACTTTATCTGCTATTTGGGACTCATCAATAAACGTAGTGTTGTCTTTTATGATTGATAGTAATTTTACGATTGGTTGGCTTGAGCCTGTCATGCTGGTTATTTGAGCAACGGCATGATCGTAATCCGTCGCTGGAATGATCTGCAGCTGATTGACGGCATCTTGCCAGTAGCGAATATAGTCATTGAAATAGAGGTCTTCTACTTCAGCATATAACTCTCTTATTTCTAATGAACTTAGGTCGGTAGAGGTACCTAATACCCAGTTTTCATTCACTAGGGTCTGCACTTCAGATAACCCTTTGTTTAGGAATATTTTTTGGTATCCAGTTTGAGTGTAAAACCCTGATATAACAGTATCTGTATTATTAAATAACAGTTGAGATGGGCCTAAGTAGTCGCTGAATTTTAGATCGCGGAGACCTTCAACATCTGGGTCCTCTTTGAGCATTTGGTAGACTAACTCTGATGTATTCGCTTCACGTAGATATTTGCGTGATTTGGCAATTAAGTTGTCGTTTAACTCTACAGGTTCAAAGCCAGAATTGAGCAGGCGTTTAAAGTGCTTTTGTAGTGATTGCTGTTCCGTTGCTGAGCCACTATAAATATAAGACCAGTTAAGAGCTAACCACTCTTCAAGGTACTGTTTGTCCATGTGCTCTTGCTGTTTAAGCATTAGATATGCACGTAGTGATTTAGTTAAAAACTCTCGATTGTCTTGGTTGCTTTCTATTTGCTTCTCTAGCTCACTTTCAATGCGAGGTAGCAGTAAAGTTCTCAGCTGTTGCTGATAAGTTTCTACTGTAGTTGTAATGATCTTGTTGCTTTGATCTAAACCAGAATAATGTTCAGCGAAGCTCTTATCGCCGTGTGAGTAGACTTGTGTTGCTTTATAGAGCGTGTTGAGCGTTGGTAGTAACTCAATAGAACTGGCTAAAGGTGAGACATGCAAGATTCGGTTCTGATACTGTTCTTTTAGTGCTAATAGTTCTTGCTGTTTACTGTGGTTGCTCAGAAAACCGCTGACCCATAGGCCACCAAAGAGGATGATAAGGGATACTGAGCCAGCGTAAAACATGGTGTTTCTTAATTTGACAGTACGTTCGTATTTTTCATCTAATGTTGCTAGTTCACTGTTAGGGAAAATGATCTCTTCAAGCAGTCGTCGAATGAAAAAACCACGTTGATGCTTGTAGGTTGGTAGAGCTCGCTGACTTATCCCCAAATTTTGCCCGATAGCTGTTGATGTGGAGTCGATATTTTGCGCTTCAGGTTCTGGAACGGAAGTTAGGTAAAGTCCACGAAGGTGAGTAGGGGTGTGGTAGCGTGTTTCTGCAAATGATAGTTCGCAAAAAAGAGAGAGACGTTCGACAATTGCATTTAGCTGCCTTGGAAATTGCAGTAAATCTGCGCGTCTTATTACATCTCGTTCAGTATGAAGGCGTGACAAAAGCTGAGCGTTTAAGCGACGTAGGAGCTGTTCAAATTCTTGTTTTATATATTCTGTTTGTTGTCCTTCACCTTCATTAAATGTGACTCCGAGCACTTGATCCATCTCTTCGCGGCTAAGCTGAGAAAAGAAAGAGTCAAACCCAGTAATTTTGTCGGTTTTTGTTAATACTAAATAAACTGGTACATCAGAGTTTAATTTCTCTCTTAATGTTTGCAGTTGATCTCGAACGTATCGAGCATGTTGTTCGATTTCATTTTCATCTGGATTTTGTAATGTTTGGATATCTATGGTTAAGATAATGCCATTGATTGGACGACGACGGCGTTTAATATTTAGTAGGTGTAAAAACTGCCCCCAAATGGAGCCTTCAATGGAATTAGAGGCTTGATCAAAGAAACGTCCTGCGGCATCTAGAAGTACTGCATGGTTGGCAAAATACCATTCACAGTGTTGACTACTTTGAATATCTCTTGTGTATTTACCAGTGGCTTGATTCAGAGGAAAATCAAGACCAGAGCACTCTAGTAGCGTGGTTTTTCCGCTGTTTTGAGGGCCTATCACCATGTACCATGGAAGTTGATACTTCACATCGTCATTTAATTTTCCGTATAAGCCTGCTCGTTTTATGGTGGCAATGGCGTCATTCAGCTTATCTTTTAATATATCAACTGAATCGTGAATGATGGACTCTTCTGCCGCACGAGCTTCAGTTATCTCTTTGTTTTCTTCTGAAAGTGCTTGCTGTTTTTTTGAAAAGTCGAGTGCGAATAGCGATAATCCCCAGATTGCAAAGAAGAGTATGATTGCTATGACTTTACTGCTGGTCGCTGTTAAAAATGCATGACCACCAATTGCGATTTCTGCTCCCCAGATCACAACGATGACGCTAATGAGCAGGGTGAGAACTAGACTCCAGCACCAGGTTTTTTTTAAGGTTTCCCAAATTTTTTTGAATACAGCCTTCATGTTTTGAAATCCTATTGAGTAATCTGAAGGTAAGAACCTGCAACTTGTACAGATTGCTGATCAAGTACGTAGTAAAAGCCACTGAACATAGCGATAAGGCAAAGGAGTACGACGCAACAAATTCCGATTCTTGATGTATTTCGTGCAAGCTTGTGCCGCTGAACTCTTTTGGGCTCCCAGTTTGGAGATAGACCGGTGGGCTCATCACCTCGAAGTGAACGAATTTGGCGATATAAACTATCTCTGATGGTGTCAAGTTCGATAAGTCCTCTAGAGAGCACCCGATATTTTCCTTCAAACCCTAAGCTTAAGCAGAGGTAAATGAGCTCTAATAAATTGAGAAATTTAGCTGGGTTACGGCTTAGTTTTTCAAGTAATAGGAAAAACTTTTCCCCACCATAGGTTTCATTATGGAATGTACTTAGCATGCTTTGTTGAGACCAGTTACTGTTGTGCCCCCAAGGGGTGGTGACAACGGCTTCGTCAACAAAAGTGCATAGAAGGTAGCGCGATAATGAAATATAGTTATTCTCTACCCCAAAGTTAAGCGCTTGAAATTCAAAGGCTTTAATTTCATCAATTAAACGTGCTTTGAGTAGTTCTATATCTTGATAGGTCTCTTTTTTGAGATCGGCCGCGAGCCCTAATATGGGGGTAGCGGCATCAATTAAAGGGTTGATGCCGACAATGATCTGCTCTTCAGGTTTCAGACGCGCAGCGTAAACCATTCGTTCCTGGAGTTGTTCAAACCTTGGCGCGTTAGCTTGGGTGGTTAATGAGGCAGATGCTTCGTTAGGCTGTTGGGTGATTAGAACTGTTCGATCATCTATACTGCTTATGTTGTTCATTTAGCTATTCCTTATTGCCCAAAACTGAAGTGATAGATCGTCGAAATCGCCCGCAATATGGAAAGCAAAACCACCTGATTGGGTAAGTTGTGAGCGGTCGGTAGTATTGAGGTCAAGAGCGAAGTAGCAACAATCACCATGGTAAGGCACTTGTCGCGGTGCTACTTGTAAAGCTCGGCAGCGGATCCCCGGAAGTTGGAGGTTGACTAGGCTACGGATCTTTTCTACAGGACCGACTTTTAGCTGCGGTGGTAGTTGTTTACGCAGAGTTTCTGGATCCATATTTGAACGAGCCGCCAAAATAAAGGTGGAACCATGGATAAGATCGCTCTCATTGATAGGGGCAACCAGCACGCCATGATTACGTTTTTGTAGCTCGATCTCTAAAGCATTCTGTTTTAGTGATTGAGTTAGTTGGCCTCTTAGATTAAACATTAACTCTTTAAAGCATGCGATTTGATCTTGGTGGTTATAGGATAAATTCAGGTTCGACCGACGCGTTTCAGGGCTATAGGTCGCAAGCTCTCCTTGTAGTGATAATAAATTGAGATAGAGCTCTTCAGGGTGATAGCTGCTTGCGTTATGTAGATAATTGAGTTGAGGCTCTTTTTTGTTTAACAGTTGCAGTAGCAAAAAGTCACCAACTTCAGAGGTGGCATGGGCCGACTGGGTTATGCGTTCAGCAAGTACATTGGCTCGATGAGTCACTAGGTTTAAGGTTTCGCGAAGGGTACGCTGAACATAACCAGAGTTTCTGCCATTGATGAATGGCACTTCAAAGTCACTTTCAAGCTCAATGATTCCTTCTGGCATCACTTGTTTAATTTTACATATCGGTAGCTTTATCCACTGATTATCAATATCTGCATCCGCTAGAATATGAAAATCCAGTTCACCGCAGCTAACATTTTGGATATTTTGCATGTTGGCATTGTTGTCCGATATCGTTACATCAAATGAGATATATCGAGTCGTGATATTATCATCATTTTTTTTACGTGATTCAGGGGTGTTGGGGCTGGATATTGGTAAAGATAAATACAGCATTGCACCATTGCTCTCTTGGCCCCCCTCCCATATCAAAGGTTTTGACTGGTGATTGATGTCAAATAGCGTGCCGTCGGGCATGATCCCTTTGGCTTCCGTTACGACTACTTTGCCAATCGATAGGTGATGTTGATCTATGGTGAGTGAATAGACTCCCCAATTGAATCGGTTCTGATGTTGTGTTCTAACTTGCATTTGATGATGTAAATGCCGGTCGTGCTGTTGAAAATGCTGTGGTCTTAACAGCATTCCTTCTTTCCAAACCACTTTGTTCATGACTCTGTACTTCCTTTATTCGTTGTCGGTGCTAGGTGTGGTCGGTTTGTTTTTCTGTGACTTTACATACTTCACTCGTAGGATGCTGCTTTTGGTGATAGCTAATTCAACGGACTGTCTGTCTTCTATTTCAACCGTGTGTAAAAACTTCCATTGAGAGTCATCTAACTGCTGATAAGCGCCAATAACCCCGATATATTTACTGCCATCATTTATACGGAGTTTGAGATCTTTTGTTTCACCAGGTCTCATAATAATCTCCTCTTCGGCCACTAAATCGGGCCCTAAAGTCGAGGATGCACTGTTATACAGTTGGAAAAAGCCCGCATTTTCAAAGGTGGTTGCAGCATTTAGCTCAATTAATTTGACCACCATTGGTGAAGGTCGGCCTACTTGATCGGGGTTTAAATTCGAAGATGCTGCGAGTTTGAGATCGATTAATGTCGGATCTGGTTGACTGCTGCATCCACTGAGTAAAATAAGTAAGAATAGTGGTAATAATTTTTTCATGTTGTCCTCTTAAACACGCAGTGCTGCATTAAGTAGTTGAAGTTGGGTTTCATAGTGTTTGGCAAAATCTTGCTCTAGTAGGGCATTACGCCAATCTTTGTCTGCTACGATTTTTTCGTGTAGGCGGACATAAGATTGCCAATATTGCCCATCAGCACTGCTGAATTTGAAGCGAGGTTTAATCCCATCTTGGACAAAGCGGTACACTAAGGTTTTCGGTGATAGTTTCTCTATCATTTCGTCTAAGGTATTATGGCAAGCGTCATTTAAGGCCAGTTGATGGGCTTGTATATCACGGCAGCTTTGGCGAACAGCTTCGATTCCCTGTAGGTAACCTGGCTTGTGATTGATGAGGATATTTAGAGCCTCATGACTATCGTGAGTAAATTTAATTGGATTGTTACCTTGGGCTTGAATGGTCGTTGCTTGACTTGAAAGATTATTTTTAAGCTCGGTACGAGTTCGTAATAGTTGCTGAATACCGGATACCGATGTACGCAGCAAAATACCGACGTCATAAGCGAATTGAGCGTCATCTTCTATTTGATGAATATCAATACCTAGACCTTTGGCGAGTGCAGCTAGTATGGCTGATTGATCGTCTGGTGTGGCTGTTCTCTTTTGCTGTGGAGGCTCAGTGGTGACGGCGATGGTCGGTTCGTCTGATGGTTCAATTTCTTCAGCTCTTTTGCCTGTGAATTCATAAAAAACATCATCGGTTGCATCACCCATTTGTACTGGTTCTGATTGTATTTTTGGGCTAAGTTCTGGCGATATGAATTGTTCTTTTAAAAGGCGAACATCACTCTCTGGAGAGTCTGATGGATCCAACATGTGATCAATAGCCAACTCGTCATCTGTGGCGAGTAGTTCTTCGACTGGCTCATCGTTTAGAAAGCTGTCATCAGGGATCATGTCCTCAATGGATGTGCTATCAAAGTGATAAGTACTTGGATCTTGTTTAATCTGTGCTTGTATATGAACGGAACCTATTTCAAATGTATCTCCATGTTTAATAGGATAAGGTTCGTTTTTATTTAATGACGCCTCCTGCCCATCTAGGTAAGTACCGTTGGTGCTTTTGTCGGTTATATAGAAAGTATTACTCTCAAATGAGATAACGGCATGTACATTAGATATTTGGCGCTTGGGATCTGGCAAGCACCAGTCAGATTCACTATTTCGACCGATAATGCCTCCAGTTTGTTTAAACGTGAAAGTGGAGTCCATTTCTGGTGTTGTATGATCCGCTTTAACAATCTCGAATATTAACTCCATGATCAGTTAACCTCATCTGTAATGAGTTCGGCTTGCTCTGCTGGTGGTGGGCTACCAATAGGACGATAGTCTGCCACATTGGTGCAGGCTGAGAGCAGCGTGCTGAAAAACAGTACTGAAATTAAATGTTTCATTATTGGTGTCTCCATTCTTTAGCGGATAAGTTAAATTTTCGCATTCGGTAATCAAGCGACCCTTTTGACAACTGAAGTTGTTGCGCCACGGTTTGTAACTGACCTCGGTATTTGTCCAGATAGTGAGTTAATAACCTCTTTTCAAATTGATCAATTTGAGTCGATAAGCTGCCATCCACGCCTTCTACATCAAATGATGATGCGGTTGTGTTAGTTGAATTTGAATTTGAACTTGGAAGTTCATTAGCCAAAATCTGAGGACAAATTGAGTGAGGGTTTGAACTCATGATTAATGTTCTTTCGATGATGTTTTTTAGTTCTCTAACGTTGCCGAGAAAACGATGGCTCGAAAGGTTTTTTTTGCATGAATCAGATAGGGAGCTGATTGGCGTTGAATTTTCTTTCGCATATTGCTTTATGAAAAAATCAGCCAGAAGAGCAGTATCTTGTTCTCGTTGATGTAGCGGCGGGAGCTCTATTGGAAATTGGGCTAGGCGGTAGTATAAATCTCTGCGAAACAGTCCTTTTTGGATATGCATTTCAAGGTTCTGATGTGTTGCTGCCACAATGCGTACATTGATAGGAAAAGAGGAAGTAGAACCCAGTGGGCGTACTCGTTTTTCTTCGAGAACCCGAAGTAGTTTTGCTTGTAATTGGATTGGCATATCACCAATCTCATCAAGGAAGAGGATGCCATTTTGAGCCGAGCGTAATAGACCATCATAGTCTTGATCTGCACCTGTAAATGCCCCTTTTTTATAACCAAATAGCTCACTTTCTAGCAAGTGTTCTGGAATGGATGCGCAATTTTGCACACAAAACACTTCATTTCTGCGGTTGCCATATTGATATATGGCTTTGGCTATTAGCTCTTTACCTGTCCCTGTATCTCCTGTGACGAGAATATTTTGATTAATATGTAAAGCTTGGGAAATTTTTAAATGAACCGCTTTAATCGCTTTGCTTTTACCTATGATTCCGTAGTTTTCAGGAATCGGACTGGAGACTTCTCTTAGCTGAGGTTTATTGAGTGATTCGGTTGTCAGAGTGCGCATCATAGCGATCTTAGTCATCGCTAGGTGATTGATGGTACGAAGATCGCTATTTAGCCTGTTTTGATTGTTTTCGATAGGCATGTATATCGCTAATACACCCATAACAGAATGGCTGCTATTTGGATTATGCAAAGGAAGCAGCATTATTCTCCCTTCTTCGATTTGATAGCGTTCATCTGCGGTAAATAGAATATGGCGCAATGTGTCATTACATTGACTGAATTTAAAATTAAAACTTCTCCCTTCAGTCAAACAAAGAGTCAGGGCATTTGCATCGTCGTAATCGGTTCCACTGAGCCCTTGAGGGTCAGCTTCTATTGCAACGCCCTCCGAGTCTGCTGAAGCAATGTTAGTTAAATGGGTACCTTCTGGATCAAGTAAAAAACACAGTACCTTTTGGGCTTCAGTTAATGCGAGAATAGACAGGAGCCAGCAATTTAGAGTATTGCTGTACTTCGTTTGGATCCCTAATTGATACAGAGAATCCGCCAAGGTTGTAGAGCTTATTGGATTCGATGTTAAAGAGTTCATGCTCCCCCCTGAAACTTGCAGTAAAATTGGCCTTGGTTATTTTTATCAAGATGAACGCTAACTAAAGGTGTGTCTGTTGACATTGCGCTAAGAATTTGTGCCGAGAGTGTTGGTTTAATTTGCCCATTAATAATGGTGTCAATATTTCTTGCCCCTGTTTCTGACAAGGTGCAGCAGCTTGCAATTTGTTTTAAAACGTCTTGGCTGTAGCTAAATTCAATATTCTGTTTTGCCATTAGTTTGACTAATTGGTTCATACGAATTTCGGCTAACTCAAGCATGGTGTCTTGCTCGAGCGGATAGAAGGAGACAATATTCATTCTGCCAACGAGAGCTGGTTTGAAATATTGATTTAGGATTGGCCTAATCGCATCGTTAAGGCTGTTATGTTCGGGTCTGGTAAATTCAACGCTCTCTTCTTTCTCTACGAGTTGAACAGGTTGAGAGCAGAGTTTTTCGATGACATCTGAGCCTAAGTTTGAGGTCATGATAATCAATGTTTGGCGGAAGTTGATTTCTCTTCCTTCGCCATCATTTGCAACACCCTTGTCAAATATTTGATAGAACAGATTCATGACTTCTGGATCGGCTTTTTCTACTTCATCAAGTAGTACAACGGAGTAGGGACGCTGGCGGACGGCTTCTGTTAATACGCCACCTTCACCGTAACCCACGTAGCCAGGAGGTGAGCCAATAAGTCGAGAAACCGTGTGCTTTTCTTGAAATTCAGACATATTGATAGTGGTCAGGAATTGATCTCCACCGTACATTAGATCAGCAATGGCTTGAGCCGTTTGTGTTTTACCCACGCCACTTGGTCCAACAAAGAGAAAGACGCCAGTAGGTGCATTAGGGTTATTTAAACCAGCAGCGGTAGCTTGTACGGCTTGTTCTAAAGCAATGATGGCATTGTCTTGGCCTTTTATCTGTTCTTTTAGTTTGCTACGAATCGTAAGAACTTGTTCAGTTCTCGCTTTCATCAAGGTTCCAAGCGGGATCCCTGTCCAGTGCGCGATGACCTCACCAACGAGTGATGGACATACTTCATAATTAACTAAATCATGTTGCTCTTTTAATGTGGCAAGTTGTTGAGCTAATTCAGTTTGTTTGGTGATAAGTTGATCTTTTTCTATTGTTGAGTCGCCGGATGTGATCGCTTGGCGAGTATCTAAAAGTGCTTGTGCAACCTCTTGTTGGTTTAACCACTGTTGTTCTATTTCTTGCTGTTGGCGCTGAAAATTGGCTAACTGTGTAGTGAGTTCTGCTGTTTCTTGAGCATCACACTTTAAGCCCGCTTCTAAATCTCGTTGGCGTGACTTTAGCTCCCTTTCAGTAATGGCGATATTGTGTTCTAAACGCTCTAACTCACTAGGTTTTGCTCGTAAATTGATTTTGACTCTAGCGCATGCCGTATCAAGCAGGTCAATGGCTTTATCTGGCAGTTGTCGTCCAGTTAAATAGCGAGCGGATAGTTCTGCAGCAGCAATAATGGCATCATCGCGAATATAGACACCATGTGTCTCTTCATAGCATTCGGCTAACCCACGTAAAATAGTGATGGCCTGTTCCACACTAGGTTCATTTACTTTAATGGGTTGAAAGCGACGAGCCAGTGCAGGATCTTTTTCGATATATTTTTTGTATTCAGACCAGGTTGTGGCACCTATAGTGCGAAGTTCGCCACGAGCAAGGGCTGGTTTAAGCAAATTAGCGGCATCATTACTGCCTGCCTGCCCGCCTGCCCCTATAAGGGCGTGGGCTTCATCAATAAAGAGCACGATTGGTTCCGCACTCTGTTTAACGGCTTCGATTACGCCATTTAAGCGGCGCTCAAACTCTCCTTTTATACTTGCACCGGCTTGTAGGAGTCCTAAGTCCAATGATAATAGAGTGATGTTTTCAAGAATATCGGGCACTTCTTTGGCGGCTATTTTTAATGCTAACCCTTCGACTAAAGCCGTTTTCCCTACGCCAGCTTCACCCACTATCATTGGGTTATTTTTCCGTCTACGAGCCAAGATATCGACCATCTGACGTATCTCATGATCACGGCAGAGCACAGAGTCAATCTTATTATCACGAGCTAATTGCGTATAATTCGTGGTATAAGCTTCTAGCATCTCGTAAGCATCACTGTTCGTGATGTCTAAAGATTGAGAGGCATCAATTAAGCCTGCTACTTGCTGCTTCAGTTTGTCTTTTGGGATGTCTCCCAGCAGTGCATAATAAGGTGTGTGCCCATATTTCCCTGGGTTACTTAAGAGTGTTAATAGCATACCTGCTGATAACACTTCTGATAGATTCAGTTCAAGAGTGGAATGTAAGTAGGACTCTTGTAGCCACTCAACTAATGCAGGAGAAAGGACAGGATGAGTGCTCTCATTATTTGAGACTTTACGTGAGTGTTGTAGTGTTTTTATTAATGCTTCACGGTTGATCTCAAACTGCATACAAGCTTTATTCCAAAAGCTCTGCTCATTGTTCAATATAGCTAGAATAAAATCTTCACATAAGACTTCATGCCCACCACGAGAAACACAAAGTTGCGCAGCTTGCTCAAGAGCAAGGTGTGATTCTTTATCTAACGCTTTGATTAATTGTTGAAGTTCAACGTTTAGCATAATATTTTTCCTGAAAGTGTAATACTTCTCTCATTGGGTTTAGAACCTAGCCAACTCGTCCAACCAAGTTGACAATCATTAGTGCTGTCTATTCTTAGTGGGCGGGGTTCATTCTCTTTAAGATGAAGCTGGATGTCATAATCGAGTGGATCTTTAACAACAAATGGAACCAATTGATGCAGTGCTTTCCAATCTTGTTCGCCCGCTAAAAAACGGTGGAATTGTTGCCAAGTTAGTTGACGTATATGGATACGAAATTTATTGGCGCGATCTTCTACTGAAGTGCCAATAACGGTATCCATACCTAATGTACTGCTCATGAGTCCTAGCTGATTTTGTTGCATAGGGTGAATCTGACTGTATCGCAATGTACATTGCTCTATGTCGATATGAGGGAGTTGAAAATAGTACCGAAGCACGGCTTCTATCGCCGACGCAGAGCGAACTCTTTGGCTAAGTAACCCTACATATGGGAGTAGTCTTGCCCAGTCTATATGTTGATTTTCTCGGAGCTCTTTATCCCTCAAGCCTAATAAAGCAAAAGTTTGTGCTGAAAAAGTGTCTGATGCTCCGGTGCGAAATGAAGCGCTATAACGGTACTTTTTCCATACCGTTTTAATTAACCTATGAATTCTATGATGGAAAATATCCAAAAAATTTTGAATGTTTTTACTATCACTATTAGAAACATAATCGTTGTAGTAGTTTGGCATTGGTGAAGAGCTACCAAATAGCGCCAATAGGTTCAGTGTTATGATTGCTTTGGGTTGTCCTTGAGCATCGTTTATTAGCTCTGCGCACTCCACATCACTCGCAGCGAATCCTTGAGATGGATTGGCCACAAATTGAATCCGTTCATAAGCCTCATCTTTTGATAGATGAGGGATTTTAGCGGTTAATAGATCGCAAATTCTATCGACGGCTTGAATCAAAGAGAATCGACGAATTTCTTTATTAACCAGTATCAAATCACAGGTTGCTGACCGACTCGTGGTGACCATGAGTAGTTGCCTCCTTCTGAACTTTGTACAGATAACATGTTGACGGTGTTTATACTGGTGTAGAGTGAAAAAAATTCATTCAATACTGATGCAAATAAGTAGAGTTCGCCTTCACATAAAAAATGTTTAGATTCCAGTGTTAATTGTGTATTCATACCTCGAACAGGAAGGCCCTGTAACAGCAGGTCAATTGGCTTCGTTGACATATTTTTGATGCCACCAAGTAACCTTTTTGTTTGTTTCGCTTTGGTGTCATTTTGGGCACCGGGAAAGTCATACGCGACCAAGAGCTTCTTTAACGCTTCTGGCTGGGTTAACGAGATATAGTTGAGCGACATATTGGATATCAGCGACCATAATCCATCTTTTTCTATCGGTGGAGCGTAGGATTGTGTTGGCATGGTAATGTTTTTAAATGTCGTAAATTCTGGTGATGAATCGGTGCTTTCACTGATATCGCCGAGAGACAACTTACAAGGAAGCGAACCATTACAAGCTTTTATCGAAATTGAAATCGTAGTAGAACGATGCTCAGTATTATTTAGGTTAAAAGATAAGTAGGTATCGAACTGACGAGTTACGATATTTGGTGACTGTTTAATACTAAAAAATTGACCATCATTGTTATTCGCATCATGTTCAAAGGATTCGAAATCATGAAATTTGATTCGCCCATGAGTGCCTGGTTGCCAACCCACCACACTATTTACGCCAACGATAATGCTTTTATCGTCACTTAAAGTGGCGTGAGAGAGTTTGTAATGTGTTTTGGTATGGTTCAGTAAAATAGGGGCGGCATCAGCCTCAAATAGGTTGACAATTGGAGTACAAAAAAGCGCGACTTTAGCTCTGTCAGGGTAGAACTGAGTCATAGATAATTGTTCAAATTTAAAGCTGAACTCAATGTGAGTACACTGTTTTGTTAACTCGACAGGCCATATTGGAAGATCGACTAAATCAATGTATTGATATTTATCTGGGTAGCAAAAAAATTCTTGTAAATGGCGGTATCCCATAAATGTATTTAAAGGATATTCCAGTAGAGCCTGATCTTTTTCGAAGCCGACTTCTTTGAGGGTGTTTAGTGCTAAGGTGGTGTTGTTTATTCGCTCGCCTTCGCTATTAATTAAACGATACTCAAGTTTTGTGGTACGAACCTTCATTGCTAGCAGCAAGGTTAGACAAGTTGATTTATCCCCGTGAAAGTGAAGTCGTAACGTATTGAGGTTTATGTCGCTAAGCTGTGCTCCATTTTCAAGGGCCAACTTAATCGTGTATACACCGCCATCACCTGTTGAGGTGTATTTACTTGAATGGATCGAAAGCGGATAAATATCTGTGTCATAGCAAGTCTTAAAAATACAGGCGGTATCTTCGATCTTGTTGCTTTTAACTTCAGTATTAGCTTTTATCGTTTGCTTTTGAGTTAATTCTGGCTTTGGTTTAAAAGCCAATGTGCTAATTGATGGAACAGGGCGAATATAGTTTGGCCATAATAAGCGCATCAGTGAATGAGTTAATTCAGGAAGTTCATCGTCTAGACGCTGTCTTAAGCGTCCGACCAAGAAAGCGAACCCTTCAAATAGGCGCTCAACATCTGGATCTTGACCATGTTGGCTTAAAAATGGCGCCAGAGCTGGGTTCTCATCAGCAAATTCTTTACCTAGCTCTCTGAGAGCAGATAGCTCGCTTAAGTAGTACTCATTAAAGCTCATGCAGCACGGTATCCGCGGCTGTTCACGTTAGTGTTGAATGCAATTTGTTCTCGTTTCCCGTGAACGATAATGTCGCCGGTTATGTTAAACGAAAGGTGCAAGGGACAGTGTAGGTCGCCTAAGTAAGATACTGAGGTATTTATTATACGTGGTTCATAAACGCGAACCACTCGCTCTACTTCGCGCTTTACATTTTGAATTGCATCATGAGGGCTCAAATGCAGGGCATTGATGTCAGGTAAACCTAAATCAGGAACAGTAAGAGCCGAACCTTGGCGGGTTTCTAATAGCTGGATGACATGATTTTTAATAGAAAGTGACACTTTCTCTGAGTCAGAAAGAGCTTCTATACCGTTATTTTTGCCTGCAAGACGTTCAAAAAGTCTAATGCGCATTATTCACTTCCTTTTACAACTTCATGTCTAATTTATGATAAGGATCACTCCTAACAATGAATCATTAGGAGTGTCGATAATTATTCGGTATCCAGTTTCCCAACAAGAGAAAGCGTGAAGTCGGCACCCATATATTTAAAGTGTGGGCGAACCGCTAAGCCAACTCGATACCAGCCGGGATTACCTTCAACATCATGAACGGTAATTTGTGCTGCGCGTAATGGGCGGCGGCTGCGCACTTCTGCTGGTGGGTTCTCTTGGTCTGCAATATATTGGCGAATCCAAGTGTTAAGCTCAGCTTCCAGATCGGTTCGTTCTTTCCAACTGCCGATCTGCTCTCTTTGAAGAACTTTTATGTAATGTGCCAAGCGACTAATAATAAATAGGTACGGAAGTTGAGTGCCTAAACGGTAGTTAAGCTCTGCTTTTTTTCCTTCAGCACTGTTACCAAAAGTTTTTACTTTTTGAACAGAGTTCGCCGACATAAATGCTGCATTGTCAGAGCCTTTACGCATAGTAAGAGCAATAAATCCCTCTTCGGCGAGTTCATACTCTCGGCGGTCTGAAATTAAGACCTCGGTTGGGATCTTAGTTTCAATATCCCCCATACTTTCAAAATTATGGAGGGGAAGGTCATTAACCGCACCACCAGATTGAGGCCCAATAATATTTGGGCACCAGCGGAAGTTTGCAAAGCTATCGGTAATGCGTGATGCCATTGCAAAAGCCGTGTTTCCCCATAGGTAGTGCTCATGAGTTTGCGATACGTCTTCTTGGTAATTAAATGTTTTTACAGGGTTTTCTTCAGGATCATAAGGTTGACGAAGAAGGAAGCGAGGTAGAGTTAACCCAACAAAGCGTGAATCTTCTTGTTCGCGGAAACTTTGCCATTTTGTGTAAAGTGGGCTTTCAAAGTGGTCACTTAAATCTTTAAGATCAGGTAAACCTTCGAAGTTCTCTAAACCGAAAAATTTTGGCCCAGCAGCAGAGATAAATGGGGCATGAGACATAGCGGATATAGCTGCAACACTTTGTAGCGTCTTGATATCCGGTGCTGTAGGGCCAAAATCGTAGTTACCAATAATAGCGCCTACTGGTTCACCACCGAATTGACCATATTCAGCGGTATAGATGTGTTTGTAGAGTCCCGATTGAGTAATTTCAGGTGCATCTTCAAAATCTTCAAGTAGATCATCTTTAGATACATTAATGAGTTGAATTTTAGTGTTTTCACGAAAGTCAGTACGATCAACTAACATTTTGAGGCCGCGCCATGAAGACTCAAGTTTTTGGAAGGTATCATTGTGTAAAATGGCATCGACTTGATGACTTAATCGTTGATCAATTTCAGTGATCATTTTATCAATGAGTGCTTTTTTAACGGGCTCTGACTGGTTATTAGGTTTTAAAAGCTCTTCAATGAATGCGCTCACTCCGCGCTTGGCGATACCATATGCTTCATCATTTGGTTGAATGTTCGTTTGAGATACAATTTGATCGAGTAAGCCGATTGATGATTCTTGTTGTGTTTCGGCAACTGTTGTTGTTTCACTCATGACGTTATTCCTTGTTGTCGTTTAAGCCAAGCTCTGCAAGTAACTTGTCACGAGCACTATCATCTACGAGGGCTTCTTCAATGGCTTTACGGAAAGATGGTACATTTCCTAGTGGACCCTTCAATGAAACTAACGCTTCTCTAAGATTCATTAATCCTTTTAATTCAGGCACTTGATCAACAATACTTGCTGGTTCAAAGTCCTTCATATTTTTGATAGCCAGAGACACGGGAATTTCATCGTTTCCCCCTTCTTGCAATCGGTTATCAACATTAAACTCGATATTCAGTGCTTGTTTTTCAATCACATCATTAAAGTTATTTTTATCTATGTTGATTGGCTGGCGCTCTTCCAGTTTGCGATCATCGGCTTGGTTGGTGAAATCACCTAAAACCATAACTTTCAAAGGCAGCTCTTTCTCTTCAGTTGCCCCACCAGTTGCTGGCTTAAACGTAACGTTAATACGTTCTTTTGGGGCAACAGATCCTTCTTTTGACATGATTTCTCCTTGGAGTATTAATCGCTAATGACTTGAACTGGGTTTAAGCAGCAAAGTCGATCGCGTATTGATTTATTCAGAATTGGATCCTGATTTTTATTGGGTAATTGGTTTAAGCATGTGAGCCAAAGTTCAAGTAACTGTTCTTGTAAGTCAGGGGCCCATGTAGTTAAAACGTTCTGGCCATATAGCGAGTCAAGTTCATTCAACAAGGTGCTGGCTAAGTCAAATTTTCTAGCTTGAACTAATAGTTTTATTTGTGAATATCGCCAAAAAAAACGTTCACGACCGGAATTCGCTTGTTTGTATCCTGATATTAAAGGTTGGATTGAAGAAGCTAATGTGCTGGTTTTAAGTGCTTTCTTTGACTTATCGAGCTCAGATTCCCATTCATCAATAGTATTATTGATATTATGTTCAGTAGTAGACTCTAAAGGTGAGGGTGATGAGTTTGCAGTTTGAATAGCAATCCAACTTTGAGTATCGTTGCTGGCAAATAATGTCCCATCATCAAAACTAAGTTCTAGTAATTCAGGAAATTGCAGTAATAGCTGTGAGACCTCTTGGCAGATAATCGTCGCCGCTTCTTTTTTATTCTGAGCTTCTAGGCATTGCCATGCCATATAATGGCCATCAATCCAAAACGGTGACTTGGTTAAACTTGCTTCAATTTGAATAAGCAAATCGGCATATTTTTCTTCCGCTAAAAGAGTTTGGTATTGTTGAACTTTAGTGATAGGTACAGGTTTTAATGGAGTAATTCCCTTATCATCTGCTTTTGGTGCTTGAAATATATTAAGCCAGGTTAACGAGCGATTAAGCTTAAATACGCGCGTGTCGGCTGAATTTTGTTTAAGCCAATATTCAGTCAAATTTCTGCTCATTTCTTGTATTTGACGAAATGCTTTATTTGCATCTCTATCACTTTCAATACTGGTCTCGATATGCAGTAAGTGCGTAGCTACAGATTTAGCTTTTTCTAAAACCGTTGTTTTACTTATCTCTTTAATCGATTTGTCTTCGCTTTTTGATGAATCAATACGCTTGATTGCCATCTTGATTTTTTTTATTAACGGCAGAAGATTAAAAGCATCGTCTTGATGTAATTTCATTAAACTCTTATCTAGAGAGGTAATGCAATTTAACGTTGAAGATAGATTTTCTTTATTTAGATCATCAAGATAAGTTCCAATTTCCTTTTCTGCAAAATTAAGGAAATCAGACAAAATACTGATTTGAGCTCTTTTACGCTGTGGGTATGCGGATTCACCAAATATGGTGATGAAATCATCATGCAAAGAAACAGCCGAAATTAAATTATTAATGGAGCTGTTTAGTTTGTATATTGATTTAGAGTACCAATTCAATAAGCGATAGTCTTTAGATTCACTTTCAAGCAAAACCTCAGAGTGGTTTTTTATAAAGTCCCAATCAGTTGGTTTATTTGAAAATAAATTGTTTGTGTTGTTGATTTCATTTTCAATAGCTTCAAATCGTTCGTCATATTTTAATTCAACACCCGCAGGAGTTCCCTCACTAATATAAGTGAGTAATTTGTTGTGTTTTGTCATGTATAACCTAGCCTAATGTCATACGAAATCAACGTAACCTAGCTCTGCTAGTGAGATGCTGATGCTTTTATAATTATATTTTCAATTATCTATGCAACGTTTATTTTTGTTTTTGTCAATAACTGAATGTTTTGCACTATTTTGTGCTTGATGGGAAAGTAGCACATAATATTATATTTTTAATCCTGTTTTTTCTTTGAATTATAGATATGTAATAATTATTCTCATATTTGAGATGGTTAGTGTTAGTGTTAGTGTTAGTTTTGTAATTAAAATAAAAAATCCAATTAGAGGGATAGATTCTATTAATAGAATCTATCCTTTAAAAGTACTGAACTATTCCATTTTTGTAATGTGACATTTTTTAAATGTAAGGTGCGTGCTAAGGTGTGAGGGAAGTCGCATATCTTGGCTTAAAATATAGGTTTTGCTAACACTGTTGAAACTACTTAATATTCACGCTACTGCCTGCTTTGATTTCACCGCCACAGTTAACAGCGCTGCCATCAATAGCGATGGGTTTGCCATTGACTAATATGTGAGAAGCTCCCGATGCAATTTTTCGAGGGTGGGGCGGGTTTTTAGGTTTGTCGTGAGGCTCTAAATCATCCCCAAGGCGGGCCACGGGTTTGCCATCAATCATGACATCGGGGCTCGCGGAAATAATGGGTGTTGGCGGGAAGCCATCGTGTTCGCTTCCAATATCACCGAGTAGTGCAGCTTTTGGCATGAGATGTTCCTTATTCAATGCTTTGGTTTTAATCAATTTCGTTAACAATGTTTGCTTAGTGTCGACAAATAAACACGCGTTTGTATTGATGAGTAAATATCAGGATTTTATAGGTAGTCTTAAGCTAGTTGTAGCAAAGGGTGTTAATAGTTTTCGAAAAGTTCATAAATATTTTGTTCTACTCCAGCAATAACATTTAAAAGCTCTCTGGCAGTCGTACCATTTGAATTTTTCTTATCTGGGTTAGCTCCATTAGAGAGTAAAATTTCAAAGGTATCATGATCAAGTGGCATTCGATCAAACCCTGTTCGTAGTGCGTCAATGGCCTTTTTATTCTCATGCTCAAGCAATTTATCTGCACCATTTTCCAATAACAAGCGTATACCATCTACATTACGCTGACGCACAGCATAGATTAAGGGAGTATTCCCATAATTATCTATGGCATTGACATCTAAACCTTGTTCGAGAAGGAATTCGATTGATTTAACTGGTGTTTTATCCATTAAATCGGTCAAGCTAATATGAAGATAGGTCCATTTATCATTTTCTGTGATACGGTATATGTCCTCGCCATTTAAGATAAGTTTTTGGATTTTCTCAACATCCCCATCATCTAAAGCTTCAACTAGTTCAATGCTCATTATTTAGTCCTTTTTAAAAATTTCTTCATATGAATTTTAATTCTTTCTAGACCATTTGAACCTGGCTTTTCATTCACATGGCTTAAGTTTGTTTTAGCATCTTCAATCTGATAGTAATCAGGGCGAGAATTCATAAAATCGTTTAATTCTTGTTGAGTCATATCAAGCTCTTCTGCCGCTTTAATCACTCGTCTATTTTCCAATCCTTCTTTATGTCCATAATGCCAGTCAGTTAAAATATTTCTGTCTTCACCAATAAAATTTCCGTTATTATCTTTCATGGCATTAGATTCTATCTGCCTTTTTGTTTCAGATCGTAAAGAAGGACGTTGAAGAGTTGGTTTAGGCTCACCTGATGAAGCAAAGCGTCCTAACTCATCTCTAAGTTGGTTAAAGACAAGATACAGTGGCGGTATTCCAGAATCCGCTGGGAAAGTAATAATATACTCAGCCAGATCTGTCTCAGGGTAAAGTGCCGTTCCAATCTCTTGTCCATGCTCCTCAATGGGGCGAACCCAAATATTATGTACATCGAGTTGGTCATTTTCAGGTGAAACCGTGCTAGGCGATAAGAGATGACCTGATTCATCTGGTGTCCATGTTAGTGTAATACCATTATCGAGCTCAGCAATATAGTTTTCACCACTTTGAGTCGCTTCACGCTTATTTATGCGTTCGCCGTAGACACTGCCATCCCTTGTTTTTATGCCGATCACTTGTTGTTTGCCGAACTTGTCGGTGCTCATGTTAAATCGAACGCGAGTAGTTTGCGTGGGTTGTGAGGATAGTTGAGCAACGTTATCCAAAGAGCTATCCCCTAATGGAGAAGGCCAAAGAGCTGCACCTAAGCCACCGCCGGCTCTAGCAAAGAGACCTAATGCTTCTCTTGAAATACTTAAGCCGCTCAGTTTTGATGCGTGGCTAATCACACTTTGATTACCACTCGCCGCATACGCAGGAAGTGCTAAAAATGCGGATTGTTCGTATTGAGTTGTTATCGGGTCTACTTTTTGTATTTCTTGATTATTTCTTGATTATTTATTGATAGCTCCGGCAATTGTGCTATCTCACCCGCATAACCTGAGCCACTGCCCGGACTGCCTCCGGAGTTGATTTTAACGCCAGTGCCAGACAAGGTCACACCCGAAGGATCAACCTTCACAAAACTGCCTCCGGCTTTTAGCGTGATCTCTGCGCCAGCTTCAAACACTATTTTCTGCCCAGAGCTTAAATGCAGCTCATTCCCAATGTCAGTCAAAGACTTATTCTCTACTTTACTATGTTGAGAGCCCTCCACTTGTTGGTGAGCATCGCCTTTGGTGGTGTCGAATCGGCTACCTTGAACGGTTTTGTGATGATCGGTTTTGATCTCCTGAAAGCGTGAATCATGAACTGTTAAATGGTCGTCATTGAATATTTCTTGAGTGCGATCATTTTGCACTAACATATCCATATCTTTGGCGGCATGAATAGAGATCTGTTCACTCTTTTTCTTATCTTCAAAGCGTAATTCATTAAAATTATCGCCGCCAAGTGATGATGAGGTTTTGAACGTGCTGCGAGTTTTACTGCTAGGGAGCTCGTAAGGGGTTCGATTTTGTCCGTTATACAGTGAGCCCGTAATAATAGGGTGATCCGGATCGCCATTAATAAAGCTCACGATCACTTCATGCCCAATTCGAGGAAGCACCCATTGCCCATAGCCATTGCCAGCCCAACCTTGAGAGGTTCGTAACCAGCAACTGGTTTTCTCGTTAGCTTTACCTTCACGATCCCAGTGAAATTGAACTTTTACACGGCCAAACTCATCACAGTAGATCTCTTCACCTTTAGGGCCGGTCACGATAGCGGTATCAATATTGTTAATGATAGGTTTTGCTAACGCTGGAGTGCGAAAAGGAGTATTCCAAGGTGTGCAGATAAACTGAGCGTGGTAGGAACTTGCTCCATCTGCATACTCTTCCAGCACTTGAGGTTGCTTGCCTGAGTGCTGCACTTCGTTGACGAGCCAATCGACATTCCAATCCGTTCTCTTAGGGTAGTTCAATAGTGGCTGGAAATACCCACAGGTGATTTGGCTGCAGTTACTTTGTGCATGCACCACAACCTGTTGGCTGCGATGTTGTTCTAGAGCGAGCGTTGCCAAAGCGTTGGCACATCGCTCTGTGTGAAACCCTCCAGGGTAGTGGTAGTCTTCTAACGATCGCTGATTAACGATGTTGGTTTGAGCTAGACCTTGGGGAGTGAATTCAGGTTTTCGGAAATCAAAATCTTGTAATGTAATGTTGCCTGTTTTGGTCTGTTGTTTGAGCTGAAAGGCAAAAATAGCGTCACTGTCTGCCTTTAGTCCAGCTTCTTGATTATACGGAAGTGCGGGCAGTTGCAAGAAGCCATCTTGACCATCAGCAATGATCATTTTGTGGCCATTTAGGTGGTGTTCAAAATGGTAGTGAAGGCCCTCTTCGCTCATTAAGCGCTGGATAAAATCGAGCTCTGACTCACCATACTGCACGCAGTAATCTCTTGGTTGTTGCGCATTCGAACACCTAAATTGGTACTCGCTAGATAAGATCCCGGCATCATTCAATATAAGAGTGATGATCTCTGATACGGTTTTATCTTGAAAGATACGGTGCCCACAGCGATGTTGGAGTAGCGCGACTTTTGGCGTAATGCTCAGTTGATATTGACAGTGCCGGTCTGTATGAGTGAGTTGCTCAATACCATAGATAATACCGTTGATATAACGATGATCATCTTGCTGTTCATTGTTAGGGTTATTATTTTTTAAAGTGAGAGTGACAGGGAGTTGCAGCCAATCTTCAAGCTCTAAATTTGGTTCATCACAAACAATAGTGACTTGAAACAGGAAATTTTGGCTAATCTTCTCGACACCTTCAAAGGCATACACGCTGAGTGGTGTCTCGATAGATGCAACATCAATGTTAAATAATGTTCGATTGGCTGGCAGTGCCATAGGTGTCACCCTCAATAACAATAAAAAAAGAAATAACGCGAAATAAGAAAAATTCTTAAGGCATAGTTTATGCGTTACCTCTATAACTGAAAAACGGTCGCGTTAAGAGAATATGATTTGGGTTAATAATCGCATGAGATCCGCCATGACCTATCCTTGGGAGTTCGAGACTAAAATTATTTTCACTGTAGTGCGATTAGCGTGCCATATTTTAATTTGATAAAAATCATATGGTTATGTTTGCGGTTTTATTGTAGAAAGATTGAAAGATTGAAAATAAAGCATAAAAGCTTGAAAAACCATCAGGGAAATTATTATGCCAATATAGTAGTGAAAGGAGATGGCTTTAGGAGAGGGGCGATATTGTTACTCTATCCGGAAAAGCAATATCTTGATTGTGTAATAACTGGCACGGTATTTTCCTTGATTCTTTTTCAATAATTCCGGCTTTATTTTCAAGCTTTCACATAATAGGATTCTAACGTTGATGTTTAACTATTTGATTTATATGTAAAATAAAACTGGCACAGTTATCGCTATGTTGAGTGGGATCATACATTCACTTAACTAAATAGGGTAGCAATATGCCAACTCCAGCTTATATGCGCATTGAAGGCGAAAAACAGGGTCTGATCAGTGCGGGTAACTTTACTGAAGATTCTGTCGGTAACATTTTCCAAGAAGGTCATGAAGACGAAGTAATCGTTCAAGGATTTGAACACCAGGTGGTGCTTCCTCGTGATCCACAATCGGGTCAACCTACGGGGCAACGTGTCCACAAGCCAGTCAAAATATCTAAGATTTTTGATAAATCCTCACCGCTTATGTACAACGCATTAACTTCTGGTGAGCGCTTACCGAAAGTAGAAGTTAAGTGGTACCGTACCTCTTCTACTGGAACCCAAGAGCACTACTTCACCACCACATTAACCGATGCGATCATCGTTGATATCGTGGCAAAAATGCCTAACTGCCAAGACCCAGGCTTATCTCACTTCACACACTTAGAAGACGTATTCATGACGTATCGTGCCATTGAGTGGACTCATGAAGTGGCTGGAACGTTTGGCTCTGACGACTGGCGTACAGCAATGAGCTCATAAGCTCTTCGTCATGTTTATGGTTTCAAGATAAGCAAATCAAATAGGGAGCGAGTCTCCCTATTTGTGTTTCTATTAATAATTAACACAATGGAAAATAGGTATGGCAATGGCAGCCAATCAAGCGCAATTTACTATTCAAGTCGCCACAATAGAGACCACCCCGTTAAAGGTTTACGGCTTTGAAGGCTACGAGGGGATCAGTCGAAATTACACTATGGCAGTGACTATTGTATGCGATAAAGCTGATTTGGAGCTTGAAAATTGGCTACAACTGCCCGTTTGTTTGATCCTCGAAACCAATAACCCGCAACAAGAGGCCAATCGTTATATTCATGGCATGGTCTATAGCATAGAGCAGTTGAGTTTAGATCCAACTAACCCATTAGATCGACACTGCCGCTATAAACTGACCATTACTCCAAAAATCGAGCGATTAAAACATCGTCGTAATCATCGAATTTTCCAACAAAAAAGTGTTCCAGAGATCATCGAACAGATCTTGGTGGATGCAGGTATTTTCGGCAATGAGTACCAATTTAAGTTTTCATCAGAGCATAAAGCGCGAGAGTATTGTGTTCAATATGGTGAATCCGATCTCGCCTTTATTCAGCGGTTAATGAGTGAAGAGGGGATCCACTATCATTTTCAACATTCAGAGCATAGCCACTTAATGGTGATTGCCGATGGTCAAGATGGTTTCTTACAACTTCCCGCTCTTCCCTATGCTCAACATAATGGGATGACCAAAGAGCGCGATATTATTTCTCAGTTTCAGGTGAAACAACAAGTGAGCACTGGGAAAGTGACCCTTCGAGATTATCACTTCAAAAAGCCAGAATTTAAGCCTCAAGGGCAAAAACAGACCAATATCGTGACAGAACAACCTCTTGAGTGTTATCAGTTTCCTGGCCAATTCAAAACCGAGGCAGTGGCCAAACGTCGAGCTTCTATTGGATTAGAGCAGCACAGAACAGAGCATACTCTTATCACTGGTCGTAGTGATGCCCCACAAATGACCAGCGGTTATTATCAGCCGCTTATCCAACACCCAAACCAAGCGTGGAACGATGATTGGTTGGTGATTGGTGTGATCCACAAAGGAAAACAACCTCAAGTATTGGAAGAGTTTGCAGATGGGGCGGCAACCTATCAAGCCGAGTTTACATGCACACCTTGGGATGTGCCTTTTCGCTCGTTAACGCAGCCTAAACCTCTCATTCATGGTGAGCAGACCGCTTTTGTCACCGGGCCAGAAGGGGAAGAGATCTATTGCGATGAATTTGGGCGTGTGAAAGTCCAGTTTCATTGGGATCGAGAAGGGCAGGCCGATGAAAAAACCTCTTGCTGGTTACGAACCTCTCAAGGGTGGGCAGGAAACGGCTACGGACAATTTATACTGCCGCGCATAGGCCATGAAGTGATTGTGAGCTTCATGAATGGTGATCCAGACAAACCCGTGATCACCGGGGCGGTGTATAACGCAAAAAACAGAGTGCCTTATGAACTGCCAGCAAACAAAACACGCAGTACCTTTAAAACCTCATCCTCAATGGGCGGGGATAACTTTAATGAACTCAGTTTTGAAGATAAAAAGCAGAGTGAGCAGATCGCCCTTCATGCCGCTAAAAATCTCGATGTACAAATTCAACATAATCGGACTCAAGAGATCCACCAACAAGATCACCTCACCGTTCATGGCTCGCGTTACCAAGAGGTGAAGCGTGATAGCCATACCACAGTGAATGGAACTCAATTTGAAACCATAAAAGGGGATGATCATCAGCAGGTGGGAAAAGAACGCCATACCGAGGTGGGGTCGAAACTACTGAGTGAGGTGGGCTCAGAAATCCATGTAAAAGCGGGTCAAAAAATTGTGATAGAAGCGGGAAACGAAATCACAGTGACCGCAGGCGGCAGCTTACTCAAGGTAGATCCCTCAGGGGTAACACTACTTGGGCCTATGGTGAACATTAACTCAGGAGGCTGCGCTGGCAATGGCAGTGGGATCGCTCTTTTGTCACCAGAGTTACCTTTTGTGAGCTCACCATCGACAAGTGGTAAAGGGCTACCGTTAGTGGAAACGCAAGAGCATACGGCGGACAAACTGGTTCTGCCAAATTATGAAGCTTTAGTGAAGCGTGGATCCGCCATTGTCGAAACCTGTACCTGTGGAGAAGCGAAACCATGTCCTATTCATCCAAAATAAGCGAACTTGGTATTACAGAGGTTGATGCCCCAGAACTCGGCAGCCATTACCACTACGCCATCATTGAACAGACTCTGTTTGAAGATCTGCTTATTTTTATTTATCAACTGCCCGTTGTTCCGCAGTGGTGTTACTTGTTTAAGCAAACCGATTATGAGGAAAACGCCAGTAATGGCCCCATTCTATTTGAAGTCGAAACGGTTGAAGTCATGGCATTAATCGCCAAACGATTTGAAGAGGGCTTTTCAGGGGCATTTATATCATCAGTGAATGCATTTGATGTGTTACAGCCTCAACTTCAGCGGGCGCTTACTATTAAAAAACAGAGTGGTAACCGTGCGCTGAGCCGTTTCTATGATCCGAGAGTGCTGACTGGGCTACTTGGCTCGCTGTCTCAAAATGAAGTGGTTCAATACCTAGGGCCGTTAGCCTCCATTCAATGGTATGCCTATTCTCACTGGCTTCAATTCGCCCTCTCTAAGTCGCTTGAAAAACCAATAGAGCAAGTGCCAATTTTCATGCTGAGCGACGAGAAAATTAAGCGGATGGATGCTATTCGGCTGTGGGAAATCAAACAGTATTTGATCACTCGATACGCATCGTTTGTTGAGTCGCCAAACATCACGGCTCTCATTTTTGATGATGCAGAAAATCACGGAGCGCAGTCGGCAAGAGAATTAGAGTCTTATCTGCGGCTTAGGATCACCATCAACTCATTACATTCAGAGCCCGAATGGCTAACTCGCATTATGCAAAACAATGAATCCCCCTTTCTCACTAGAGTAAACATGGCTCAAGACAGTGCCCAACAACAGGATATGTGATCATGGAATATACGGTACAGAAAAATGATAACTTAACCAAGATCGCGAAGGAGCATGGCTACACTGTTGATGACATTATTGCCTCTAATCCCAACTTGGAAAGTGATCCCGATACCATCATGGTGGGGCAGACCGTTTCGTTGCCAGAACAGAATTTTGATGAAACCAGTGACACACAGTTATGCAACGAAGCGGATCCACAATGTAAAGGCGCAGAAGCGTACAGTTTGGTCTATTTCTCTGGTGAAGGACCCGAAAAAATGTGCCTGCTGGATAGTGTTCAAACCAATGAGTTAAAAGTGGAAATCAGTACTGTTGAAGCTATGATGAAGGAGTTTGGTCGCATTGTTGCAAGTGCCGATTCCGATGAAAATACCGCACAGAAGAAGCGTGATTGGCTGATAAAGGCCGCTCGCGAAGGGTTAATAGATTACGATCCGCCAACAGAAGAAAATGCTGAAGATTTGGTCAAGAAGCCGGATGAAGAGGTCACTTTAATGGGGAAAATTACGGCGTTAGAAAAAGAGGAGAAATACCTTTCCGGGTACACCCCATTTTTGGAAGCGCATTTTTCAACCGATTACAGTGTGAACTGGAAAAAATTAAAAACGCGTCGCATACAAGCCATTAAAAAGAAAATAAAAGAGCACGAATCCGTTCTGGTGACATTAAAAGGGGCGCTCTCTAAACCGACAGAAACTAATGCTAAAGCCGTGATGCCAACATCGAATAGTAAAAAAAAATCGGCCGCGATATGGAAAAGTAGAGGCTTTCAAGAGCTGATCATGATCACCGCTGAAGGTGACAGTAAGAGTTGGGGGTATGTGCGCAAAGATTTCGCTGACAAGAAGCGAACGGCATGGTCGAGGCTCACATCGGTAGAGAATGTTAGAGCTGCGCTGCCTAAGAAAAGTGACTCAACGAATCGAACCGATTATGCGAAAAAGATAGGGGCGGCTCTGGCAAAAGATATCAAAAAATCTATTAAAGACGATGCTCAGAAATCTCCGCTAGGCAATATTGAAGCCAAATTAGTCACTTGGAACGCGCCGGGGTTTTTAGTGTTTGATGATTTAGAGTTCAAAGCGTCATCAAGCTCTGGCGATGATAAAGGCGATGTACAGCATGAATTGAATGCAGAAGCGCAGATGTTACGATTTGCTGCTCAAGCCAGTGCTGGTGTGAATGCTTTTGATTTAAACAAAGGCGAGGTTGATATTGGTGCAAAGGGGCAAGCCTCCTTTAGTTTGGCAGAGGGAAAGATCTCATACGACAATTATTACCCTTCGAAAAAAGGTTATAACGCAAGCTTAGTGTTTACCAATGCTAATGGCGTTGAAGAGTACATGTATTTTGGGCATTTTCGCTGCCATGCGATGTTAATTTTGTCGGCGTTTGTGGGCGCGACGTGCTCGGCAAAAGCAGAAATTAGAACCAGTATTGGTGGACGAAACCAAACCTCTCACCAAGTGGCACTTAACGGCAATACTGGCGGAGGAGAGGCGTTGTTGGCTCCTCAAGTAAGATCGTCTACTTCACGCGGAGGCAGCGTGGGCGTACAAGGTGATGGGTTTGCAGGCGCTCAGTGTGGTGGAGTGCTGGCAGGAAACATCGAATGGGAGTCGCCAGAAAACTGGGATCAAGACAGCTTTAAATCTTTGGTCGGAATTAAAACCGAAGGCAATCTTGCACTTGGCGGCGGGCTTGGTTTTGATTTTGAGATTGCTTTAACTCGTGAAGGAAAATTTCAATTTAACTGCCACGCTCGTTTAGTGTGGGGGCTTGGCGCTTCTGGTGGCTTTGGGGTCGAGGTGGATGGCGAACAAATTTGGGAGCTACTGATCATTGTTTATCAATGTTTGGAAAGACTTGATTACCGAAAATGGAAAAATCTGACCTTAGAAGCATTCAACCAATGCAACCGAATTATCATTTATACCCTCACTCAACCAGCGGCGGCTTTTTCTCACACCGCGCAGATGCTTCGTGGTGAGATAGATGCATGGTGGAAAGTTCGCTGTGAAGGTATTGAAATAGAGAGAGTAAAAATACAAGAAGCTAAACAACTGGCGAAAAATATCAATACCGAAGCGACTTTTAATGAGCTGAATATCAACCTGTTGTTACCGGAATCGATTGGCGTGATGTTGAACACCTTACTGCCGACTCAGTTATTCGGTTTTGAGGAGGCACAAGAGCGAGCGATTATTACGCTGCTCTCTAGCATCACCAGTTGGCGAAAGTTTGAAGAGGTACTAGCAAGAATCAACGCTACGGGCAGTAAAGTGGAAGGTGAGGAAGCCATATTTGAGAACTTCAATCGTTTAAACGGTATTTTAGATCTTAGGGAGAAAAAAGAGTTCAACGAGTGGATGTCTCAGTTAGCACTTTCTGATCAGCGAGATGAATCTAAATCGATGATGCTGGCTTATACCACTACGCCTTTTAACCAAAAACGGGAGCTTATCGAGTATCAGTTGGCTCGTTTGAACACTCACCGTTCACAGGCTTACGCATAGAATAGCCGCTGAATAGTACACGTATGGCGGCAAGGGTGGGCACCCCACAGACGGTCGCGGCTTCCCTTCGTTTTACTTAGAAGTTTGAACGGCGACCGCCAGTGGAGCCGTCACTCTATCTGTTATTGATTGGCGGCGCAGCGGAAACCATATTTCGCAGAATAGTATTTACCAACCGGATTAAAACCAATTCGATTGGCGGTCATGGAGAATTTAACACTATTTTGATAGCTTCCTCCTCTGGCTACTTTTAGCGCCCCATTATCTGGCCCTTGCGGGTTTAACTTGGGTGAGGCGTGATAATAGTTCGGATCATACCAGTCATTGACCCACTCCTCAGCATTACCTGTCATATCATAGAGTCCAAGAGGGTTCGGGGGGTACGAGGCAACAGGGTGAATTTGGTCATCGCCGGCATAATTAATACCAAACTTATTATTGTTGTACTCAATGAAGCCATTATCGGTGGCGTAGTAGAGGTTTTGGCCTCGGCTGCGGGCGGCGTATTCCCACTGCGCTTCGGTAGGCAGGTCAAACTTGAGACCGGTGAGGTCACCTAGCCACAAGCAGTGATTTTTGACCTCTTGCCACTCCTTGGTCCAAGCGGGAGTATTGAGCTGGAAGTAACTCTTAGTATGATGAAGCTTTCTACGTTCGTTAAGTGCAATCTCTTGTCCTTGACTCAATCGAAACGCATCAAACTCTTTCCACGTGGTCTCATATTTGGCAATCGAGTAATCCGACAGCGTCACTTCATGTTGAAAGTAGGAGCCGCTATTCGTGGTGCTGTTATTAAAAAACGATTGGCAGTTGGCGTCTTCTGTCCACACTGGGCGGAGCATGTCTCGATTAGGGCCGCCATCGCAGGTGATTTTAAAGTCCCCCATGATGAAGGTGCCCCCTTTCACGGCGATTTGGTTCTCAATCGCCTCTACCCCCACTTCCAATATCATCTGCTGAGTTTTGGTGGGCAGGTCGGAGTAGTGAGTGTGGATATACTGTTTGATGCTGTCGATACGCGCTTGTGAGACCGTTTCACTTTTTACGTCAATATCGCTGCTGCACGCGACTAATAAGGGGAGTGCGATGGGTAAGCCTAGCCATGGTTTCATTGTGGTTATCCGTTGTTTTTTTATGGGGAGCATTATAAGCAATGGCGTTCACATAAGACATAACGAGCAGATAGTTAACGTGTTTTTCTCAAGTTTGATACGTGATTGAAATGGGTAAGCTGATGCTGACATAGGTGCTCACAGCTTGGCTTCTTTTAGCTGTTCTTAGCTTTTACTTGGTATTCACTTTGAACGGCGACCGCCAGTGGAGCCATTGCCCTATCCGTTATGGATTGGCGGCACAGCGGAAACCGTGCGCGGACGAATAGTATTTACCGATTGGATTAAAGCCAACTCGATTGGCAGTCATCGAAGCAGCTTCACCATTACCATAACTGCCACCTCTGGCAACCTTTAGCTCTCCGCTACTAGGCCCTTGTGGGTTTAACTTGGGCGAGACGCGATAATAGTGTGGGTCATACCAGTCATTGACCCACTCAATCATATTGCCCGTCATGTCGTAGAGCCCAAGAGGGTTGGGTTCAAATTGACCGATTGGGTTGGGGCCGTCACCACTATAGTTAATACCAAACTCTTTCCACCCTCCGTTACTAGTGTAATCAATGAAGCCATTATTAGTGGCGTAGTAGAGGTTTTGGCCTCGGCTGCGGGCAGCGTATTCCCACTGCGCTTCGGTAGGTAGGTCAAACTTGAGCCCGGTGAGGTCACCTAGCCACAAACAGTGATTTTTGACCTCTTGCCAATCCTTGGTCCAAGCGGGGGCATTTGTTTGATATCTGGGTTCTGCTTTATTGCGTTCTCTTCGTTCTTTACGAACAATCTCTTTCCCTTGACTCAATCGAAACGCATCAAACTCTTTCCATGTGGTCTCATATTTGGCAATCGAGTAATCCGACAGTGTCACTTCATGTTGAAAGTAGGAGCCGCTATTCGTGGTGCTGTTATTAAAAAAAGACTGGCAGTTGGCGTCTTCTGTCCATACCGGGCGGAGCATGTCTCGATTAGGGCCGCCATCGCAGGTGATTTTAAAGTCCCCCATGATGAAGGTGCCCCCTTTCACGGCGACTTGGTTCTCAATCGCCTCTACCCCCACTTCCAATATCATCTGCTGAGTCTTGGTGGGAAGGTCGGAGTAGTGAGTGTGGATATATTGTTTGATGCTGTCGATACGCGCTTGTGAGACCGCTTCACTTTTTACGTCAATATCGCTGCTGCATGCGACTAATAAGGGGAGTGCGATGGGTAAGCCTAGCCATGGTTTCATTGTGGTTATCCGCTGTTTTTTATGGGGAGCATTATAAGCAATGGCGTTCACATAAGACATAACGAGTAGATAGTTAACGTGTTTTTCTCAAGTTTGATACGTGATTGAAATGGTTAGGTTTATGTTAACATAGGTGCTCGAAGTTAACTGCGACGGCCAGTGTTAAAATCAGTTATATAGACTGTTATCGATAGTTTTTGACGGTAGGAAATAGCGATGCCAGTTATCATTGATCTGATCATAATTGAAGGTGCAAAAGTCTTTACGATCGGTTAAGTAATCATTCTCTACTTCATCGAGTAGCGCTTGATGTTTTTCAGGATCACTCCCGTATACTAGGCATAAGGTAGAAAAATAGCGCTGCAAATCGAAACTATGTTCATCGATATACTCACCGAAATCATAATAGTCAGGCCTGTCGTCAGATTCGAAAGCGAACATATCAGCGGCACTGATTGCTGCATCATCTCCTTGATCTACATAGTTAAGCATCAGGATAGTCGCGAAGTTATCGACCGCATCTTCCTCTTTTCCTAGTATCGCAATATCTTGATCAGCAATAAACGCATGCCCGGCCTCATGCAATAAAGTGTGCAGTAGAGTGTCTATTGCCCCCAGTTGCGCAGATTTCTGAAATTTTTCCTCATACTTATTTTTTTGAAAGTAAGATAAAGATTCTTGATAAAAGCGGTAAGGGATATAAATAGTATGTTTATCAGGATCATATAATGGCCCTTCAGTACCACCATATTGAATGGTTAATGTCTTATTAAAAGGGAAGGATTGATTGGACAGCTCTATTACCGTTTGATTGATGCCACTAGCTTCTATTTGCTGTTTCGCTACCTGCTCTGCAGAGTTGTCAGGAGCCGAAAATTGAATGATCATATTTGGTTTGGCTGCGAGGGCAGGAGAAATGCACAAACAAGAGTAAGTGATCGTGCTAAATAATCGTTTCATCAAAATCAGTCCCTTTTATTTTCAATGTTATAGCTATACCGCATTATTATCATTTAAACAAATGGCGGTATGGTGAGTATCGTTTTATAAACAACATCATTAACGGTATTGATTTTGGAGAAATGTTTCGTTTAAAGCTGAGGTGAAGATAAATTTCGGCAGATGAAGACGATGTGCTATAATCCGCGCCCGATCCGATTTGGAGCATAACTTAGGGTATTTTTATGAGTGTTAAAAACGAACTTCAAGAAATTAACAATCGTCTAGATAAGTGCCGTCACAAAATGGCTGCCGCTAAAACTCGTCAAGATCGCCCTGTGGTCCGTCAGTTTGAAGAAGAGATTAAAAAGTTAACCAAAAAAGTTGCACAGCTTAAGCATAAGCAGAGCTATGACGTGAACCAAGAGCGTAAAAGTTTAGTTGATATGCCTTTCAAGCGTGCAATTACTAAAGCGGAACAAGCTGATATTGGTAAATTGAAAAAATCAGTGAAAGACCTAATCATTGTTCATCCAATGACTAAATTAGGCAAAGAGCTACGTATTGAAGAAATGACAGGATTTGCACCTAAAGCATTTTAATTCTTTAGATTGTGCGAAAAAAGGAGCTTAATAGCTCCTTTTTTGCTTTTTTACTTCTAAGTAAACAAGCATATAGGCGTAGCCAAGGCGTTATGAGGGAGATCATAAACAGGCTATCGCTGATACATACCTAACGTGCGCGTAACATTGTGCGCAATCAACTTTGTACTGTGGTGTGATTTTTATTCATTTCGATTGAGATAACCACACCAAACTGAGGACACATACCAGCCAAGGTACTTAACTATTACAACAACTCTCATTAAGGATGATGATTGAGCAAATATAAGAGGTTATATGAATCAATTAATTTCAGTAGGGGCATTAGAGTCTTTTCTTATTGCCATCAGCGTGCTATTTCTCGGCCACTTTGTTAATACTAAGCTTCCTACGTTAAAGAAATACAACATTCCAGAGCCAATTGTTGGTGGACTTATTGTCGCCATTATTATCACTGTGCTGCACTTCAATGGCTTAGATCTTGAATTTTCTCTACCATTACAAAATACCTTCATGTTGATGTTTTTCAGCACTGTAGGGCTTGCCGCTAACTATACTCAGTTAATGAAAGGTGGTGCGAAGGTCTTTATCTTCTTAGGCATTGCATCGGTATACATCATTATTCAAAACGGTGTCGGGGTGTCATTGGCAACCGCTTTAGGACTCGATCCCTTAATGGGGTTGATTGCTGGATCCATCACTCTATCTGGTGGTCATGGTACTGGTGCCGCATGGTCACAAACCTTTGCTGAAAATTACGGTTTGTCTAATACCTTAGAAATAGCGATGGCTTCCGCGACCTTTGGTTTGATTATTGGCGGTATTATTGGCAGCCCAGTCGCGCAGAAGTTGATCGATAAAAATAACTTTGAATCAGACTACGGTACTGGAACTCACACACATGAGCGCTTCCCTGAGTTAGTTACCTATAACGAATATGAAGAAGATAAAGTCACCGCAAAGAAAGTGATTGAAGTGCTGTTTATTCTTCTTATTTGTGTGACGGGTGCTAAGTACCTTGAACAATGGGTAAGTACCTTTGAGATTAAATGGTTAATGATCCCTGATTTTGTATATGCACTGTTTATCGGTGTGTTTATTACCAACGTGATGGAAGTGACGAAAGCTCATAAGATTGATACCGAAACGGTGGATATTCTCGGTACGGTGTCTTTATCACTATTTCTTGCGATGGCGCTAATGAGCCTCAAATTATGGAACATCTTCGATTTAGCTATTCCATTCTTAATGATCTTAGCTGTTCAAGCGGTGATTCTAGGTATCTTCGCTTATTTCGTGACATTCAAAGTGATGGGTTCTAATTATGATGCGGCGGTTATGGCTGGTGGACACTGTGGCTTTGGCCTAGGTGCTACACCAACTGCTGTAATGAATATGGGCTCATTGGTTAATCGCTTTGGTCCATCGCCACAAGCATTTATGGTGGTGCCTATTGTCGGTGCATTCTTTATTGATATCGTAAACCTGATCATTCTTCAAGGTTACATTTCGTTTATAGGATAAGCGGTAAATTAGCCTTTGATTAAAACGGCTAGGATACTAAACATAAAAGCTCTGCTGATTTAGCAGAGCTTTTTTTATAGGCCGGTATTAATGAGGTAGGGCTAGGAAGAACTAAGATTCTTGGTTTGTAACACTCAAAAATCCTGTTGCGAAAGTGGAAGGTAGATAGTGGCATGAATCCAGAGAAAGGCTTCTAATCAGAAGCTACCATTAACCGTTGAACTTCTCGTCTCCGCTCTTGTAAATAATTTTAATTTTAAATTCAGTGCCTTGCTGACTTTAATATGCGCGTGGTTGCACTTCTGGTTTGAGTGGTTTGAGTGGTTTGATTTTTGCTATGATTAATTAAGACAAAAGAAATTATGCTAGTAGCTCTGTCTGTTTGCTTCATATCTTTGTGTTTGTACAGAGTGAAAATTTTATGATTTTATTTAATGATAAAATTGTTATATAAGAAGGTTATACTAGCTAGTTTTATAAAATTATGCACCAGAGGCGTTTAAGGGGACATATGGGAATTCAATTACTTTCAATGCTGGAAAGTGTCTCGAATACACTCGTTATAGACAAAAGTGGCAAATTATTGATTCTCGCAGATGGTGTGTCCCCAAGCCCTGGTGATGTAATTGTTGGCACAACGACTACTCCGGATAATAATTCTTCGTTAAATGTCGAAATTGTAGGGGAAGATAATGATATTCAACCGCTTCCACTTGGGGATGATATCGCCCAAATCCTACAAGATATTGAAGATGGTATTGACCCTACATTAAATGAAGAACAAGCGGCAGCAGCGGGTGCAGGTTTGAGTTCCAGTGTAACTTTGGCTGCATCAATTGAAGCAACGTTACTAGAGACGCTTGCCGAAACGTTTTTTGAAACAACCGCGAATTCAGAAGTCGCGCTTTCAGAAACTCAGAGTCTGGCACTCCTTGATTTACTCGTTAATGCGACGCCTTTCGCGGCAACGGAAATCAGATCTTTTGATGAGGAGTCACAAGACAGCGCGTTAAACCTCACCCTACCAGCCGATTCAGATGGTGATGTATTAACTATAACCGTGACTGAGTTACCCAATTTAGGGCAAATAACCCTTGCCGACGGAACCCCGATTTCTATCGGCCAAGAGCTGGCTCTTGCAGAATTTGATAGCCTTCAATACGACGCTCCAGATGATTATGTTCCGGGTGATGACGCTGGTGCCTTTGGCTATTCTGTCGATGATAATCAAGGAGAAGATAACTCTATCCAGCAAGGTGAAGTTCAGTTTCGTATCAACCCTATTAATGATCTCCCAGTTGCCTCTGATTCTTCTCAAACAACAGATGAAAACCAAATTCTTACAGCACAAGTGCCTGATGCAACTGATGTTGATGGGACGATTAGTTCATACCAAGTCGTTGATGATGTAACCCAAGGCCAGCTTACCTTTAACTTAGATGGTTCTTATTCTTTCGATCCCGGTACTGATTTTGATTTTCTTGCGGCTGGTGAAAGTAGTCAGCTAACGTTTACTTATACCGCTACGGATAATGAGGGCGGTGTGAGTGAAACAAAAACAGTGACGATCACGGTTCAAGGCCTAAATGATCCGGCTTCTATTTCTGGGGATGATTCTGGTGCGGTAACGGAGGATACATCGTTACCGCTTCTGCAAGACAGTGGTTCTTTACGCATTTCTGATCTCGATGGAGATGATGAAGCCAGCTTTAAAACTAATAGCGTGGTTGCTGCAACTGGAGCCCTTGGTGCGCTCACTTTAACGGAAGCGGGCGATTGGAGTTACTCTGTTGCTAATGCGGCCGTGCAATATCTCGGGGAAGGTGAGACCAAATCCGAAGTGTTCACCGTTGAATCTTTAGACGGTACCGAACACACCATTACCGTGACTATTACAGGCGTGAATGACGCCGCAGTCATCACAGGTGTTGATACTGGTGCAGTAACAGAAGATGCCGCCAACCCAATTCTCAGTGATTCCGGTAAGTTGGAAATCTCTGACGTGGATGGCGCTGACGAAGCGAAGTTTGATGTTAGCAGCGTAACACCTGCCGCTGGCGTACTTGGCAGTATCACCATTGATGAATCTGGCAACTGGGATTACACCGTCGCCAATGCCAAAGTGCAATATCTTGGAGAAGGTGAAACCAAATCTGAAGTGTTCACCGTTGAATCTTTAGACGGTACCGAACACACCATCACAGTAACCATTACTGGCGTGAATGATGCTGCTGAAATTACAGGTGTTGATACTGGAACGGTAATAGAAGATGCCGCTAACCCAACTCTCAGCGATTCCGGCAAACTAGAGATCACCGATGTTGATGGCGCTGATGAAGCGAAGTTTGATATTAGCAGTGTCACACCTTCCGCTGGCGCACTTGGCAGTATCACCATCAATGAATCTGGCAACTGGGATTACACCGTCGACAATGCCAAAGTGCAGTATCTCGGAGAAGGTGAAACCAAATCTGAACTGTTCACCGTCAAATCGTTGGACGGAACAGATCACACCATCACCGTTACGATCACGGGCGTAAACGATGCCGCTGAAATTACAGGTATCGATACTGGCGCAGTGATTGAAGATGCTGCCAATCCAATTCTTAGTGACTCCGGAAAACTGGAAATCACTGACGTCGATGGCGCTGACGAAGCGAAGTTTGATATCAATAGTGTGACAGCCAATTCAGGCGCATTAGGTAGTCTTACTATCGATGAATCTGGCAACTGGGATTACACCGTCGACAATGCCAAAGTGCAGTACCTTGGCGAAGGTGAGATCAAATCTGAACTGTTCACCGTCAAATCGCTAGACGGCACCGAACACACCATCACAGTGACCATTACTGGCGTGAATGATGCCGCAGTCATCACAGGTATCGATACAGGTGCAGTGACAGAAGATGCCGCTAATCCAATGCTCAGAGATTCGGGCAAACTGGAGATCACCGATGTTGATGGCGCTGATGAAGCGAAGTTTGATACCAATAGCATAGTAGCCAGTTCAGGAGCATTAGGTAACCTTACTATCGATGAATCTGGCAACTGGGATTACACCGTCGACAATGCCAAAGTGCAGTACCTTGGCGAAGGTGAGACCAAATCCGAAGTGTTTACCGTTGAATCGTTGGATGGCACCGAACACACGATCACTGTGACTATTACAGGTGTAAACGATGCTGCTGAGACTTCTGGCGATGCATTAGGCTCTGTTGTAGAAGATGCTAATACACCAACGTTAAGTGATAACGGTTCATTACGAATTTCTGATACGGATGGCAGTGATGAAGCTAGCTTTAAAACGAATAGTGTCGTCGCTTCGGTTGACACTCTCGGAGCTCTGACTCTGACAGAAGCGGGCGATTGGATCTACTCCGTCGCTAATGCTGCGGTGCAGTATTTAGGTGAAGGTGAAACAAAACCCGAAGTGTTCACCGTCGAATCGTTGGACGGCACTGAGCACACTATTACTGTTACGATCACTGGCGTGAATGATGCCGCTGTTATTACAGGTGTCGATACTGGCGCAGTGATTGAAGATGCCGCTAATCCAACGCTCAGTGATTCCGGAAAACTGGAGATCACCGATGTTGATGGCGCTGATGAGGCGAAGTTTGATATTAGCAGTGTCACACCTGCCGCTGACGCACTTGGCAGTATCACCATTGATGAACTAGGCAATTGGGATTACACCGTCGACAATGCCAAAGTGCAATATCTCGGAGAAGGTGAAACCAAATCCGAACTGTTCACCGTTGAATCGTTGGACGGCACTGAGCACACGATCACTGTGACCATTACGGGTGTGAATGATGCTGCTGAAATTACAGGTGTTGATACTGGTGCAGTAACAGAAGATGCAGCTAACCCAATTCTCAGTGATTCCGGTAAATTGGAGATCACTGACGTGGATGGCGCTGACGAAGCGAAGTTTGATACCACTAGCGTGGTGGCCAGTGCGGGCGAATTAGGTAGCCTTATTCTCGATGAGTCTGGCAACTGGGATTACACCGTCGCCAATGACAAAGTGCAATATCTTGGTGAAGGTGAGACCAAATCAGAACAGTTCACCGTTAAATCTTTAGACGGCACTGAACATACCATCACGGTGACTATCACGGGCGTGAATGATGCGGCTGTCATTACAGGTGTTGATACTGGAACGGTAACAGAAGATGCCGCCAACCCAATTCTCAGCGATTCCGGTAAGTTGGAAATCTCTGACGTGGATGGCGCTGATGAAGCGAAGTTTGATATTAGCAGCGTAACACCTGCCGCTGACGCACTTGGCAGTATCACCATTGATGAATCTGGCAACTGGGATTACACCGTCGACAATGCCAAAGTGCAGTATCTAGGAGAAGGTGAAACCAAATCCGAACTGTTCACCGTTGTATCTTTAGACGGTACCGAACACACCATTACCGTGACTATTACAGGCGTGAATGATGCCGCAGTCATCTCGGGAGTGGATACCGGCGCAGTGATTGAAGATGCCGCTAATCCAACGCTCAGTGATTCTGGCAAGCTAGAGATCACCGACGTCGATGGCGCTGACGAAGCCAAGTTTGATACCAATAGTGTGACAGCCGCTGCTGACGCTCTGGGTAGTGTCACTATTGATGAATCGGGCAACTGGGATTACACCGTCGACAATGCCAAAGTGCAGTATCTAGGAGAAGGTGAAACCAAATCCGAAGTGTTCACCGTAGAGTCGCTAGACGGCACTGAGCACACCATTACCGTTACCATCACCGGTGTGAATGATGCCGCTGTCATTACGGGTTTTGATACAGGTGCAGTGATTGAAGATGCCGCCAATCCAACGCTCAGTGATTCCGGTAAGTTGGAAATCACTGACGTCGATGGCGCTGACGAAGCGAAGTTTGATATTAGCAGTGTCACACCTGCCGCTGACGCACTTGGCAGTATCACCATTGATGAACTAGGTCATTGGGATTACACCGTAGACAATGCCAAAGTGCAGTATCTAGGAGAAGGTGAAACAAAACCCGAAGTGTTCACCGTCGAATCGTTGGACGGCACCGAACACACCATCACAGTGACCATTACTGGCGTGAATGATGATGCTCAATTCTCAAATATCAGTAGCCGAGATTTAGTTGAAACCGATGCCGTTTTATCAACATCGGGAGATTTAGATGTCGTTGATGTGGACGGTGATAATACAATTCAACCTATTGTTAATCAGGCTGGAAACTATGGCATCTTCAATATCAATAGTGCTGGAGTGTGGACCTTTGTCGCGAAGGAAACCTTCGATTATCTAAATGTTGATGACGCACCTTTGGTGGATATTTTCACCGTGAAATCAGCGGACGGAACCGAAACGAATATAACCGTAACCATCAGTGGAACCAATGATGCCCCTGTTGCGATGGCCGATGTTTCGTCACTTGGAGAAGATAGTCCGTCTGTTGTTGTGGATGTGCTTTCAAATGATACCGATGTAGATAACTCAAATCTCACCATTACTTCTGCAACCATTACTTTACTTGATGGCAGTGGTTCCGATCTAAAAGGTCGAGTTGAAATTATCGATAATAAGCTGACATTTTTCACCGATGGTCAGTTTGATTACCTCAACGATAACCAAACCGCTGACGTTCAAATTCAATATGTGATCAGTGATGGTAAAGGCGGAACGGATACTGAAACGTTAACGATTACAGTCAATGGCTCTAACGATGCGGCTGTGATCGACGGTGATTTGGTTAAAGTTTTACAAGAAACCGACGCTGCACTTTCGACTAGTGGCGATTTGACTAACCTTGATGTTGATAATGCCAATGAATTTAAGGCCCAAACCAATGCAGGGCAATACGGAACATTCAGTATCGATGCGTCTGGCCATTGGACTTTTGAAGCTCACAGCGCTTATGACAGCTTAAATACCACAAGCGCACCTCTTGTTAGTGAATTCACAGTGACTGCCGTGGATGGAACGACTCAAATTGTTAAGGTCACGATTGAAGGCACCAATGACGGTCCCGTGGCTTATGATTCAACAGAAAGCACAACAGAGAATCTAATATTATCATCTCAAGTAACTGATGCTTTTGATGTTGATGGCACGATCGCCAATTATCAATTGGTGTCTAGTGTTGGCAAAGGGCATTTAGACTTTAATGCGAATGGTAGTTTTGATTTTGATCCGCAGAATGCTTTTGATCACCTCAAAGTTGGTGTTCAAGAGACGGTCACCTTCACTTATACCGCCACCGACAATAGTGGTACCGCGAGTGAGATCCAAACCGTAACGATAACAGTTACAGGCCAGAATGATGCACCACATGCCGTTGTGGGTTCCCTTGCTGAAACCGTGCAAGAAGATAACATCTACTCGGCAACTGGCACTCTAATAGCACAAGATGTTGATGATGGCGCAACTCATGCGTGGCGCATGGTCGGTCTCACCGATAGTGAATTTGGAGAAATCTCGATTACAACCGCTGGTGTGTGGACCTATACCTTAGATAACGTTGCCGCTCAAAAATTAGCAGAAGGTGAGACGCGGACTGAAACCTTTGCGGTTGAGGTGGATGACGGTCTAGGCGGAACTCGCCAGGAAAATATTGTAATCAGCATCAAAGGAACCAATGATCTGCCCGAAATTTCAGGGCCAGATGCCGGTTCGGTTACCGAGGATATTGCAAGCGATAATCAAGCTTCAGGCCAGTTGATGGTTTCAGATGATGATGTGCTTGATGGACATACTTGGAACCTTGAAGGTAGCCCTGCCACTAATGCTTCCCCTGCTAGCTATCAAGGTTTGTATGGAACCATCACGCTCACGGCTTCCGGGCTTTGGGAATATACATTAGATGACACCAAAGTTGATTTCCTCGCGGCGAACGAGACTCGCAAAGAAACATTTGATGTGTTGGTTGATGACGGCCATTCCGGACAAGATTCTACTCAGATTGTAATTACAATTAACGGCACCAATGATGCCCCCAATATTTCGGGGGATACCAGTTTACTCATCAAAGAAGACCAAAATTCAGGATCGATTTCTGGTGATTTAAATACAGGTGATGTGGATCTTACCGATGATCATGTCTGGGGTTTAGCTGCAAACGAGGATGGTGCTGGTCGATATGGTACGTTTAGTATCGATCCTGATAGTGGTTCTTGGACTTATGTTATTGATAATGATAAAGCTCAAGAGCTACAGAAAAACAGAGTCTATAAAGAAAAATTCACCGTTCAAGTCGATGATGATAATGGTGGTATTGATACACAAGTTATCACCGTTAAAGTGAAAGGCACCAACGATGCGCCAGTGATTGATGGGGCGCATAACGATACAGGTCTAGTGATTGAGGATCGTGTTTTTACGGCTCAAGGCGATCTTGATGTCAGTGATGTCGATGTTTACCCCACTTCTGATAATCACCAGTGGAGAGTGGTTGGCGGTACTCAAGGTCTGTATGGCTCGATTTCCGTTGATAATAATGGCGTTTGGACTTACACCTTAGACCCTGCAAAATCGAACTTCATGGAAGAGGGAGTCACTTATCAAGAGCAAGCCTTTAGAATTAGAGTGACTGATGGTAGAGGCGGGCGAGATTTCCACGAAGTTAATGTCGAAGTTATTGGGCATAACGATAAACCTGACATTAATGGTGTCTCGAATGGGTTATTAACCGAAGATGTGACCACTCAAGCGACAGGCCAACTCCTATCAGGCGATCCTGATGAAAATGAAACCCACGTGTGGTCGATTGTGGGGGGGCAGGAAGGCACCTATGGCTCAATCTCTATCGACCAAAATGGGCAGTGGACTTATGATCTCGAAAGTACTCTGCTTCAAGGCACAAATACACAAGCTTTAGCGGAAGGCGAAAGGGTACAAGAAACGTTCACGATTCAAGTGATTGATAAACACAATCAAGTCGACACTCAGGAAGTGACTCTAGACATTGTGGGTACGAATGATCAACCTGTCATTTCAGGAACTTTCACCAATGCCGTGACAGAAGATGACTTCCCAGCGAATGATATTAATGCCGATATCACTACATCGGGCACATTGAATCATGGGGACGTTGATACAACCGATGATCACTCTTGGTCACTTAAAACGGGCAAAGGTCATTTTGGTTCGATTTCGATTGACGATGATGGTAAATGGACTTATGTACTGGATAATACTAACTCTTCGGTTCAAGAGCTTTTGTCGACCGAGTCGTTGACCGAAACGTTTTATGTCACGGTCAAAGATGACAGCGGCACCTCAAACAGTACCTCGAATCAAGAAACCATCACCGTTACGATTCATGGTTCGAACGATAAACCAACGCTAACGGGCACGACTTCTGGCAGTGTGATTGAAGATTCAGGTAGTAAAGAAGTGGCTTCAGGTCAGTTGGTAGTAAGCGACATTGATGTTAACGATACACATACGTGGAAAGTGTTATCGGAAGATATTAATGGCGTTGCTAATGGCACGTACGGAACGTTAGAAGTCGATTCAAATGGTCTGTGGACCTATCATTTAGATAGCGATCGATACGCGACGCGAGAGATCCCGCCTGGAATTAATGAAACCGATAGCTTCCAAGTTGAAGTAACCGATCTTGATGGCGCAAAGACCTTAATCACCGTTAACATTGATGTCGCGGGAACAAATACAACCCCTGATATTAATCTGGATGCGAGTTACAGCATTGTTGAAGACTCCATACCTAATCTGATTTCAGGGACGTTCGATTCAGGTGATCCTGACAGAGACGATGTGCTGGATTGGGAAATTATTGGTTCAACGGGGCAGTATGGCACCCTGATGCTTAACCCTAATGGTTCTTGGTCATACAGCTTAGATAACGGCAATAATGCAGTGAACCAATTAGACCAAGGTGATGTGGGTGAGCTGCATGATTCGATTCAAATCCGCGTGACTGATAAGTTTGGTGAAACCTCAGTTAAGACGGTCGTGATCGATATTGACGGGGCTAACGATGCGCCAAATATCAAGGGTGCGCTTAGTAAAACCATTAGTGAAGATGTCTCAACGATTAGCGGTCAACTCCAAGATGGCGACCCTGATGCTGACGATAATAACCATATATGGTCACCTTCGAGCTTGGTAGGTAGCCACGGAAACTTCATCATGTCTTCTACTGGTGCGTGGACGTACCTTTTAAATAAAGACACTGATGCGGTGCAAAACCTGAATCCTAATCAGCATCTTACCGAGACGTTTGACGTAACGGTTGAAGATGAGCACGGCGCGACTTCGACAAAAACCGTCACGGTGACCATCCAAGGCAGCAACGACTTACCTACGATTTCTGGCGATGTCAGCGATACCTTCACCGAAAACCAAACTCCGGATCACCTGTCAGGCAAACTTGATTTAGACGATATTGATAATTTAGATACTCCCCAATTTACACCTGTGCCAGAGAGTGCGCCTTATCAAGGGAATTACGGTACTTTCAGTATTGACGCTGATGGTCATTGGAAATTTACTCCAAATGCCGCGTTGATCGAATCGCTCGCGGAAGGTGATAGTAAAACCGAAACCTTTAATGTCGTCGCGACAGATGACTTCGGTGGTGTCGTCACACAAGACATAGAGATCACAATAAAGGGAACCAATGACATTCCGTTGATTAGCGGAGCCTCTTCTGGTTCTGTGGTTGAAGATAGTGCCGATCTTGCGGATAACTCGTTGCTACAAGCTTCGGGGCAATTGGTCTCTACGGACGTGGATAATAACAGTTCATTGGTCAGTTGGGCGATTGAGGATGCGAGTGCAGATGGCGGTGCAGATTTTGGTGTGGGTAAATTTGGTACGCTAACACTGGGTAATAATGGTGAGTGGCTGTATGTGCTGGATAATACCGATCCTGATACACAAGCACTGAACCCTGGAGACGTGGCAACAGAAACATTTTACGTATCAGGAACCGATAATGATGGCGGGAAATCGGCGAATCACACCATCACTATTGAGGTTCACGGTTGGGACAATGATAGTGGTTCCGGCTCTGGTGGTACACCGATTGAGATCTTGAAAGCAGAAGTGACTGAAGATGGCACACTAGTACAAACCGCATTGACTGATCCTGGTGGTTTGCCGTTGAACGTTGTAGGAACTGCTGAGCCTGTCGATGGTGGTTCATTTGGATCTTTAGTTAAAAATGCCACGTCAGGAGAGTGGGAGTATCAATTGGCCAACGATTCTGCCTTAGTTCAAGGGCTTAAAACGGGGCAAGTGATCAATGAAACTTGGCGCATTAATACGGGAAGTGGTTTTTACACTGTAAATATTGCGATTAATGGTACTGATGACAAACCTGAAATTACTTTTGCGACAGACACTCCAGCCACGCAAGATGACCTCGTTGTTGTCGGTGAAACCATAGAAGATATAACGACCAACATCAGTGGTGTGTTGGGTGTTGATGATCCTGACTTTGGTGATTCACATACTTGGAGCATTGAAACAAATGCTGTAGGCATCTATGGTTCGTTAACCTTGAATAGCGTGACGGGCGAGTGGGAATATCAGTTAGATAATGGTTCAGTTGTAAACGGATTGGATGCGGGGGAAGTTCAGTACGATAACTTCACCATAAAAGTCGTCGACTCTGATGGATTGATTGATACGAGAGAGATCCAAATTAAAGTGGTTGGTTCCGCTGAGGATATATCTTTAGGTGATGTCGAAATTCTACGGTTGAATGCTCAAGAAGATATTGATGATCAAGATGGTGCAGTCGATGGCGTTATTACACAAGATGGAACACTACAGCTCCCCGCAGATTCAGGTCTAGGGGTTAATCCGACATGGACACTGGTGGATGGTGCAGGTACATACGGTAACATAACTGTCGATGCGAATGGTCACTGGGTCTTCACTCTTGATAATAATAGTACTGCGGTTCAAGGGCTACAAGATGGTGATTCTGTACAAGATGTTTTCGCGGTTTACGTGGTGGATGAGAATGGAAAAACCGTGGTTGATGAGCATGGAGATCCGGAATTATTAGAGATTGTAGTTGATGTTACAGGGACTAATGATATCCCGAGCATTGGCGGTAAAATTACAGGCTCAGTTGATGCCGATAACAGTGGCTCGATTTCTGGTCAGTTAACCACGGGTGATGTGGATAATACCGATACACATACATGGATTGATAACAGTATTGCAGGCACTTATGGTTTGTTCTCGTTGGGGGCAAATGGTAAGTGGACCTATGATGTTGATGAAACTAACCCTACGGTTATTGCTCTTAACGGTAGAACGCCAGCAGACACATTAACTGAAACCTTCAACGTTCAGTTGACAGATCATGCTTCTAATCTGGGCGACCCATCGACATTTGATACGCAAGACATCATTGTCACGATCCACGGAACCAATGAAGCGCCAACCATCGCGGGGGTTGATAGTGCCGTTCTCAGTGAAGATAACGTTGTCAGTGTCACTCGCAACTTAACCGCGGATGATGTTGACTCCGGTGATACGGTTAAATTCGTACCAAAAACCATTGCTGATGGCACATCGCTAAAAGGGACTTATGGCGAGTTCACCATTGATGAAGATGGAGAGTGGAGCTATAGCATTTATAACTCAGCCGCTCATGTTCAAGCATTAGCCGAAGGTGAGTCGGCAAGTGAAACCTTTATAGTGACAGCAAAAGATGATTTGGGTGCATCAGTGACACGGACGGTAACCGTCAACATAGAAGGAAGTAATGATCTGCCCACACTTTCGGGTGATGATTCAGGGTCGGTTTCTGCGGTAGATGGTAGTACGGCGACGGGTAAGTTAGCGGCAAGTGATGTCGATGTGGGTGATACCACCACCTACCATGTCAAAACCGATGGCACACTCGGGGCTATCAGTATTGATGCTAATGGCCATTGGACCTATGAAATTGACGAAACGAACCCTGCGGTTATTCGCTTGGCTCAAGGAGAGTCAACGACAGATACAGTGCAGATCATAGCTAAAGATAACCACAGTGGTGAATCCGTTCCAATGGATATCGTTGTGACGATCAACGGTACTAATGACGTGCCAGATATCGTCGCGATTGCCACACAGCAAATGAGTGAAGATACCTTAACCTCGCTGTCTGGAGTCTTCGATAGTGGCGATCCAGATTTAACCGACACTCACAATTGGCAAGTGGTTAGCGGAGATTCTCGCGGCACGTTAGTGGTCAATTCAACAACAGGGGCGTGGGATTTCGATTTCAATAATACACTTGATGAGTTCCAAGAGCTCGCTGTTGGCGAATCAATCACCCTTCAATATATGGTAAAAGTCACCGATGAACATGGTTTATCTGACACTCAACTTGTCGAGTTTGAGGTCAACGGAACCAATGATTTACCTTCAGTGGAACTTGCAAATAGCGAGGTGAGTGGACGAGTTGAAGAAGAAGGCGTATCTGTAGATAGTGGCTCTTTAGTAATCTTAGATAAAGATACTACTGATGTGCATTCGTTTAAATTTGACGATAATTCACAAGACAAAGAGGGAAGTTACGGAGACCTGCATATTGATCGTGTGACGGGTGATTGGACTTATACTATAGATCCAGCGAAAGCCAACTTGTTAGTCGATGAAACGGTTCAGGATACGTTTACCATCCATGTTGATGATGGAAACGGTGGAATGACTTCACAGGTGGTGACTGTGGATGTCGTAGGAACCAATGATAAGCCAACTATCGCAGATACAAGCGTGACTTTAGGCAGTGTTACTGAAGAGGTTCAGACGCTGGCTACAGGCTCTATCCTTGGTCAAGATCCTGAAAATCAAGATGTCAGTTACGCATTCACATCTGGGCAATCCAGTTATGGTTTTTTTGCTATCAACAGCAGTACAGGTGTTTGGACTTACACACTCGATGCGGTGCTCTCTCAAGCGCTGTCTACTACCCCTATTACCGAAACGTTTACAGTCAATGTGATCGATGAAGGTGGGGCAAGTACACCACAGATTGTTAGCGTTACATTAGTTGGTGATAACGATAAACCCGTGATCGCAGGTTCAAGCTCAGGAGATGTGCAAGAGGATTATATCGAACAAATCTCAGGGCAGGTGACGGCAACGGATATTGATTCTGCCCCAACAGATTTGAGCTGGTCTTTAACTTCCAGTGCGACCGGTACCTATGGTTCTCTCTCTTTCAATACCGCGACAGGTGATTGGATATATGACATCACCGCGGGCAGCACTGTTAATATTGCGCAAGGAGACACTAAGCAAGATACTTTCACTGTCGAGATATCAGATGGTGTGAATAGTGTTGAGCAGGTGATAACGATTAATGTGTTGGGTAATCATATTCAGCAAGGTGTTGTCGGTGACGATATTTTAACGGGGTCTACAAATAATGAGTTGCTTTGGGGAGGGCCGCAAGATGGAAGTGATGCTGGTCAAGCCGATACCTTTAAATGGTTAAGTAGCTCTATGGGCAGTGTGGCTTTACCTGGCAATGATATCGTCAAAGACTTCGACATCAATATTGATACGATTGATTTGCATGACGTTGTGAATATTGATGATGTTTGGAGTTCCGCTGAGCTTGCGGAGAGAATTGAGATCACAGAGGTGGATAACGAAGCTCTGATTACGATTAACAATGAACTCGGTGAGCCATTACAGACGATTACTTTGCAGGGCGTTGATCTAGACTCGTTATATGGTGAAGACGCGAGTTTGCTATCGGGTGCCGAGAGAGTGAGTAAATTGGTTGAATCTAACCAGTTGAACTTATCCGATACGAAAGGGCATGAAGGTGATGATGAACTTCATGGCACTATCGCTAATGATATTCTGTCAGGTGGTGCAGGGCATGATAGCTTTGTCTTTGATGAGCAGCATTCAGGAACCATTGCTATGCCATCTGTTGACACCGTGAGTGATTTCTCTATTGACCATGACGTTGTCGATATCTCTGATTTATTGCCGCCATCACCATCGGTTGATGACCTACTCTCACGTATTGAAATTACGGTAAATGATGATATTTCCTTGCTTGATGATGAGGTGAGCACCGTCATTTCAGTATTAGATAATCAGGGTGGGCAGACTGATATTGTGCTGGATGGAGTCGGTTGGGAGCAATTGAATCCTAATAACGTTCCGGATATCGCAGACATTTCCTCTGCTGACTTGTTGAGTATTATGCAAGATGATCTGCATATTCTGAAGGTGGATGGGTAAGTTATAAGATGTAACTGAATCACTCAGCAAGACGTATGGATTATGCTGAGTGATGACGCTTATTGTGCTGAGCTTTTTGTAGGTAGCCTTTTTGTCGGAAACTTTAGTAAGCCTTGATTCCAAATTTGCGCAATGCTGGTGGAAGTACCGTATCTAGGTTTGGAATATCTTCAGCGAAGAGTTCAATCAAATTGAAGTCGTGTTTTTGGTATATAGCCAAAGTCGCGGCTTTTTTTTGTGCGCGAGCACCACTACTGCCTGTACTTGTTTCTGAGCCCCAGTACTGCAAATAGACTTTTCCAGCAGGAATATAAAAATCACTGATGACATCTTCATTGATTGGAAGTTGTCTCTCATAGGCATGAACAACACCAGCCATATACAGCCAGTTATCAATAATTAGCTCGTCGGTAGAGCGAACATAGTGCCCATCAAGAGTACGGTGCTTGGCTTCAAACTTCTGTCTAAAACTGGATATTGATTTATCCGTCGCGTGAGTCTCAGCATCTTGTCCAAGGAACTCAATAACAGACTGCTTTAGTCGCTTATTACGTAAAATGGAATCGTGCCATAAAGCAAATAGGCTTTCAGATGCTTTATCTTCTCTTTGCTCCCCACCCACTCGAAATCCGGAACTTGTGATTTCCCAACCTTGATCTGTTTTTTTAATCCAGCCTAATTCACTTAAAAGTTGGTTAATTTTTTTTGCATTGAGTTTAAATCGCTCCCCAAGTTGGGTGGCACTTTGAAGTTGACCAGTAGTGGCGTCCATATCAATGAGGAGGTTGCTAGGCCAGATGATAAAAGGCCCAAATTTGGGGTGATCAAGAAACTCTCCGCCGAACTTTTCGCCTTGTTCAGTAAGGATCCACTTATCTTCTACTCGTACAATATAGCCTGCTTTTTTTAAGTCAGAAAATAGTTGCTTGGGTTCGATATCTCGCAGTCTAGCAAGCGCAGAAGTTGAGATTTTTTCAGACATATAGAGACTCCAAGGTTAAGACGTCTTTATCATATCAGCATTCCGCAATCATGAGTATTTTGGACATAGAGGCCAAAGCTTATTGGAACCTACGCTATTCATAAACAAAACGACTCAAAATCAAAGCTAAAGTTTTTAAACCCTAGACCCTAAAACTTAGAATCTAGGATCAACAGCCCATAGGCTAAGCTTTTTGAGCGGAAGAAGTCGCTAAGTCATGGGCGAAAACAGGAGGCAATTTATGTGTTTTTGCATAGTACATGGCGACATCTGCATCGTGTAAAATATCGCTAATCGCGACGCCATTAGAGGCATGATAGTGGCTAATGCCCACACTAGCAGAGAGGGAGAGTAGGTGTCCTTTATGGTGGATCACGCCCTCAATAGATTTTACTAATGAGTTTGCGATCTCTTGAAGGCGTTCTTCTGAGTGAAGCTTGGTGAGACAAACGATGAACTCATCACCACCTAATCGGTAGACGGAACCTAATGACGCAACATCGGCCGCTAAACGCAAGGCGATCGTTTTTAGAAGAGCATCTCCCGCGAGGTGACCATAAGTATCATTGATGGCTTTAAAACCATTTAAATCAAGCATCATAAGTGTAAAGCTATCGTGGAACCCATCTTCTACTTGCTCAACAAATGCGTTAAAGCTAACTCGATTTGGAACCCCAGTAAGAGCATCTGTCTTTAGTTGTAATTCTGCCAGTTGCTTTGCTTCGATAAGCTCACTAATGTCTAGAGCTGAGCACTCAATTTCATCTTGAATTCGTTCAGAGTGGTTTACCTGAAAGTACTTCGTAGAGTTGGCAATAGTCAGTGAATACTCGAATCCATTATTGTTTTCACGTAGCATAAGTAAGCGGATGAATTGAGCCAGCAGCATGCCATCATCTGCATTATTGATGGCTTTAATACTCCCAAATATCTGCATGAATTTACGATTCGCCCTGACTATTTTCCCCGTCTTAACGCTGATAACAAATAGACACACTTGAGTTAAATTGTAGGTTCTTGAGTAGCGTTCCTCACTCCGTCTTAGTTGTTTCATAGAGCCCAATAGACGAATACGCATGGTTTCTAAAGATGAAAAAAGAGCATCAATCTCGACAAAGCGGTTGTGCTTCGGAGGCGGGGTTTCAAATTCGCCATTGGCAACCAATAAGGTGAAATTTTGCACATCGCTGAATGGTTTTTTCAATGTAGCGAGTATTTGACGGCTAAAAAGGTAAGAGATCGAGGCAACCAGTAAAATGAATAGCACTACTTTAGGTAGCATGGAGTAATAAATAGCGTTACTAAATGCGTCGTTATCTTTGTAGATCACTAAGCTCCCTAAGCTATTGCCTTTCACGCCATATACAGGGTAAGAGAACTCAATTAGATCAGTTGCTTGAGTGGTATCATTGACGACTTCTGCTAGTGTCATCGCATAAATTTCAGACTCTAATCTTACGGATGTGATGTAATCGAGGCGCGAAAGGTCGTTAACCACTAACTCTGCTAGAGGGAGATCGAAGCGGCTTAGTGATTTCTGAGCATTAATGAGCTGTTGAGAAAGGACTTTTTCGTATAAGTTTCTCTGCTCATTTTGTTCAGAAATTAATGTTTTTGTTACCCCAAACCCTCCGATAACCAGCATCGGAACTAAGGTTAGTATGGTATATAAAATAATAATGTAGGAAGAGAGTTTCTTCATTTTTATATCTGACATAGGGTTGAAATTTCACGCGTAACTGAATTGTTTTTGCCTTTCAGTTTTACGAGAACATCATTGATCTGCTCTTTTTCATCATCGGATAAATTGGAATTATTCTGGTTGATGATAATGTTAATAATGCCTTGTTTTATCCCAAAACGTTTCTCATTACTGTTCCATATATCATTTTTTAGTAACATTAGAGCCGCAAAAATAGCACGGTCAGCTCGCTTCTCTAATGAGGCTACAACCGTGTTTGGATACTTACTACTGTAGTCATAGTCGATTCCGAAACTGAATCCACCTTCTGTATTTTTCATGGTCTCCATGACGGCTTGGCTAGCAAAGCCTGCGACAGGAAATATAACGTCAACATCATTGCTGGTCATCGTTTCTGCCAGTCGTTTCGCCGTTGCAGAGTCATCCCACGAAAACGCGCCTGTATTAATGTAATCAGTAGAAAGCGTGGCTGTTGGGTTGGCTTTTTTTAGCCCTAATTCATACCCACAGCGGAAATTTTCAATGACAGGAATATCTAACCCGCCGATAAACCCAACTTTGTTTGTTGTCGTTTTTAGCCCTGCAGCGTACCCAATCACATAGGCACCTTCTGCATGGTTAAAGGTAAGGCCCAATATGTTAGGGACATCGAACGCGACATCTAGAGAGATGAATCGAGTCGATGGGTAGTTGTTGGCCACCTGATCAAAGTGTTCGAGTGAATTAGCATCTTGAACAATGATAGGGCTGTAGCCTTGCTCTGCATTTTTTCTTAACTCACTGAGGTAGGCTTCGTTATCACGTTCAAGCCGTTTACGAGTCACGGGAATTAAAGAGACCTCCTCAAAGCGAGTGATGCCCCGATCAATCATGTGTAGATAAGTTCCTTCATCTAACTTTCCCTGAAATAAGACTAAGGGTTTTAACTCGTCATGAGCAGCAAGAGCGTGGGAGGTGAGTAGTGCTGCGATAAGCCCTAATATTTTTTTAGCCACTGAATTGTCTCAATTATTATTTTATTATGTATGACGCATAGGTGTTAAGTTTTATATATATTATGTTGGCCAGCACTTTGCTTTGGATTGACCATAATTTGAACACCTAAATGACGCAATTGCTGATTATAACGGTATTAAAATAAACAAAATGCCAACTGGATTATAGTTTTAGATATTTGTTAAAAGCAATTGAGTGCGTATTGGAAAGTATACGACTTGTACTTGTCAATATTACAAATGTAACGAAATGCAACCATTTGATTTATGAGGGAATATACGGTTAAGCGAGGATTTTCTATTATTCAGTTAATTAAAGCTAGTAAGCGATACTTAAACTCTAAATGGCATATTAAGAAGGGGAAAACGCAAGCACTCATGTTCAGGCTAGAGCACCTGCGTTTTAATTGTTGTTATTCAGTTGCTGCTGTTTAGCCGATGACGATCTGTCCTAGAACATAGCCTAAGCAGCAGGCACCAATGACGCCGATTAAACCGACAGACATGAAGGAGTGGTTGAAGTACCACTTGCCAATTTTAGTGGTTCCTGAGCTATCAAAGTTCACGGTTGCAATGTCTGATGGGTAGTTCGGAATAAAGAAGTAACCATATACTGCAGGCATCAAGCCGATCAGTAAAGCTGGGTCAAGTCCTAACCCTAAGCCGACAGGAAGCATCATCCGAGCCGTCGCTGCTTGTGAGTTAACCACAACTGATACAATGAATAGCGCTAAAGCGAAGGTCCAAGGGTAGTTCGTTACCATTTCAACAATACCGGATCTAAATTGTGGCATTGCATATTTGAAGTAGGTGTCGGACATCCATGCGATACCGAAGATAGCGATAGCCGCAACCATTCCTGATTTGAACACCACGCCGTTAGGTACGTCTCTAGGATCGGTTTTTGTGGCGAGAAGAATTACACCACCAAACGCGAGCATCATCATTTGAATGATAACCGACATTTTAATGGGTTTATCACCCTCAACGATGGTGCGGATCTCTGGAACCATGGCAATGAAGACAATGGCAGCAATCGCCGCTAAGAAGATTAATACTGAATTACGAGCAGAGGTTGGTAGCTCTTCATCTAAAGATGTCGCGGTAGTATTAAGGATTTTTTCGCGCCAAATAGGATCTTCCAAACGTGCTTGATACTCTTCATCATCGTCTAATTCTTTACCGCGTTTTAGGCTATAAAGAGACATTAATAGCGTACCAAATAACGTTGCTGGAACGGTAACCAGCAAGATAGAAAGCAGCGTGATATCAGCTTGGATATCTGTCAATTGCGCGAGGTAATAGACAACAGCAGCAGAGATTGGCGAAGCAGTAATGGCAATTTGGGATGCAACAGAAGAGGCTGCCATTGGTCGTTCAGGTCGAATACCATTTTTCAATGCGACATCGCCAATAATTGGCATGATTGAGTAAACCGCATGACCAGTGCCCAGAAGGAAAGTCATTGAATAGGTAACAAATGGAGCAATTAATGTCACGCGCTTCGGATTTTTTCTTAGTAATTTTTCAGCGACTTGAAGCATGTACTTCAATCCACCTGCGGCTTCAAGAATTGAAGCACAAGTGACAACCGCTAAAATGATAAGCATCACAGTCACTGGCGGAGACGTTGGTGGCATTTTGAAAACAAAAACCTCAACGACAAGCCCGATTCCTGACACGACTCCAAGTCCGATACCGCCGTAGCGAGAACCGATATAGAGCATTAAGAGCAAAAATAGAAACTCTAAATACAGCATAGATATATCCCTTTAATTAGTATTGTTGGATATATTTTCCGCTCAAATGGGTTTAATTTATGAAATGCAGCTCACACAATAATAACGAGTAAAAATGGAATATTAATACTTAAGGGTTAGTCACGCTATAGCTGATAAAAGTAAATAAATAACGGAAATTCTGTAGGTAAAACGTTATGTTAATTGTCCTCCTGAGTTAATTTATTATTCTTTTTATTAATATGCATATTGAGGATATAAGAAGACCCCGCAACAACGCTGTTATTGCGGGGCCCAATGATTGTGAAATCCTCTTCGGTGATGACGTTGGGCTAAATCAATGTCATCACCGGTTTAAACAAAGAGTCTATTAATGGAAGAAATCAACTTGCTGTTTTAGTGAACTCGCCTCATGCTGAAGCTGCTGAGCGCTAGCGGATGTTTTCTCACTGACACTACGACTTTGAGTGTTAAGGTCATTAATCTCGGTCGCACTGGTTGCCACTTCTTGTGATACTTGCGCTTGCTGTTCAGATGTTGCGGCAATGGTATCCGCTTGAGAGGCGATTGAGCGGACTTGTTCTGCGATTGACTCTAGCGCGCCGCCTGCTTGTTGTGCTTTGTTCAATACATGGTTTGCATTGTCTTGACTCTGTGTCATTAACTTCACTGCATTGCTTGTCGAGCTTTTTAGCTGATCAATAATCGTCACCACATCTTTAACCGATGTTTGTGTGCGATGTGCAAGTGTGCGAACTTCATCAGCAACAACCGCAAACCCACGGCCTTGTTCACCCGCACGAGCCGCTTCGATAGCCGCATTAAGAGCGAGTAAATTGGTTTGTTCTGCTATTTCATCAATCATTCTTGTGACCGATTGAATGCTTTCACTATCTTTATTAACCGTTTCAATTGCTTCAGCAGACTGGTCTAGCTGGTCATTCAACTGCGCGACATCAATGCAGACGCTTTCCACAACTTCAAGCCCTGCTTGGCTATCTGTGTCTGCTTGGCGTACATTCTCTGCAATCGCTTCAACCTGTTCAGCAACGGATTGTGCAGACGTTGCCATCTCTTCGATTGCTGCGACGACTTGTTCAACCTGCTGCTGTTGCGCATCTGCTTGAGTTAAGCTTTGATTAGCATTACCAGCAACATCATTAGATTGAGCGCTTACGCTATCACTGGTGGTTCGGATTTGAGCAACCAATTCATCGAGCTGGCTCGCCATGGATGAAACCCCATTGTTGAGGTTTACGATCTCATTCGATGAATTCTCACTGCCCATTGGGATTTTGATGCTGACTTCGCCTTTACCAAGCTTGGTCATATAACCACTAAGCAAAGTCAATGGACTTAGTGTTCGATTCAAAAAGATGGTCAATACAACAAATGTTGCAGCGCCAACGAGTACAGAAATGAGCGCGATTAATTTTAGTAATTCATCGCTGCCTTTTGTTACTTCTTTAATAAATGTGCCACCTAACAGTTTCCAGTTCCAGCCAGGAACTTCGGTGAACACTAAGTATTTTTCACCGACCGTTCCATTGTATTCATATGGATATGTAATGGTTCCTGAAGCTTGTTCGAAGATTTGTAAGTAAGGTTTGTTACCTGCGTAATCTGTTGTCTCAGTGATCGGCGGATCGTTTTCATCGTTTTTAGGGTGGAGTAGGTAGCGGCCTTGACGTCCTTGAGCATTATCGACAAGAATGGTGTAGCCCGTATCTCCCCAATGTACTGAGTTTAGAGATTTAAACAGCTCTTGCGTCGCTTCTTCTACAGGTAAACCAATGAATGAGATCCCCATAGATCGACCGTCAGAGGTCAAAATTGGTGAGTAATAAGTGATGTAATTTGTGCCAAACAGTTTTACTTGTGAAAAGTAAGGTTGGCCACTTTTCAGTTTTTGATAACCAGGATGGTTGGTTCCAAGGGTCGTCCCGACGACTCGGTTACCTGCTGGGTTCTTTAAAGATGTAGATACGCGAACCCAATCATTTCCGGATGGAACAAAGAGTGTTGCGACTGCGCCAGTATCACGGGTGAAGCTGTCAACAAGCTTAGTATCGTTGATCAAGCTTTCACCATATTGAGTGACGTTAAAAATTTCTTTCCCTTGAAAATCAACGGTGTAATCTTCTAAGTAGACACCTGCTAGATAGCCATTTCGAAAAGTGGACTCTAAAGTTTTTGCGCTATGCAGGTAGGCATCGAATTGACCTGAAATTGTTTTAGCCATCGCTTCCACTTTAGACTGATGTTCAGTCAATGTGGTTTCGAGTAGCGTTTTTGATGCAGTTCGATATGCTAATGTTGCGATTGAAGTGAACGCAATGAGTAAGCACAGGCTAATGACCAGTTTGAGTTGAAACCCAACACTTCGGTTTTTGTAACTATTTATCATTTTTGGCCCTTGTTTAGGTGACATACATATCAATATTAGATGAATGATTTCATTGTTCAGTTTTACCGCATACTACAAAATTATCAATAGTGGATATTGATATACATTAAGCTTTTATTTCTATTGTGAATATGACCTAAGATGGGAGGCAAAACTTTCAGCAAATCTATTCTTGTTTAAAAACAAGGCAATATGTCAGTATGAGAATGTAAGGTTAATGTATTTTATATATTGATTTAATAACTCATCCGTCTGACATAGAGAGTTTCTAATGGTTTATTTTTAGTAGATAATCGACTTTATTTTGTATCCACTGCTCCGGAATTAGACAGTATAAAATGAGTGCACATGCCATAGAGCCAACAAGATCGATTGGCCTATGCATTCCTAACCAAAGCCGGCTGTACGCAACACCAATCCCCCAAGTAAGAATGATGCTAAATAACATATAACGCTTATGTTGAATAAGAATCCCTCCAAAAAACAGAATACAGACCGATACAAAAATCGTGTGTCCGGAAGGGAATGAGTAATCCATTTCCCCGAGCCAATGACTGGTTCTCCAAGGGCTCACCGTGTTTGAGACCGATTCAATGACTGCATTTTTACTCTCAACGTCTAATTGATAAAACGTTTCCGCACTCTTTACCGCATCGATATGTTGCAGAAAGTTGGCATAAGGTCTTGGAACTGCGGTGACCTGTTTAAGTAAGGTTTTTGCCCCAAAACTCAGCACCAACAAAATGCCAAGTTGTGCACCAAGCTTAAGCATCGTGGACTTAGGAAGCTTTAGATAGATTGGTATGAGGCATAGTGCGATGGTAGAAAATAGGAAACCGTGGCTCCCTGCGGAATCAGTCAACCACTGAAGTAGAGATCCAGTGGAATCGCTAACTGTTGAGGAGAGGTCGATGCTCGGAATAATGAATACCATCGCAATGACCAACAACATGTACATGGCGAGTGCGATACAACCGGAGCGTTTGGTTTGAAAGAAATGAGTCACAGTAATTCATTGTTTAAAAAATTTGCATAATCATACGTGACTGGATGTGGAAAAAGCATCAACGCTGTGTCAGTTTTAGTTGAAGGGAAGATGAGTCTCAGTTGAACAAGACTCATCGTTGATTGATTATAAGGTTAGGTTTTGCTCTGTTTCGGCATCAAACACATGGCAGAAGGCGGAATCAAAATTGAATCTTATCTCGTTGCCAATATAAGAGGTGGTGATATGTTGATCGTTAACCCTTGCGACAATTTCATTATCGCCAATGCGGAAGTGAAGATATTTCTCATTCCCTAGATTCTCTACTACAGTGAGCTTTCCTGGATGGACATTAATGAATTCGTCGTCTTGCGCTAGGCTAATATGCTCAGGTCGAATCCCCAGACAAACCGGTTTATCAATATAGTGGGTCAGCTTTTCTTGCTTGTCGGTCGGGATCATAATTCGAGCACCATCAACTAGCTCAACATAGATATTATCCCCTTCCTTTCTCAGTACAGTATTGACCAAATTCATCGATGGCGAGCCTATAAAGCCCGCCACAAATTTATTTGCTGGGTAGTTGTATAGGTTCGCTGGAGTATCAACTTGCATGATTTTACCTTGGTTCAGTACACAGATCCGATCGCCCAGCGTTAGCGCTTCGGTTTGATCGTGTGTGACATACACCATGGTGGCAGGGTTACCTTCTTCTTTTAGTGATTGATGAAGCTGAGCGATTTTTACACGCATGGATACACGTAGTTTGGCATCTAAATTTGATAACGGTTCATCAAATAGAAATACGTCAGGTTTGCGTACGATAGCTCGGCCTACAGCAACGCGCTGTCTTTGTCCGCCAGACATTTCCTTTGGTTTACGGTCGAGTAAATCCGTTATTTCAAGTTTTTCTGCCGCTTCTTCAACACGTTGCTTGATCTCTTCTTTGGATTTTTTCTGCATTTTTAACCCAAAAGCCATATTGTCAAAAACGGTTTTATGGGGATACAACGCGTAGTTTTGAAACACCATGGCAATGCCGCGATCCTTTGGAGGAAGATCGTTAACCACCTTGTCTCCAATTTGGATTTCACCACCAGAAATGCTTTCTAACCCAGCGATCATTCGTAAAGTGGTGGATTTTGCACAGCCTGATGGCCCAACAAAAACCATGAATTCACCCTCTTGTATGTCGAGATCGATACCGTGTACGGCTTTAAAACCATTGTCATACTCTTTTTCTACTTTACGCAGGCTAACTGTTGCCATTTGATACTCCGTATACGGGTTAAAACTGAAGATTTAAATTGTTGTCCATTCAGATAATGACTCGTGTGGGACAGTCATTATTTGGATGAACAACTGCGCTTCGAGAAAGCAGTGAAGCGCAGGTTGAGATTAGTTACATTTTTTGATCAGTGCTCTTACTGGTTTTTTCTCTTCGGTCACTTCGATACTCCACAGGTATTTGCCATCTTCTGGAATATTGACCACTGTGTTTTTAGCAAAGCCACCGCGTTTGAGTTCTTTTACGTAGCCAGCCGTCATTGCTTTGCCATCTGCCGTAAATTGAGGATTCCAGCTCATGGTGGCAAACTGAAGGCTAACGTTACCCGCAGTTTCTTCGCTGACGACTTGATAGATTCCGTTGCCTTTGTATTGCATTTGGCGATTATCCATATGCATCCACTGCCCATCAGGGAAAGTACCAACAACAAATAGAGAAGGGCGAATTGGGCCACGTTCTTCTACTGTTGGGAGGTTACAGTCGGCAAAAGGCCCTGTGGCTAAAGCTTGCTTTGGTGCGGCTGGTTCTGATGTACTCGCACAACCCATTAATGCAGTAGACAAGATAGCGGCAAGCAGAATTTTGTGTTTCATCGTTAATTTCCTTATTGTTCTTTGACTAATATTTATATAGTGATATTGGAGTGTGTTTCTAGATCGAAAATATGACTGAAATAAGTATCAAAATTGAATCTGAAATATTCACCAATATTTTTACTGGTGACCATCCGTCCTCGAACTTTCGAAGTGATGAGGCTGTTGGCTAATTCAAAGCTAATATGCTGAACATTATCTTTGCAGTGAAGCTCTGTTATTTTTCCTTGGATGGTATTAAGTTGCTCGTTGTGTTTTGCAAGCGTAATGAAGTCGGGGCGAATACCAAATTCAACGGGTTGATCAATATACATTTTAAGCTTGTCTTGTTGATGCTCAGGAATATGCAACCAAGATTGATTTCCAAGTTCTACATATATCTTGCTATTACAAGCTCGGATGGTAGCTTCAATGATATTGATGGGTTCGTCCATGTGATTCTTCACTACTTATAAAATGGCTAAAAATTAAAGATCTTGGCGAAAAAGCTTCTCTCTTTTCCGATCTCTTTTGGTTGTTGATTCGATTTTGAACTTTTGGTTAATTTATTGAGAGCGGCTAAGTTCTTGTAATAGGCTCTTGCGTCTTTCGCGGGATAACCAAATAAGTCACTATTTGCTGGGAACGAGTGGCTGACGCCTGATTTTGCTTTGATCACAGAATTCTTGCCGATGGTTAAATGCCCAGCGGTTCCTGCTTGGCCATGAACGATGACGTTATCTTCTAGAGTTGTATGTCCAGCAAATCCTGTTTGAGACACCAGTAAGCAGTGTTTTCCTATGTGGCAGTCGTGGCCGATCTGAACCAAGTTATCAATTTTGGTGCCTTGTCCGATAATAGTATCCCCAAGGGTTCCTCTATCGATGGTGTTATTGCAGCCAATCTCGACATCACTTTCAATAATGACTCTGCCAACACTTTCGACACGTTCGTAACGGCTTTTTTTGCCTGTCATATATTCGAAGCTGTAATTGCCGATTGAGTTATTGGAATCGATGGTGACATTATCTCCTATAACGGTCCCTTCCTTGATGACGGTATTGGCATGAATTGCGACGTTGTGACCAATGGTGACGCCATTCATTATTTTTACGCCCGGCATGAAGTGACAGCCCTGACCTATTTGGCAATATTTACCAATGTAAACATCAGGGTTTTCAGATGTGTTACCTTGATCAAATAGCTTATATTTACTGGCTTTGTAATATCGCATTAAGTGGTTTAGTTTTTCAGCATCCACCGAGTCGATGACAATTTTTGTTTTAGCAGGGCAAGACAAAATACTTGATGGCCCAATAATCACATCAGCCGAGGTTTCAGATATTGCCTTGAGATCTTTCTTCGAGAAAACAATCGCGAGACCACCTTGTTCATCACTGTGAACGGGACGTATGCGATTAATTTCCATCGATTCGTCGCCTTCAATGTTACCGCCAACGATTTGAGCTATCTCTGAAACGTTTATCATAATATTTTGTCTGCCATTGTCTGATAGTTAGAAACGGTATAGAGCTTGTAAGAATAGAGTGTTCTGTTCAACTACTTTTTCATCGCCAGCGTACTGATCCATATTTGATGTCTCGGTATCTTTCGCCCACTCGTATTCCGCTTTAACTAACCAGTCGTCACCTACAGCTTGCTCATAACCAATGGTTGCTTTACGGATGTCTTTGAAATAGTCATCATTGCTATTGATACCATTGGTTTCATTTTCACCGATGCGAGCGCGTACATACATGGTGCCTGCGTCATCAAAGCTGTATTGAACGATTGGTTCGAAGTATTTCTCTGTAAAATCACTGACTTTAGAGCCATTGGCATCGTTCTCTTTGATTTGGTAGAAGAACTCAACGCCTAGCTCCCAATTATCGAATCGTTTATATGGCTTGAACAACAAGCTATAGCCTTCTTCTTTTACGGTTCCCCACGCACTTTTATCTTCATCGTTATACAGATACTCAAGGTTGGAGTAGAAGCCAGCGTTATATTCATTGCTCCAATAAGTTAAGTAAGGTCGAAAGCTATGCTCTGTTTTCGTTTTTCTTAATCCTGATGTACCAGCCGTGCTGTATAGCTGACTTCTTGTGTACTCAATATCGTAGACGGCACCTGTCGCCCAACCCCCGCCAATATTGAAGCCTTTATCAAGAGATAAGAGATGTTTATATCCATCTTCAGTCTCACTGTATCCCGTTTGCTCTTTTTTACGGTCTTCTAGTTTGAACGCGTATAGAGCCGATAAATTCCATTTCGCATTTCTGTAGAACAGGCTTACCACTTCGTGGGTTCTTGTTTGCTCTGTTGATTTGACTCCGCCCCATTTGGCCCAGTCAGTTGTGTTTTTGTATTCATACTCAATTGATGATCCAACGTGCCCACCAAATTGCATAGCGTCATCAAAAAAAGTGTCTTGAGGGGCAAATCCTCGATCATCTGAAGCGAATGCGGTGGTACTAAGGACAAGCGTATTTGCGATTAGTACGGACAGTAGTGTTTTTTTCACAGTATTTCCTTATCAATCCAGCGGTATATTTTTATTGAATAGTTCAATGCAATGAATATTTAGTAGTTCACGTTGAACGCCTAATTATTGTTCTGCATTTAATTTCTTTTTTCTCCCTGGATTTATAACAAATGAGAGATTGGTCACTTTTAGTAGTGGTAATTGTTGATCTTCATCACAAATGCTCGCTTGTTAGCCAATATTCAATAGAGTTTTAGTGGCAGAGACACGATAAACCCATATGCTCTCTGCTGTCTCATTGAATATAGGAAGACAGATTGTTATGGCTTTTAGTTGATCGTTATCACAAATATGCTTGTTGTTTATTCAATTTGTGTTGACTTATTTCTGTTCAAATCTAACCTAGTCGTATCTTATGGACTACTACAATGTTTCACGGAGTAGATATGAAAAAAAATATCCTAACAACCGCTTTGATGACTTCCGCTTTGATCGCAGGATCTGTCACCGCCGAAGAAATTAAGCCAGAAAGCGATGCTGAACTATTAATTTGGACGGATCGTACAACAGTTGAATACATGGAGTTTGCAGCGGAGTCATTTAATGAGAGCTTTGGTTATGATATTGATTTCTCATTCCGTGGATTAGCTCCAATTGATTCGGCCTCTCGCCTTATTCAAGATGGAGGTTCGGCGCGCGTTGCGGATGTGGCTGAAATTGAACATGACCTTCTAGGGCGCTTGGTGGTTGCGGGTGGCGCAATGGAGAACTTGGTGTCGGCTGAGCGTATTAATTCTACTTTTATGCAAAATGCAATCAGTGCTTCTAAAGCTGAAGGGGTCGATTATGGCTTTCCGGTCAGTTTTGCGACAACCGCGTTGTTCTATAACAAAGATCTGCTTCCAAAGGCTCCTGAATCGTTTGAAGAGTTGATTGAATTTTCAAAACAGTTCAACAACAAGAAAGAACATAAGTACGCTTTGCTGTGGGATATTCAAAACTATTATGAAACGCGAATGTTCGTGACGCTATATGGTGCTTATGAATTCGGTAACAATGGTACGGATGCGAAAGATATCGGCATCAATTCAGAGAAAGCGCAGCAAGGTTTGGCTGCAATGAAGCAACTTCAAACGGCAAATAATTCGAATCCAATTGATATGCGCAACCCTCAAGTTCGACGTGGGCTGTTTAGCGAAGGTAAAGTGGCGGCAATTATTGATGGACCTTGGGCAATTCAGGGTTACCAAAACTCCGGTGTTAATTTTGGGGTGGTGCCAATGCCGAAGTTAAATGGCTTGCAACCGAGAACATTCTCGACAGTGCGTCTAGCGGTTGTCTCCTCATACACCGAATACCCAAGAGCGGCTCAGTTGTTTGCCGATTATCTATCATCTGAAAAAATGCTTAAAAAGCGTTACGAAATGACGGAATCTATCCCGCCTATCCAGTCGGTAATGGAAGATATTATTGTCGATGCAGATGAAGCTACGTATGCCATTATTACTCAAGGGTTCTATTCAGATGCAATGCCGTCTGTACCTGAAATGGGCTTTATTTGGTCTCCAATGGCAAGTGCAATTACTGATTTTTGGATGAACGATAAAACGCCAAAACAGGTGCTAGATAAAGCAATGAATATCATTAAAGAGCAGATTGAATTGCAGGAATAGAAGGTCATTTATGTTGTTAACAGAGACTAAGCCGGCATCGAAGGTGCCCGCTTCTATCCTTATCATGGGGAGTTCTCAATTACGGAAAGGGCATTGGGTTAAAGGAGGGGTGTTTTTAGCAATGCAAGTCATGACATTGCTGATGTTACCTGATCTTATTCTCGCTCTGAAAGGGTTGATATCTCTTGGTGATGTGGCACAAGTTCGCAAAGGGTTTAAAGTATTTCAAGGTGACAACTCCATCTACCTATTAGTGGAGGGGGTTATCGCTCTATTGTTTAGTTTTCTTATTACTTGTTTGTATATTTCAAACGTGAAAGACGCGCAACAATGTGGGCAATGTCGTTTGTCGGTAATGGGGCAGTTGAAAGATATTTACGATAAAAAGTTTGCTTTTATCATGTTATCGCCTGCTTTTATCGCTTGTATCACCTTTATTATTTTGCCAATTTTGATCACGGTACTGGTGTCATTTACTAACTATTCAGCACCGAATCATATCCCTCCCCGTAACTTAGTGGATTGGGTTGGTTTTAAAAATTTCTTCTCTCTATTTGAGTTGAAAATTTGGTCAAGCACCTTTTTCGGTGTGGCGTCATGGACGGTGATCTGGGCATTCTGTGCCACGATATGTACCTGTGGTTTTGGTTTTCTTCTTGCCCTTGCGCTAGAGAATAAAAAGATTAAAGCGAAGAAAGCGTGGCGATTTATTTTCATTCTTCCTTATGCGATCCCTGCGTTTGTCACTCTATTAATGTTCCGTTTACTGCTGAATGGTATCGGGCCAGTTAACGCGACTTTAAATACGTGGGGCTTTGATTCGGTCGCCTTTTTATCTGACCCTATCATGGCTAAGTTCACAGTCATTGCGATCAGTGTATGGGTTGGAGCGCCTTACTTCATGCTGTTGATTGCGGGTGCGCTAACTAATATCCCAGCCGATCTTTATGAAGCAAGCGAAGTCGATGGAGCGAGTAAGCTTCAGCAGTTTTGGGAAATTACGCTACCTATGGTTCTTCACCAAGTTGCCCCATCTCTAGTGATGACCTTTGCACATAATTTCAATAACTTTGGCGCAATATTCTTGCTGACCGAAGGTGGGCCGATTAATCCTGAATACCGTTTTGCAGGCCATACGGACATTCTTATCACTTGGATCTACAAACTGACGTTGGATTTCCAGCAATATCAAATCGCTTCGGTAATCTCTATTGTCATTTTCTTGTTCTTATCTGGTATTGCGATCTGGCAATTTAGTCGAATGAAATCGTTTAAAGATGATGTAGGAATGTAAGATGGAAAAGTTAATTGGAAAGCTAGGAACCGCGATTGTTTACCTATTCCTGACGTTAAATGCATTGCTTGTGCTTGCCCCTGTTATTTGGACGGTTTTAGCGTCATTTAAGCCCGGTAATAACTTATTTAGCTCAAGTTTTACGGATATAGGTTTCACGCTTGATCACTATCGTGCGCTTTTTACCGATACTCCATATTTAGATTGGTATCTGAATACCTTTATGCTGGCCACGGCAAACATGTTGATTTCACTTGTCGTAGTGACGATTTCAGCCTTTGTATTTTCTCGTTACCGCTTCAAAGGTAAACGCAACGTCATGATGAGCATTTTAGTACTGCAAATGTTTCCTGCGTTCTTATCAATGACCGCAATCTATATTTTGTTGTCGAAATTGAACTTTATCGATACCTACGCAGGTTTATTGTTTGTCTATGTCACGGGCTCACTGCCATTTATGGTGTGGCTGGTGAAAGGGTACTTCGATGCGATTCCAACCTCATTGGATGAAGCGGCGAAAATCGATGGTGCAGGGCACATGACCATCTTCATAGAGATAATATTACCTTTGGCAAAACCTATCTTAGTTTTTGTGGGATTAGTGTCGTTCACAGGTCCTTGGATGGACTTCATTCTGCCGACTCTCATACTACGTAGCGAAGAAAAAATGACTCTCGCTATTGGTATCTTCAGTTGGATCTCTTCTAACTCGGCTGAGAACTTTACGCTCTTTGCAGCAGGTTCACTGTTAGTTGCCGTTCCAATTACGTTGCTGTTTGTTGCAACGCAGAAACACATCACCACCGGCCTCGTCAGCGGTGCAGTAAAAGAATAAAAATCAGGAATACACACATGATTACAAAAAGCTCGCTAACACACTCGGCAAAGAGTGCGGACAGTTACGCCTATGATAATGAAACGCTTCACTTAAGATTACGCAGTGCAAAAGGCGAAATTGAACGTGTGGCGCTATGGATAGGTGACCCTTATCACTGGGCTGAAGGTGGACTCGATGGTGGTAATCTCGGCGGAAGTGATGCTCATGGCTGGGTAGGTGGAAATGAAGTTCCTATGATCCATGAAGGAGAGACGGAACACCATGACCATTGGTTCGCCGAATTTAAGCCGCCGAAACGTCGTAGTCGCTATGGATTTATTCTGTATGGCAAAGACGGAGAAAAAATTCTATTTGGTGAAAAACGTTGTGCAGATCTGTCGGATCCGAATGAAGCCGAAGCCGAGTTAAGTAACTTAAGTAATTTTTATTGCTTCCCTTATATCAATCCACGTGATGTTTTGAAAACACCGAGTTGGGTTCCTGACACTATTTGGTATCAGATATTTCCTGAACGCTTTGCTAATGGTCGACCTGAAATTTCACCAGCAGAAGTACAGCCATGGGGAACTCGGCCTGTGTCTACTAACTTCATGGGAGGCGATCTTTGGGGAGTCATTGAGAAGTTAGACTACTTACAAGATCTTGGGATCAATGGTTTGTACCTTTGCCCTATCTTTACAGCCAACGCTAACCATAAATACGACACGGTCGATTACTATAACGTTGACCCGCATTTTGGCGGTAATGAAGCCTTTAAAGCATTAGTTAAAGAGGCGCATGCGCGTGGAATGAAAATCATGCTCGATGCAGTATTCAACCATATTGGTGATAAGTCACCGTTGTGGCTCGATGTGGTAGAAAAAGGTGCAGATTCTAAATACGCCGATTGGTTTTGGATCAATAAGTTCCCGGTTTATCCCGATACACCAAAAGATGAATGGGATTTTTGGAACTTTAACTACGAGACTTTTGGTAACGTACTTGAGATGCCAAAACTCAATACAGAAAATGAAGAGTGCCGAGCATACCTTCTTGATGTTGCGCGTTACTGGGTGGAAGAGTTTGATATCGATGGTTGGCGTTTAGATGTGGCCAACGAAGTGGATCACTCTTTCTGGCGCGATTTCCGCACCGTAGTAAAAGGCATTAAGCCAGATTGCTACATCTTAGGTGAGATTTGGCATGAGGGAATGCCGTGGCTACGAGGCGATCAGTATGACTCGCTGATGAACTACCCATTAACTCAAGCAATCACAGACTATTTTGCATTGGCAGCATTTGATAAAGAGAGCTTCATGCACGCGGTAAGCACTTCATATTTGGCTTACCCTCATAACGTCAATGAAGCGATGTTTAATTTGCTCGATAGCCACGATACTACTCGTATTCTGACTCTATGCGGTAATGACAAACGCAAAGCGAAACTCGCATATCTATTTATGTTCACGCAAGTGGGTGCTCCTTGTATCTATTATGGTGGCGAAATAGGCATGGACGGCGGGCGAGGCATGGGAAGTGAAGATAACCGCAAATGCATGATTTGGGATGAATCTGAGCAAGACCATGACTTTAAAAACTTTATCAAAGAACTGGTTGCACTAAGGCAGTCGCATCCTGAGTTTAATCAGCCACAAATCGAGTGGTTAACGGTAAATGATGACGAATGTATTGCGTATCAACGTGGAAAAGTGACGTTTGTACTCAATAATTCGGCTGCTCAAAAGAGCGTTCAAGTTAATGGCGACGACATTGAGTTAAATGCTTATGGGTATCGTATTCTCAATGAAGTAAAGATGGGTCAGAAGTAACGGATGTCGAACTCGTTGGTGTTAGGAATATCCATAGATAATCAATGGATCCGTACAGTGGTGGCCACAACGTCTTGGCAAGATGAAGTATATCGAACCTCGCAGAAGACGCCTCAAACGTTACCTGAGTTGCTTCAAGCGGTTGAAGTCTTAGTCAGGAATATTGAGTGGGGCTATGGGCGACCTAACGCCATCGGCTTAAGTGTGTCCGACGAGTTCTACCAGAGAGATGGCAACAACGTTCTTATATCGGACACTATTGCGAATGATGTAAATCAGAAGACAGGTATTGAATGTAATGTGATTCAATCTGCTTACGCGGCTCTGCTAGTTAAGCGGCAAATGATGCCGACAACGTCAAATGAAAGCGTGCTCAGTACGGTGATTGATGCTCATTGCAGTATCGTATTAGTTGATGATGAACATGCGGCACGGAAAAACCGACTTTTCGAATGGGCGCATAGCCGTTTACCGGAATATCACTGGCTTATTGATGGGCTATCTCCCGTTTGTCATTGTGGAAAAGAAGCCTGCTTAGATCAGTTTCTTACGGTGCAAGGTATTGAAAGGCAGTATCATCAAGTTGTGTTGAAAGATTGTACGCTTGCAGAAATATACCAGCTGGTTGAAGCAAGTGATCACCATGCAACTCGTATATATCGTGCTTTTGTTGACCAATTGGCACGAGCACTGATTGCTCCTATCCAATCGCTCATGCCTGCAACTTTGCAGTTATTTGGGGCGGCCAGCCGCTATCGCTTTTTAGGGGAAGATCTGAAAGTGGCGCTCTCTCGTTATTGCGAGCCTAGTATCATCCCAGAAATCAAACACGATATAGATAATACATCTTTGTCTGATGAGTTTGTTTTTGCGCTAGGCGCCACGTTATTGCCTTGCCTAATACGATCTGGAGCATTGAGTTAGAACGTCACCTTACCGATTCTTAATATATTTAAAAAAAATCACATTAATCATTTACGCTCATAGTTTTAGGAGTGGTAGTCTTAGAGAGAAGATGTTTTGAATAGTTTTAGAGGACAACCCGTGTCAGAGCTAGTAACCAAATTAATGGATTTTGGTTTTACCAAAACAGATGCCCTTGTTTATATTAATTTGCTGAAAAACGGCCGAGCAAGTGGTTATAAAATTGCCAAAGAGATCTCTTTGTCTCGTTCTTCCGTGTACTCCTCAATCGATAATCTGTACAAGAATGGCTACATTTTTATGTCGGAAGGGGAGACAAAAGAGTATGAAGCGAAGTCTCCAGAGTTGATTTTCAGTCAGATCGAAAAGAAGACCGTTGAGAATATCAATGTGCTTAAAACTGAACTGTCGAAAATGATGCTCCAAGAAGAGAAAGAGTTTGTCTATAACGTGTCTGGATTTGAAAATCTAATCCAGAAGGCGAAAGAGATGATCAATCAAGCGCACCTTGAGATTTATCTGAATACTGATTTTCATCTCTCATTGTTTGAGAAAGAGTTGTGCGATGCTGTTGAGCGTGGCGTGCGAATCATTGTTTTTTCGTTCAACCGCATTCAAGCGCCTCATGAAAAAATCGAGCTATATTCTCGTTCTCAGAATGATGAATTAGAGTACCCTTCACATCGTTTCATGTGTGTCGTGGATATGAAGCTAGCGATAATGTTCTCTCATCGTGAAGAGACATTGGGTTTATACGCCAATAATCGTTTGATGGTAAAAATGATCGCTGAGCACATTCACAGTGATATCTACCTCATGGCTTATGAAGGGCTAGAACCAGAGAAACGAGTGCGTGTGAATACGATTCATGAGCAACAAAACTCAATGGCACTGGCGGATACAGACAAGCCTAGCGCTTAATCTCATAAAATAAATAGAATAAATAGAATAAAAAAAGCTGATATTTTCATATCAGCTTTTTTTGTGTGCCATTTAAAAATGAGGTTTACACGATGGTTTGTCTAAGCACCTTCGCCAGTCGCTTGACCGCTTCCACTAACTCTTGTGGGTTGGCATTGGTAAAATTAAGTCTAACGGCAGCCGGTGTATTCTCTGGTTGTGGATAGAATACAGGGCTAGGAACGACAGCAACACCATTAGCAAGTAAGGTTTTAGCCAATTCAAACGTGTCGCAATCTGGCAGGGATAACCATACGAACATGCCGCCATCGACTGGTTTCAGTACACAAATTGTCGGTAACTGTTGTTGTAATTCAGAGAACAGAACTTCGTAGCGCTGCTTGTACAATGCCTGGATCTTTGCCATATGCTGTTCAAAGTCAGGGTGTTTGAGCAGTCCTAATAATAGGGCTTGCATCGGAACACTAGAGTGTAAATCGGCCCCCTGTTTTACCTTGATCAGCGGCTCTAAATAGCTTTTTTTGCCCGTTACCGCGCCAATTCTTAGCCCTGGAGAGGCAATCTTAGAAAATGAACGCAACACAATGGAGTGTTGTGGGCAGAACTCTGACACCATAGGCAGAGCATCGTTGATAAATCTCAACTCTCTGTAAGGGGCATCTTCAATAAAGGCTACGTTATATTGAATGCATAATTCAGCAACCTGTTTACGGACTTCGAGTGACCAACAAACGCCTGTCGGGTTATGAAAATCAGGTACAGCGTAGAACATCTTAGGTGCTTGTTGGATAAAGCACTGCTTAAGTTCTTCGATATTCGGCCCAAATTCCGTTTGAGATACGGTTACGATATTGGCTTGAACTAACCCAAAAACTTGCATCGCCCCCAAGTAGCTCGGCGCTTCCATTACCACTGTATCATTGGGATCAACATACGCACGAGCAATCAAATCTAGCCCCTGCTGAGAGCCTGTACAAATCATTGGCATATGGCTGTCAGGAAGTTGATATACATCGGTCAGGTGTTCTAATAAGGGGGCATAACCTGCAGTTGATCCATACTGGAACACTTCAGGCATATCGGACAGTTGCTCAAGCGTTTCTCGCATTAAGTCAATGGGGAACGTTTTCTCATCAGGAAGACCACCTGCAAGAGAGATGACATTTTTGTCAGAAGCGGCGGCGAGTATTTCTCGAATATAAGATGACTGTATCTGTTGCAGTGATTGTGCGATTTCCATGTGCGTTCCTGTCTTTTTGCTTTTATTTATTGTTTTATTCTTCTCTCATTGATACTACAGAGCATTGCGAGTTTCGGTTTGTCCGTTTATGCTTATAAATATGTCCATTTATGCTATTTGAGATCATGAGCCAACAACATACATCCCGAATTAATGATGTTCTGTTCTATATTCATCAAGATATAAGCCAAGAACTGGCAGCAAAAGAGCTTGCGGATGTGGCGGCGTACTCTGAGCAGCATTTTCACCGTATTTTTAAACAGGTGGTGGGAGAGTCGATCCATCAATACATTCGACGCACTCGAATGGAATATGCCGCTAATCAGTTGATGTTCGACACCAAATCAACGGTTTTAGATATTGCGAATAATTGTGGGTTCAACTCTCTTTCTTCTTTTAGTCGAGCATTTAAATCGACATTTCATATGTCACCAGGCGAGTGGCGAAAGCATGATTTACAAGTGTCAGATAAACCCTATTTGAAAGATGTTGAAGTAGCAGAGGGCTACCGACGAGTGGCAAATAGAGCGTTGCCTCAACCGAAAATCATAGAAGCAGAGGATCGCCTCGCTGCGTATGTGAGACATGAAGGTTATAACCGCTCAATTCGTAATGCTTGGTTAGTGCTTAAGGCGTGGGCGAGTTCGGAGAATCGAGACTTTTCGGAGCAATTTGGGCTGCATCACTCAAACCCTGCTTGGGTCGATTTAGATAAGTGTCGCTATGTCGCTTGTATCTCGATTGATAAGCCATTGAAATACAGAGGAGTGGTTAATCAAATGGTGATCCCGGGAGGGTTGCACGCGGTATTCCGATTACATGGTATATATGGTGAATTGCTTCCGCAGATAAGTACCGTTTTAGAGCAATGGCTACCCGCTTCTGGGTTTAAATTGAGGTCAACACCTGCATTTGTTCACTATCATAAAAACCATTTTTTGAATGAAAATGAAGAGTTTGAATTAGATTTTTATTTACCTATCAGCTTCTATTAAATGACAATATATCCATATTTACATTGTAAATTTCTTGTCTTTCACATAACGATGGCGAAGCGCTTGTGAGACTTTTGACGCGGGTGGCTTATTTAAATGATCGCAGATTATCCACCCTGCTTTAGCGACATCGAGTGAGTTAACCCCCGTTTCGATGCCTAAACCATCACAAAGGTAAAGTACATCTTCAGTCGCGACATTACCGCTGGCTCCAACGGCATATGGGCAGCCCCCTAAACCCGCGACACTGCTATCAATGACGGAAACGCCCATGGTTAGAGCTTGATATATATTGGTGAGAGCTTGCCCCCAAGTATCGTGAAAGTGCACTGCTATTTGGTTGAGTGGCACCTGCTTGTGTACGGCTTCTAACATAGTTGCAATACGCAGTGGCGTTCCTGTTCCTATGGTGTCACCAAGAGATATTTCATAACAGCCTAATTCAAGTAGTTCTCGGGCGACAGTCGCGACTTGTTGTGGAGGTGTTGTTCCATCGTATGGGCAATCTGCGACACAAGATAAATAGCCTCTTACAGGAATATTGAGTTTTCGAGCTTCATCCACCAGAGGAAGAAAACGCTGGATGCTTTCAGAAATAGAGCAGTTGATATTGTGTTGGCAAAAAAGCTCGGATGCTGATGTGAAAATGGCGACTTGGTTCGCGCCAGATTGAATCGCTTGTTCAAAACCTTGTAGGTTCGGGGTGAGTGCAGAATAGGTAACATTGGGCTGGCGAAAAATTTTGTCCATCACTAAGGCTGAATCTGCCATTTGAGGCACCCATTTCGGAGAGACGAAAGAACCAGATTCAATGTGCCTCAGCCCGGTTAGAGAGAGTTGGTTAATCAGATCGATTTTTGCTTCGGTACTGACAGAGACTTCATTCTGCAAGCCATCACGAGGGCCCATTTCGGCGATTAACACTGCTGTAGGAAGAGTCACGCTTATCTCCTATGACTTTTTCGGTTGAGCACTCCATGAAGGAGCTCGTTTTTCGAAAAATGCATTTAAACCTTCTTGCCCCTGTTCTGAAACACGAATGTCGGCGATTAACTGACTGGTATGCTCAATCAAACCTGAATCAATAGGCTGTGTGGCGCAGCGCTGGCAAAGTGCTTTAGCTTGCTGCAATGCGGCAGGGCTATTAGCTAAGAAATATTGGGTAAATTGTTTGATCTTTTGCTCAGTATTTCGGCGGTTACAGGCAAGTTTATGTACTAATCCAATGTGCTGTGCTGTTTTGGCATTGATGCTTTCAGCGGTCAGCATATAACGTCTCGCCAAGCGGGTTCCAATTGCACGGCAGAGATAGGGAGCAATGGTTGCTGGAATGAGGCCGAGTTTGACTTCGCTTAAACAGAATTGAGAATCATCTTGAGCGATGGCAATGTCACAGCAACAAATCAGGCCAAGCGCCCCACCAAAGGCAGAACCTTGTATAACCGCAATCGTTGGGTGAGGAAAATTGTCGAGCGCGGACATAAGATGCGCCAGTTGGGTGGCATCTTGCTTATTTTCAGCCGCGGTTTTTTTTGCCATTGACCGCATCCAGTTGAGATCGGCACCCGCAGAGAAATGTTTTCCATTGGCTCTAAGCAGTAAAACTCGCACTGAAGGGTGAGTGGCAAGCTCATGCAATTTGGCGAGTAAATGGTCGATCAGCCGATCATCAAACGCATTGTGTTTATCGACACGGTTTAGCGTTAATGTGGCGACTCCACACGCATCAATATCACACAGTAAATCGCTAAATGGGGGCGGTTGGTTACTCGTCATCCATAACACCTCTTCTTCATCTTTGAATGTTTCTTGTAGTGATTCTTATGTCATTATTCTCATGTCATCTGGCTACTTTCAATTTTCAGATGGGCAGGGCTACATCCGGAAAATGCCAAACTGACTCTCAACAATCGGTGCACGTAGTGATGCCGCCAAAGCTTGCCCGACGATGTCACGGGTATCTTTCGGGTCAATAATGCCATCGTCCCACAACCTTGCGCTGGCAAAGTATGGGTGGCCCTGAGCCTCATACTGATCGATGATCGGTTGTTTGAATTCCTCCTCTTGTTCGGCTGACCATTCTTGATTGGTTCGCTGCTTAATATCACGTTGTACTTGTGCCATTACCCCTGCGGCTTGTTCGCCTCCCATAACGGAAATTCGGGCATTAGGCCACATCCACATCATGGTTGGATCATAGGCTCGGCCACACATTCCATAGTTTCCTGCACCATAAGAACCGCCAATAATAACGGTAAATTTGGGCACATCAGCGCACGCTACGGCCATAACAAGCTTAGCGCCATCTTTGGCTATCCCCTCGGCTTCGTATTTTTTCCCTACCATAAAACCAGTAATGTTTTGCAGAAACAGCAGTGGGATTTTTCGTTTGGCACAAAGCTCAATAAAGTGCGCCCCTTTTTGAGCAGATTGGGAAAATAGAATGCCGTTATTGGCGACGATGCCGATTGGATGACCGTGTAAATGGGCGAATCCGCAGACCAAGGTTTGTCCATATAACGCTTTAAATTCATCAAAGTCAGAATCATCGACAATACGAGCGATCACTTCTCTTACATCAAATAGGTGACGCAAATCTGCATTGACGATGCCATACAGATCCGTAGCGTCGTAACGAGGAGGCAGGATAGGGTTGGGGTTAGCAATAGGCCAAGTGTTGGATGCTTGATTGGTGCTGGATATTGCTTGTCGGGCAAGGTTAAGTGCGTGCTGCTCATCTTGAGCGTAATAATCCGCTACCCCCGATTTTTTGCAGTGAACATCCGCGCCTCCCAGCTCTTCAGCGGTCACTATTTCGCCTGTCGCAGCTTGAACAAGAGGTGGGCCTGCTAGGAAAATAGTTCCCTGTTTTTTGACAATAATCGAGACATCAGCCATGGCAGGAACATAAGCGCCCCCAGCGGTACATAATCCAAGTACCACCGCAATTTGTGGAACTCCTTTGGCTGACATGCGTGCTTGATTGAAGAAAATACGGCCAAAATGCTCTTTATCGGGAAAGACATCCGCTTGTTGCGGTAAATTTGCCCCACCAGAGTCCACGAGATAAACACAGGGGAGATGGCAACGCTGAGCAATCTCTTGAGATCGAAGGTGTTTTTTGACGCTTAATGGGTAATAGGTTCCACCTTTAACGGATGGATCATTGGCGATCACCATGCATTTGATTCCGTCAATTTCGCCTATTCCAGCCACGAGACCAGCGCACGGAATCGGCTGTTCATAAACTCGCCATGCGGCAAATTGACCGATCTCTAGAAAAGGCGTCTCGGGGTCTAATAAGGTGGCAATGCGCTCTCGTACAGGAAGTTTTCCTTTTTGACGCTGACGCTCTAACGCCGCCTCACCTCCGCCTTGTTTGATGATTTCAAGGTTAGAGTTAAGGTTATCAAGCAGCCGAAGCATCACTCGCTTGTTAGTGAGAAAAAGCGGATCCTTTGGTTTGGCTTTAGTTTTAATGATGGCCATGGATCTTTCCTTTCAATGAGTCACTTATTTGGAGTTAAGTGACGGTTTGTTGAGAGCTTATCAACGGGATTCTTCAAACAGTTCGCGTCCAATCAACATGCGTCTTATTTCAGATGTACCAGCGCCAATCTCGTATAGCTTGGCATCTCGAAGTAGCCGCCCTGCAGGAAATTCGTTGATATACCCATTGCCGCCAAGCAGTTGAATGGCGTCTAGCGCGAGTTTTGTGGCAAGTTCAGCAGCGTATAAAATCACGCCTGCAGAATCTTTACGTGTGGTTTCACCGCGATCACACGCAGAAGCGACCGCATAAATATAAGCGCGCGCTGCATTCATTTGGGTATACATATCGGCCACTTTGGCTTGAACCAACTGGAACTCTCCAATTGAGCGTCCGAACTGTTTTCGGTCATGGACATAGGGGATCACTAAATCAAGGCATGCCTGCATTATCCCCAGTGGACCTGCGGCCAGCACCACACGCTCGTAATCTAAGCCACTCATTAACACTTCCACACCGTGGTTGAGTTGGCCTAAGATATTCTCTTTTGGGACTTGGCAGTTTTCGAAGACTAATTCACAAGTGTTTGAGCCTCGCATTCCAAGCTTGTCGAGTTTTTGTGCGTGGCTGAACCCGACAAAGTCGCGCTCAATGACAAATGCACTGATGCCATGAGAGGTTTCATTGGGATCGGTTTTGGCATAAACCACTATGATATCGGCATCGGGGCCATTGGTGATCCACATTTTAGAACCATTGAGAAGATAGTGATTACCTACTAACTCCGCTTTGAGTTGCATGCTAACCACGTCAGATCCTGCGTTTGCTTCACTCATCGCGAGTGCGCCAATGTGGCTACCATCAATCAGTTTTGGCAAATACTTTTCACGTTGCTGTTGCGTCCCATTGCGAAAGATCTGATTGACGCAAAGGTTGGAGTGAGCGCCATAACTTAGCGCAACAGAAGCGGAGGCTCGGCTGATCTCTTCCATAGTGATGACATGAGCAAGGTATCCCATATTTGCCCCGCCATACTCTTCACCGATCGTCACACCAAGTAACCCCATGTCACCAAACAGTGCCCAGAGATGGTTTGGAAATTGGTTGTCTCTATCTATTTCAGCGGCAATCGGCGCGATGTGCTGAGTCGCGAAACCATTTACTTGTTCTCGAAGCATATCGAGAGTGTCGCCAAGGCCAAAGTTAAGTGAGCGGTAGTCGCTATTCATACTATCTCCTAAACTCTCGATTATCTCCAAACTTCAGAGCCTCTCCAGAATGTTATTGACCAATGAAAGCACGGTGATTATGTTGCTGAATCATGGTCTGCATGGTCTTGTTGGCTTGGGGCATTGAGTGCTTGTTGACAGCGTGCTCGGGCGGTATTGAGTTCATGCATCACGACATTGATATCGTTCAGTTGACATTGTAACGCCTGTTGTTTCTCGTCAATAAGGAGCAACATTTTCTTTAACTGAGTGTCACTCTGATTGGTATCGTAGAGCTCAAATAGTTCTCTGATTTCTGCTAACGATAATCCCAAACGTTTCCCACGAAGTATCAACTTCATGCGGACTTTATCGCGATGCCGGTAGATTCGAATACCACTTTGGCGAATGGGGTGAATTAGGCCCATGTCTTCATAAAATCGGATGCTTCGAGTCGTGATATTAAACTCATTCGCCAGTTCGCTAATTTTGAAACTTTCCATTTAATGGTCGCCTCCAACTACGTCATGCCGAGAAAAACCGTTAACTGACCTTCGACTGCCCCCTAAAAGGTGGGTGCGCCCCTAAGTGTGTTGAAATTTTGTTTCTTGACGTTTACGTAAATGTTAGTGCTATGCTTACGTAAACGTCAAGCAAGGGCAGTGCAAAAAGTAACCGCTTTTTTTTGAGGCTAGCTCTGAAGGCGTTATGCAGAAAACATTGATCAGAACTCAATCGATGGGGACAGATAAATGGAAAAGTCGATATGGATTGTCGCCGCAAAACGCACACCCCAAGGCAGCTTTCAAGGTATGTTGAAGGCATATTCTGCGCCAAAATTAGGCTCGTTTGCCATCCGTTCGACGCTTGAGTCGATTCCTATCTCTGTTGATTCAATTGATGAAGTATTCATGGGCTGTGTTCTACCTGCTGGATGTGGGCAAGCCCCTGCACGACAAGCCGCTCTCGGAGCGCAATTGCCTTATTCTGTCGGTTGTACCACCATCAACAAAGTTTGTGGCTCTGGTATGAAGTCGGTTGCGCTGGCCTATAATTTGATTTTATCAGGCTCCATTCAATGTGCGATTGCTGGTGGTATGGAAAGCATGACCAACGCCCCTTATCTGCTTAAAGAAGCTCGAAGTGGTATGCGTTTAGGGCACAAAAGTACGGATGACCATCTATTTTTAGATGGCTTGCAAGATGCCTACGACGGAGAGCTGATGGGCGTCTATGCACAGCATACTGCTGATAAATTGCATTTTACGCGCGAGCAGATGGATCGGTGGGCGACCATGTCGGTGACCCGAGCGTTAGAGGCGCAGCAACAGCAGTTATTTGCTGATGAAATCGCACCAATTAAGGAGACATCAACGGCAAAGACGTCTACCAACACAGCACAAAAACCGTCACAGAAAATTATCGATTTTGATGAGCACCCAACGGAAATTAGTCTCGATAAAATCCCCCGTTTACGTCCCGCCTTTTCCACGATTGGTTCGGTGACAGCCGCTAATTCCAGTGCCATTTCGGATGGAGCCGCAGCGTTAATTGTTATGGATTCTAATTTGGCAAGGCAGCAAGGGTTAACATCATTGGCGGTGATTAAAGGCCATGCTACTCATGCTCGAAAACCTTCTGAATTTACCCTTGCACCTGTGTATGCCATGGAGCAACTGCTCTCTCAGCTAGATTGGTCTGTGGATGAAGTGGATTTATGGGAAATTAACGAAGCTTTTGCCGTAGTCACTCAAATTGCCGTTCAACATTTTGGTCTAGATACCAACAAGGTCAATATCAAAGGTGGAGCATGTGCGCTTGGACACCCTATTGGTGCAAGTGGGGCTCGTATTTTGGTGACTTTAGTCCATAGCTTAAGGCAGTTAAAAAAGCTTCAATCTTCGGTTTCAAATCAACCTCACGATAGAGTGATGCGGGGTATTGCTTCCTTGTGTATTGGCGGTGGAGAAGCGATTGCTGTGGGGATTGAAGTCTAGGACGAGACATAGGAAGCGAGGTTGCGAATAAACCGAGAAGGAGCGATGTATGGATTTTGAACTCAATCAAGATCAACAACTGTTTTCTGGTACCGCTCATCAATTTGCGATGGATAAATTGAGTCCAATGGCGGCTGAATGGGATGAAAAACACCACTTTCCTAAAGATGTCTTGAAAGAGGCAGGGGAGCTAGGATTTTTGAGCCTTTACACGCCGGAAGAGAGTGGTGGACTAGGTTTGAGCAGGCTCGATTCGTCGATTATTTTTGAGCAGTTGGCGATGGGGTGCACCTCAACCACCGCGTTCATGACGATTCACAATATGGTGACATGGATGATCGCGAGCTTCGCAACTTCAGACGTGAAAGATGAGTTCTGTCCTCAACTGATCTCGGGAGATTGGCTAGGATCGTACTGCTTAACTGAGCCAAATGCAGGATCGGATGCTGCGTCATTGGTCACCAGAGCCCAAAAAGTGGATGGGCAGTACATCATCAATGGCGGCAAGAGCTTTATTTCGGGGGCTGGTGAAACTGACGTTTTAGTGGTGATGGCTCGTACAGAAGCTGATGACAGTAAAACGGAAAATCAGGCTTGCAAGGGGGCAAAGGGTATTTCTGCTTTTGTGGTTCCGGCGAATGCCGCAGGGATCAGTTACGGGCGAAAAGAACCCAAAATGGGGTGGAATAGCCAACCAACACGCTCGGTTACTTTTGAAAATGTGTCTATTCCTGCATGTCACTTACTGGGAGAAGAAGGGCTGGGTTTTACATTCGCGATGAAAGGTCTTGATGGTGGGCGAATTAACATCGCGACCTGTTCTATAGGTACGGCGCAGCAAGCGTTGAATCAAGCGACTCAGTACATGAAAGAGCGTAAGCAGTTCGGCAGAAGTTTGGATCAATTCCAAGGGCTGCAATTTAAGCTCGCGGATATGGCGACAGAGTTAGTGGCTGCAAGGCAGTTAGTCCGATATGCGGCCAGTAAATTGGATCGTCAAGATCCTGAAGCAACGGCTTACTGTGCGATGGCTAAACGATTTGCCACCGACGTCGGATTTAGAGTGTGTGATCAAGCGCTACAACTGTATGGCGGCTATGGTTACATCAAAGAGTATCCACTTGAACGTTACTTCAGAGATGTTCGAGTGCATCAGATATTAGAAGGTACGAACGAAATCATGCGTTTAATTATCGCAAGACGACTGTTAGCTGATGGGGCTGAAATTCTGTAAATAAAGGAGGCGATATGACAGGTAAGGTCAGCTTTACTGAATGGCAATGTGACGATGAAAAGCACAGCGTTGGGATTGCGACTCTGGAAAATGAAACTTCTCTGAATGCATTAACTTTCGATATGTTAGTGCAGTTAAAAGATCAGTTAGATCTGTGGAAATACGATCCCAAAATTGTCTGCATTTTATTACAGGGGGCGGGTGAGAAAGCTTTTTGTGCTGGAGGGGATGTCCGCACAATGCATAACGTGATGCGTGATGAATCTAAAGCAGATGCACAAGCATTTTGTATTCAATATTTTACGGTTGAGTATCAATGTGATTATCTGATCCATACCTATCCCAAACCTATTGTCGTGTGGGGGGAAGGCATAGTGATGGGTGGTGGAATGGGGCTATTTATGGGAGGGAGCCACAAAGTAGTGACGCCTAAATCCCGTTTAGCCATGCCAGAAATAAACATCGGTTTGTATCCTGATGTGGGTGGAACCTGGTTTCTAAATCGATTAGAACCGGGTATTGGTTTGTTTCTAGGTCTTACCGGAGCGTTAGTGAATGCAACGGATGCGGTGGATATTCATCTTGCGGATCATTTGCTTCTTCCTGAGACTAAAGATCACCTGCTTGCACAGTTACAAGCCACTTCTTGGCAAGAACATAACGATCATCATTCCATCCTCACGACGTTGCTTAACTCGCTAGCCAAGCAGGCCATAGACCACAAGCCAGAAAATCAATTGATGCACTATTTTTCTGAGATCCAGCAAGCCTGCGATTCAACAGATTTAGAGACGATTCGACGCAACATATTAGCGATCTCCCCCGATTCGGAATCGACACATAAGTGGCTCGATTCTGCCAAACACGCCTTGAAAGGAGGCAGCCCTATCACCGCGCACATCTGTTTTCGACAAATGACTCAACACCATCATTTATCCTTAGCCGATTGCTTTCGACTGGAACTCGGCTTGTCCGCTCATTGCGGGATTTTAGGCGAATTTCAAGAGGGTGTTCGAGCGCGGTTAATTGATAAAAGTGGTGAACCTCAATGGTTATTTAGCAGCATTGGTGATGTGGATACTGATCTGATCGAGGCACTATTCACTTCGTTGTGGAGCAAAGAACAGCACCCACTCGCGCAATTAGGCCATTGAGTTTACCTCGCCGTAGCAACCATTATTGCTATTACTAAAGCGGTATCGGTAAGGAGATTTATCTATGAACTTGAAACAGAGTGTCGTTGCCATTACGGGGGCAGGACAAGGGTTGGGGCAGACGATGGCGATAACCTTAGCGCAATCTGGAGCTGAACTTGCCCTACTTGATATCAATGAGCAAGCGTTACAAGAGACACAACAGCAGTGTTTGGCGCTTGGCGTCACTTCTCGTACCTATGCTGTTGATGTGACTAGTGAGCCTCAAGTCGAAGCGGTGTTCAATCGAATTGTTGAGGACTTCGGACAACTTGATGGCTTGATCAATAATGCAGGAGTGCTGAGAGATGGCTTGTTAGTCAAGGTGAAAGAAGGCGAAATACATAAGATGTCTTTGGAGCAGTTTAATGCGGTGATCAACGTCAATTTGGTCGGTACATTCCTGTGTGGGAGAGAGGCCGCCGCCAAAATGATCGAAACGAAACGTAAGGGTGTCATTATCAATATTTCGAGTGTTGCTCGTTCAGGGAATATTGGTCAATCGAATTATTCTGCATCTAAAGCAGCCGTTGCAAGTATGGCGACATGTTGGGCGAAAGAGCTGGCTCGTTATAGCATTCGCGCTGCTGCTATTGCTCCGGGAGTCGTGGATACTGCGATGGCAAGACAGCTGAAACCGGAAGCGGTAGATCGCTTGAAAGCAATGATACCCGTGGGGCGAATAGGTGATTCTGCTGAGATTGCCCATGCGGCCAAATATATATTTGAAAATGAGTACTTTACCGGAAGAGTGCTCGAAATCGATGGAGGAATGCGAATGTAGCGACATGTCAAAAAAATGTGAAACAGCATTCATTATTCATCACAAAATAAGACCAAAGTCATCACGATAAATTACAAGTTCTGCCACAATATAAAAACAAAAATAAAACAACAATTGACGTTGGGTAGGCTTGGTATGAAATTAAGTAATTTATCGGTGAAAAATAAACTATTAGCAATAGTAATGGCAGCAGTGACGATGATCATTGCGACCTGTTTGTATAACTTAAATGAGCAACGGAGTTCCTCTTACCTAGAAAGAGAAGGCAAATTGTCATCTCAAGTGGAAACGGTCGTGAAGTTGGTGGACTATTTTTACCAGCAGCGCAGTGAACTTGGAGAAGAGGTTGCGAAATCGATGGCACTAGACGCCATTAAGCAAATTCGTTTCGATGAGACAAACTACTTTTGGGTTACCAATCCAGCGTTAAATGTCTTAATGCATCCGATTAAACCAGAGTTGATTGGACAAAATGCTCAGGGGTTCAAAGATGGTGCAGGGAAGTATCATTGGCAAGAGATGGCTACAATAGCCAAAACGACTCAACATGGCTTTTTAGACTATCAATGGAGAAGCTCAACCGGTGAGTTGAAGGATAAAATTTCTTATGTGATCTATTTTTCTCAATGGGATTGGATTGTTGGCTCTGGGATTTTAGTTGCCGATATACAAGAAACCTTTTTTGCGAATGCGATACAAGGGTTGATTGTTGCGGTGATCCTTGCCGTAGTATTACTCGCAATGGGGTTTGTGATCTCGACAAATATAGTTAACCCACTGCATAACCTGATTGGTAAAACCCACCGTATTGCTGATGGTGACTTAACCGTAAGGCTTAACTTTAAAAGAAAAGATGAGCTTGGAGAGGTTGGAGGCGAGATCGATCGCATGCTGGCTAAACTGCAACAAACGCTTCAATCGGCGAATGAATCTGCTGTTCTCTCTTCCAGTATGGCGCAAAGTATCGCTTCCGCTAGTGAAGAAGCCGCAACCAGTGTCTATTCTCAGTATACGCAGCTTGAACAGCTTTCAGCTGCAATGACAGAGATGAGCACGACCATCTCAGACGTTGCTCATAATGCAGAGACAACCGCGCTTTCAACGGCGACTGCGACCTCTCATGCAGAGGTGAGTGGCGGCAATATGCGTGCGACGACGGATACGATTGCCGAAGTGTCAGATAATATCGCGGTCGCAGATAATCTTGTGACTCAGTTAAAAAGTGGTGTGGATGAAATTAGCTCGGTAGTAAACGTGATTTCTGACGTTTCAGATCAAACCAACTTGCTAGCATTAAATGCCGCGATTGAGGCTGCAAGGGCTGGGGAGCAAGGTCGAGGTTTCGCAGTGGTTGCCGATGAAGTTCGAAACCTAGCCAGTCGTACCCATAACTCAACCTCAGAAGTGCAAGAAACCATTGATGCATTAATCGAGAGAACCACCAATACTGCCAATACTATGCAAAGCAGCCACAGTAAAGTGGAAGCGAGTGTGGCTAAAGCGAAGGAGACACAAGCTCAGCTCGCGTTAATGGTTGAAGAGCTGGTGGTTTCTAATGATATGGTCGCTCAAATTGCAGCGGCATCAGAGCAACAAGGTTTGGTTGCTCAAGAGATGAATCAAAATGTAAGTAGCATTCATCTATCGGCGAATGAAGTCAAACAAGCTTCTCAATTACTGGCTCAAGAGAGTCAATCTATGGCCGAAGCATCTGAAGTGCTAAAAGATCAATTACGCTATTTCAAAGTGTAACGTCGCGCTAAAACGCCTGAACATAAGGCGAGGATCTGCCTAATCAAAGCCACATCATTATGTGGCTTTTTTTGTCTCTGAGGTCTCTGACGCTAATATTCATTAGTGATTAGTGATTAGTGATTGGTTATTAGAGATCAGAGAAAGGTGAATAGTGAGCAGTGTTCTACTATTTTTAGGTTTAGTTCCGAAAATGGCTATTCAAGGCGATGGTTCGCGATACACTTAATATGTCTCTAAAGGAACTTGGATAGCGCAAGATGGAAGTAGAAAGTAGGCTGAGTATTGAAGAGTGTCAAAAAGCGAGAAAAGCGCGAGATCCTCGTTTCGATGGACAGTTTTATATTGCTGTCAAAACGACGGGCATTTTTTGTCGCCCAATCTGTCCTGCGGTGATGCCCAAAGAAGAGAATGTTGAATATTATCACCATGCAATAAAGGCGTTGCAGTCAGGGTATCGACCATGTCTACGTTGCCGACCTGATAGCGCCCCACATTCATGGGCGTGGAAAGGGACAGAGACGACATTTCAGCGTGCAATTACGATGATTGAGCGTGGTGAATTACAAACACAATCTTTGGCTGAATTGGCGAAGCGACTAGGGATCTCAGATCGTTATTTGAGGCAACTGTTTGATAAACACTTAGGCATGTCGCCAAAGCAGTATGCTCAGTATCATCAACTTATGTTTGCTAAGCAGTTGCTTCATACCAGTTCGATGAGCATTGGAGACGTCAGCTTTGCCTGTGGGTTTAACAGCATTCGCCGTTTCAATGATGCCTTCAAAAAATACCTTAAATTGACACCGAGTCAAATGAGAAAAAATACCAGCATGAAACAATCAACTCACCAATTGAGCTTGGCTTTCCGTGCCCCATTTAACTGGCAGCATATGCTGAACTTTTACCGACTCAGAGCAATATCCAGCATTGAAATAGTGGATGAAAATAGCTATCAACGTCACTTTATCATTAATGGGGTAAAAGGTTGGTTCAAAGCCTCGTTAGGAAAAAGCGACGTTTTGGATATTAGCTTTGAGCTAGATGATATGACTCAGTTACAAAATCTTGTGAGCCAACTGCGCAGAATGTTTGATTTGGATATTGATATTCACAGCATCGAAGAACAGTTAGAGCAGAGTGCGCCTGGCTTGATAAAAGAGCATGGCTTGCGAATTCCCGGTGTATGGAATGCATGGGAGGCCGGCGTTAGAGCTATTCTAGGGCAGCAAGTATCAGTGAAAGCCGCGATTGGGCAACTGAATTTGTTAGTGGATACTTTAGGTGAACAGACAGAGTCTGCCATGTACTTTCCCACTCCGGAAAAAGTGGCGTCGAGCGATGTCAGTTTTTTGCGTATGCCAAATAGTCGCAAGGAAACTTTAAGTAGATTCGCACGCTATATGTGCGAGAGTTTTGATGAACACCCATCTGAGTGGTTATCATTAAAAGGGATTGGCCCGTGGACGATTAATTACGCTTTGTTGCGTGGGCTATCTCAATCAGATTGTTTTTTAGATACAGATTTAGTGGTTAAAAAAGCCATGGCCGAATATACCAATTTAAACCCAAAATCCGTCGCCCCGTGGGGTAGTTACGCGACTTTTCACTGCTGGAATTTATAGAGATGAACGTATTTACGCACTATCAAAGCCCGATGGGCACAATGACAATACAAGCGTGTGATGATGGGGTACTTGGCGTTTGGTTTGAAACGCAAACTACGCAACCTGATGACATAGGATTGAAGGACGATCATCATCCGGTTTTGGTCTGTGCAATGAAGCAGTTAGGCGAATATTTTTCAGGAGAAAGGACCCATTTCGAATTGCCAATTGCGGCTAAGGGAACCTTATTTCAGCAACGGGTTTGGGATGCGTTGATGAAAATTCCATATGGAGAAACATGGAGTTACCAAGATATTGCCAATGAGATTGATAACCCTAAAGCGGTGAGGGCTGTGGGGTTAGCTAATGGAAAAAATCCAATTTCGATTATTGTTCCATGCCATCGAGTGATTGGTAAAAATGGTAAGTTAACGGGCTATGCGGGTGGTATCGAAATCAAAGAAAAATTGTTACAATTAGAAGGTGTTTTATAGTGATTGATATGGAGTGTTATGAATATAAAACCGAGTTTGTCCTTATCTCTTCTTAGTTTAGCGGCTTTATTGCTTTCAGGGTGTTCAGAAGAGAAGATTGAGCGATTGGAAAACGCTCAAACCTATGCATTTAAAGGTATGTATAGCAACCAAGAGAACTCAAATACCATCCATTTTAAAGATGGCGTGATGCGATATACCATGGCTGGAGAGGTCATGGAGAAGCCATACACGGTAGAAGATAAAAGCGTCTATATAAAATTGAGAAACAGCTCGAAAGAGAAGCGGAATGATCTTGTGATGTCGATTCATTTGAGTGGTGCAAGGCTGACCTGTAACTCTTGTGCCATGTATAACATGAGCAGTTTATGGTTAAGGGCTGATTAATCGTAATTTTAGCTGTTCTCTATTCTCACTAGTTGAATCACTCGATAGGCTATCGCCATAAGCCATAAGCCCCGACATATAATAAGTCATCGCGGGACAACCGAACAAATAGCATTGATAGAGCCTTAATAAAGGCTCTTATCTTAACTGAAACCTGCGTATCATCTATTGGTGAAACAGATGGCTGTTCAGCATTAAATGCACAGCAATACTGGACGCGTAACCAAGCATGATCACTGGAGCCCACTTTAAGTGGCCGAAGAAGGTGTATTTTCCATGCGCAGCTCCCATTAAAGCCACTCCAGCCGCAGAACCGATAGAGAGCAAACTTCCTCCAACCCCTGCGGTGAGCGTGACTAATAACCAGTTCCCCATCGACATTACAGGTTCCATAGTCAGAACGGCAAACATCACGGGAATGTTATCGACAATGGCAGACAGTATGCCAACCATTACATTGGCCCAAACGGGATCCCACTGGGTGTACATCACCTCTGAAACTAACCCTAAATACCCCAATAAACTTAGTCCACCGACACACATCACCACGCCGTAGAAAAATAATAAAGTGTCCCATTCGGCATGCGAAACACGCCTAAATACATCGAAAGGAACGACAGAGCCTATTCTTTTTAAAGCCGCTTCATCATTATTGGCGATGGCTATCGCTTTCTTCTTCGCTAACGACATGGGTAGGGTCTGTCTTAAGAAGTAGCCGAAAAATTGTAAATAAGCGAGGCCCATCATCATTCCAATCACAGGAGGGAAATGTAGCACTGCATGGAAAGCCACCGCGGTAGCAATGGTGAGAATGAATAATGCAACAATTCGTCTTGCCCCACGTTTTAGCTCAACTTCTTGATGGATGGTATCTGGCTTCGTTCTCGGAATGAAGAAGGACATGATCAGTGCTGGTACAAGATAGTTGATCACTGAAGGTAAAAAGAGCGGAAGAAATTGAGCGAAATTCACATGGCCCGCTTGCCACACCATTAGAGTGGTAATATCACCAAAAGGACTGAATGCGCCCCCCGCATTGGCGGCAATCACAATATTGATACAGGCGATATTAACGAAGCGTACGTTACTCCCCGCCACTTTTAGAACAACAGCACACATTAAAAGAGCGGTGGTTAAGTTATCGGCAATAGGGGAAATAAAAAATGAGAGAAAGCCGGTAAGCCAAAACAAGGATCTAAAATCAAACCCTTTGCCAACCATCCAAGCTTGAAGCGCATCGAAAAGACGACGCTCTTCCATCGCACTAATGTAGGTCATGGCCACGAGTAAGAAGAGCAGTAATTCCGCGTATTCCAGTAAATTATGTTCAATCGCCTGTTGTGCGACGTCGATATTGCCATGCTGCTGGTAGACATAGCCGATCATGATCCAGATTAACCCCGCAGCAAGCAGAACGGGCTTGGACTTTCTCAGCTTTAGCACCTCTTCAAGCATTACTAAGGTATAAGCCACCACAAAAATCCCAATCGCGGCATAACCGATTGTGGACTGCGTTAAATCAAGAGGAGAATTGAGTCCTGAACTTGTAGAGGAAGCAAGCACCGATGGAGACATCAACATGAGTAAACTTGTGGCGAAAATAGTAATGATAGAAGGAAGACTAAAAGGTGATTTCTGAACATGCATATCTACTGACTCCGGATAAAGGCAACAAATAAATATTAGTAGTAAATCAAGAGCCTAAGTGTGAAGTGAATCCAATTAATGCGGTTAGTTTAATCAAAAAAGTATCAGTAATAACATTACGCCAATCTAGGTAGCAGCATAAAAAATTCTCAACTGAGCAAATATAACCCTATTTAGAATCAATATCTGTTAGAGTGCGCGGCTACTTACTTGCAGTGCAGCCTTTTGTTAGCCGTATTATTGTTCGCTAGCCATTAATAATGAGGGTGCTGCCTTTTACATTAGGACTATCCGTGACTAATAACGACATTTTACGCCGTATTCGCTACACTTTTGATTTTAAAGATGCTCAGATGATTAAGATTTTTGCTCAAGCAGATCTTGAAGTAACACGTGAGCAGGTAAGCAACTGGTTAAAAAAAGAAGATGATTCTGATTACGTAAAATGCCGCGATCGTGAATTGGCGATCTTCTTGAATGGTCTCATTAATTTAAAACGTGGTAAGCGAGAAGGTGCACAGCCTGAGCCAGAAAATCGTCTAACCAATAACATGGTTTTCATGAAACTGCGTATCGCCCTTAATATGAAAACAGAAGACATTTTAAATGTAATGGAACTGGTTGACTTCGACATGAGCAAGCATGAGCTAGGCGCATTCTTCCGTAAGCCAAATCATAAAAATTATCGTGAGTGTAAAGACCAGATTTTACGTAACTTCTTAATGGGTGTGCAATTCCAACTTCGTCCTGATTCTGAAGACTATGTAGATTAATCTTGTAGGCTTAATTAGCATACATACCGCAAAAGCGAGCATTCAACAAGTGCTCGCTTTTTTGTTGCCTGAACAAAACTCTTCTCTTTATTCGTTGCAAACCACTTCATCATTTAATTTTCTCATTGAGTTTGTCGCACAAATTCAGTGAATTATCGGGCATCAATTCACTTTAATGTTTGAGAGATCGAGCTAATGTTTGAGAGATCGAGCTAATGTTTGAGAGATCGAGCTAATGTTTGAGAGATCGAGCCAATAGAAAGGGGTGTGATACACGTAAAGCTTGCACTACATATATGTAGGTATTTTGCATAACATTCGTGATCAATGTTGCATATATGCACTCTATGTTTAAGTTTTTGTTACAAATTGATTTCCATCAAAAAAATGTGGTTTTTATATGCTACTTTGCGCGCAAATTAATAAAAACAACTATTTAGCCCTACAAAGGAAATTATAATGAAAAAAACAATGTTTAGTCTTGCCGTCCTCGCTGCGTTAGCTTCCACGAATGTCGCTGCCCATAAAGAGGGGGATTTTATTGTTCGTGCAGGGCTTGCTGGAGTCGTTCCAAACGATAGTAGTTCAGGTATTCTGGGTTCGAATGAAGAGCTTGAAGTCGACTCAAATATGCAGCTAGGTTTAACTCTTGGTTATATGTTTACGGATAATATTAGCTTTGAAGTTCTTGCCGCGACCCCTTTTAGCCATAACATTTCTACTGATTTAGCTGGATTGGGTGATATTGCGGATGTTGATCACCTGCCGCCTACTCTTATGCTGCAATACTATTTTGGAACCCGTGAAAGTACTTTCCGTCCCTATGTTGGTGCTGGTATCAATTACACGACTTTTTTCAGTGAAGGGTTTAATAGTAAAGCTAAATCAGCAGGGTTGAGTGATCTATCTTTAGATGACTCTTGGGGGCTTGCGGTCAATGCGGGTGCCGATTACATGTTAAATGAAGATTGGTTTTTGAATGCGTCAATCTGGTATGCAGATATTGAAACCGATGCACATTATAAATTTAATGGGGCAAAACAAACGACAAAAGTTAAAATAGACCCTTGGGTATTTATGATTGGTGGTGGTTACAAGTTTTAAGCTGAAGTCGCCCTATATAAAGATATAAAGATCTAAAGATATAAAGATCTAAAGGCAGTCAAGGCTGCCTTTATTCTCTTCTACGTCATAGAACGACGCTCCCATGTGATTAGGAACGGTGTTTTATAATATATCGATAGTGATCTCATCAAATTGATACAGCTTTCCACCAAACTTTTTGCTAAAGGCTAGAGCATCTTCTTTGGTACTAAAGCTTGCCAGTGTTTGTCCCATCGCCCCCGTTTGACTTGAACCGATCACAAACCACGCTTCTTTTGCATCGATGAAATATTGATCTTCAGGTTTTTGCCATGGCGTTTTACTCATGTCATGAACAAATACTTGTCGAACTTGGCGTTGGTTTTCTGGTTGAAGCAAGTAGCTAAAAAGATCACGGGTTGAGCAAAATTTCATGATATCATCATGGCCCTTTTGAAATGCTTCGCCTTTCGGCCCCGGGAAATTAGCAATGATCATTCCGCACAAATGGCATTCATCACTATTTTCAATTGCCACTGCTTGTTTGAGCATTTTTTCTTGAGGATCCTCGCCACAACCCATAAGCAACAAAGAGAGGGCTAGGCTGGTGACTATTTTCCATTGCGTGGATATTTTTTGTGACATGTATAATCTCGCTTATAACGTTTTTTTTCTGAAAATGAGTAAAGCCACTGATAGCGGTAGAAGGATCCAAGCCAGCATCACAAGCAAAAGCGTGCTGGTGGAGTAACTGCTGTTGATCGCCACGGCTAATACGCCATTAACATCGGTGCTGTTCAATGACGATAAGTTTATTAATCGGAATAAATCGGCTGGGTTGAACATCATCACCTGAACTAACGCGTGCTGAGTCAGTAGCTCACTTCCTCCTACGAGCACGCCAAGCAGTACTAAGTCAAAAATAAGCACGAAAAACAACCATAGGATGAGGGAAATACCTGCCGCTTTTGATTTTTCTGAAACCAACAGACTGGTTAAGTAAGCCAAGGTAATGAAGCACAAACCAAGCAGAGTGGAAGTGAGAATAAAGAGCCCAAATGATGACGCAACTTCAGCGGTATCAAGGGTAAAGGCGAGTAGGACTCCTGCACTACCAAAGCCTAAAACAGTGGCAAGCGTGATGATGAAACCTTGGCCGAGAAACTTGCCAAATAGCAATTGTCCATGGCTGATCGGATAGGTCATCAGCAGCAATAGAGTGCCAGACTCTTGTTCTCCGACGAAGCTGTCGTAGCAAAGTAGTAGGGCAATCAACGGGATGATGAATACCGACAAGCTCGATAAACTTGCGATAGTGGATGAGAGTGACGGCGGACCAATATGTCCAGACGCAACACTGCCATAATAGCTTAGTCCAACCGACAACAGCGCGAAAATAAAGGTAATCGAGACAAACCAGCGATTACGTAAACCATCTTGGAACTCTTTTAATGCGACCGCAATGATAGGGTTCATATTATTGATCCTCCTTGCTGCGTGAGTGATCGTGTTCTACAGCGTCAGAGGTTGTGCTTAAAAAGTGCTGGTAGATCTGTTCTAAGTTGGCCGGTTCCACATGAATATCACTGAGAGTGTCGTAACGCATCAACTCTTTGATTGCCGATATTTTATGTTTCTCTGGAATATGGAGTTGATTATCCGTCACCATAAATCCGGTTAATTGCTCATTGCTGGCAAGTGCCCCGTTAATGCCATGCGTTTTGATGACCACTGGGAGATTGGCTTGAAGCCGTAATTCGGCCAGTGTGCCTTCTGCGATACACTGCCCACGAGCTAAGATCATCGCTCTATCAATGTGTTGTTCAACGCCGGGCAGCACATGCGAACACAAGATAATACTGGCACCACTTTTTTTGAGTTGATCGACGCTGGTATAAAACTCTTGGGTTGCAATTGGATCAAGTCCTACGGTTGGTTCATCAAGCAACAGCAGTTTAGGTTCACCTAAAAAAGCTTGCGCGAGTCCGAGGCGCTGCCGCATCCCTTTTGAGTAGGTTTTCACTTGGCGGTGCATAGCATCACTTAAACCGACCTTTTTTAGCAAGGGTTGGATCTGGTCGGAAGACGCAGATTTCAAGCGAGAAAAATAGGTGAGCACTTCCAGCCCGGTCAATTGGTCATAAAAGCTGACATTTTCAGGCAAATAGCCGATATGTTTACGACTATGCCAAGCTTGGTTACTTTTAGGATCAACCCCAAAGACTGAAAGCTTACCTTGGGTTAACGTAATAACACCGAGAATGAGCTTCATCATGGTGGTTTTTCCCGCACCATTGTGCCCAAATAGCCCCAATACTTCACCGCGTTCTAAGGTCAAATTAATGCCATTGAGAGCATGCAGTTGTTTGTACTGCTTGGTTACTTGTTCGAGTTGTACAACCGGTCCGTTCATGAATGATTTCCTATTCCGTCGATGAGAGGAGAAGTTACGTTGACGGGATTGTTGAGTCGTTGTGTCGAGTTTTCTGATTGAGGTTCTTGCTCTGAATCTGGAGACATAAGCGGGTGCGAATCTTTAACACCTGCGGGCTTTAATACTGGGAATTGCTTTTGGATCCAACGCAGCATGAGTACGGCGGGGCTGTCTAGCAGTACTTTTGATTCAGGGTATTTCCAAACCATTTTGTCGATACCATCATTTGGCTCAAAAGGCGTATCACCGATGTTGTTATTATCAAGATCCCAACCAAGATAGTTACTCCAGTAGTTGCCAATACCATTTTGACTCCATTCTTGCTCTTGGTTGGATACGTACTTCACTTGAACGGGATTGTTGATAAATTGGTTGCCAAAAATTTTGCCATTTTCCGACCCCGCAGTGAGGTGGATGCCTATCTCTGCGGTATCGATGGTGTTATAGCTAATGGTGTTATAGGCAGAGTTATAAACAAACAACCCTTTGCCTTCGCGCCCAATGACTTTATTTTCAGGTCGAGTCCAAACATTCTTTATTTGGTTGTGGCTAATTGTGGATGAGGTGATGAAGTTCATTAACATGCCGTAGTCTTCACTGTCTCGGCTGGTGTTATTTTCCACGGTCAACAAGCGAGAACTCATTAGCGCATAGCCTGCTCGTGTGTTGTAAGCGGTGTTGTTCAATACTCGATTATTATGTGAATACATATAGTGAACGCCATAACGAAGATCGTGCATGGTGTTTCCACGTAACTCGCTCTCTTGGCTTGAAATGATGTAGAGCCCATCTCGGGTATTGCTGATGTCATTACCGATCACGAGCGCTGTTTTTACGGCTGAGAGTTGAATACCATTTCCGCGATCCGCAGAGCGCAAAGCAGGGTTGCCTACTACGGTATTTTTTTCGATAAGCAGATCATTGGCGCGTTGTAGCCAAAGCCCAAATCCATCGCCTGTTAATTGATTATTTCGGATGACGATGTTGTTCGCTTGATCTAAATAGATCCCTGCGTTTTGTTCGGTTAAATCATCTCCCCAATTAATGATGGTCAGGTTCTCAACCGTTGTATTTGAAGTATTGAGTGTTAAGGCATTTCCCACTCCATTAGCGTCAATTATCGCACCTTGCTCGCCACGAATATTAATGCCATTGCGGACATTGAAATTACCAGAATAGGTGCCAGGCTGGATTAAAACGGTATCGCCATCTTGGGTATTATCCAATGCGAATTGAAGGCTTTCACCTTGATTGACGGTGAATACCGCAGCAAAAAGTGCGGAGTGGAAAAGACTAAAAATGACAGCAATAAGCCCGCTTTTAATATTCAATCGCCACCTTCTTCTTTGATTGATAGGGTTTTCTTTTATTAAGATTGATACATTCTTGCGTCATGACTTCACTCATTAGCATCGCCTGTTCGTGAACATGGCTGATAAGGTTCCTTCACATTATCTGAAGGAACCTATCTAGACGATGGGATATGTCACTCAGTTTTGGGTGTTAAACCCTGTCGTCGTGTCGCACGTAAACCGCCTATAATTGTGTCTATGCTTCAACGAGCATACGACCACGCATCTCCATATGTAGAGCGTGACAGAACCAGTTACAGTAGTACCACTGAACGCCGGGTTTATTGGCTGTAAAGGTGATCGAAGCGGTCGCTTGTGGACCAATTTCCATCTGTACGCCATGGTTCGTCATACAGAAACCGTGGGTAACATCTTCCACCATATCGAGGTTGGTTACGATAACGGTTACCTCATCACCAAGCTTCACTCTGAATTCATTCATACCGAAAGTCGGTGCGATTGAGGTCATGTAAACGCGCACTTTATTACCATCACGGATGACTTTATTTTGGGTCATCACATCAACCCCATCTTTCTTCGCGATAGCAAGTGTCTCGGCAAAGATAGAATCATCACGCGTCCACAGTTTATTTGGTTTCACTTTACTGCGGTGAACGATCATACAGTCGTGTGGTTCCGCAAAAGTAGGACCATCGTGAATGAGCTTCATTTCATCGCCTGAAATATCAATTAACTGATCGTTTTCTGGACGCAATGGGCCTACTGGTAAGAATCTATCTTTAGAGAACTTACATAGCGAGATTAACCATTTGCCATCCGCATCACGAGTTTCACCTTGTGAAGTATGGTTGTGACCGGGTTGGTAGTGGACATCCAGTTTCTGGCGAATATAGTTAACCTTGTCACCGTTGTAAGCTTTGATTGCGTCTTCAACACTCCATTTTGCAATTTGGCTATCTAGGAAAAGAGTGGTGTAGGCAAAACCTTTGTTATCAAACGCAGTATGAAGTGGACCTAAACCAAGTTCCGGCTCTGCCACAATGGTGTCACGCGGCTTGATAGAGTTTGAGAATAGGCTATCGAGTTTAGCGATAGAAATGACCGATACCGTTGGAGATAGTTTCCCGTTAGCAACAAAGTATTCGCCGCTTGGAGAAGTATTAAGGCCATGCGGTGATTTTGGAACAGGGATATAGCGCGTCAGATCAGAGCCTTTACGGCCATCTAAAACAGGAACGTCGTTACCGTTGTATGTTTTAAAGTTGCCTGCTTTCAGTGCTGCTTCACAACGTTCAAGGCTGAATACCACAACATGGTCACGTTCAGCCGTGATCATCTCCCCAAGGTTCATGCCCATTTCAGAGTTGTAACAGGTAGAAGCGAAGTATTTACCGTCATAATCGGCATCGGTGTTATCTAAGTTACCGTCAACCATGACTTGGAAAGCGACTTCCATTTTCTCAGCATCAATGACATTAAAGAGTGAACGATAGGTGCTGATGTCATCAAGCGTTGTTTTGCCATCGTTATTCATTGGTATTTCAAATTCACCATTACAAATAACGTATTTAGTCTGTGGTACTTTTTGAACACGTAATCCGTGAATCGCTTGAACATTCGGAATGGTGAGCATTTTGTCACATTTCATCACGTCACAGCGAATACGAGCAACACGTGAATTGGCTTTATCGTTAATGAAGACATATTTACCGTTATAACGACCATCCGTCATACTCATATGGGGGTGATGGGAGTCGCCCGCTAGAATGTGTGCGCTGTCGCCTTTAATACGCTTACTTTCATCTGTTAAGCCCCAACCTGTTGCACTATCAACGTTGAATACTGGAATTCGCATAAGTTCGCGCATTGATGGCAAGCCCAGAATACGAACTTCACCTGAGTGACCACCACTCCAGAAGCCGTAATACTCATCAAGGTCTCCAGGGTGAACGACTGCGCTGTTGCTGATTTCAGATGCTTGAGCTTTTGCCATTGATGCAAACATGGCTGCCGTCATTGGCGCAGCGGCAACGCCTAAACCTATTGCGGCACTTTTACCGAAAAACTTACGACGTTCGCTGTTTTCGGGGTGATTGTCTTGATCGATATTGGTCTTGTCATCACTCATGGTGGATCTCCATATTATGGTTGTAGGTCGCTAATTGTTTAGGCAGTCACATGAATTAGCTGCATGTCATTAGATGATTGACTGTTATAGTTGAGTTACTGGAATATCATTTTTGCTGGCTTTTCTTTTCTTGTAGGCCAGTTTTTTCAATGGAGGACATTTTTCCTCATTTGAATAGGTGATTTGGCAATCTAAACAGTAGTGGCATTCACGCATGTTGATCACCCCATCCGGTTGTATGGCTTGAATTTCACACTCTTTTGCACAAGTTTTGCACGGTGAGCCACACTCTGGACGGCGCTTGAGCCAATCAAATAGGCGAATACTATTTGATACCGATAGTGCAGCTCCGAGAGGGCATAAATAGCGACAGAACGTTTTACGATTAAATAAGTTGACGGTTAAGAGCAGTACTGCCCATAGAATAAAAGGCCATTCGCGATCGAACTTAAGTAAGAATGTGGTTTTAAATGGCTCAATTTCGGCAAACTGTTCAGCAAGAGCGAGTGAGTCTAGTGAGAGACCAAACAGACCAAGTAAAATGAGGTACTTGATTGCCCATAGTCGTTCATGGACGGCCCAAGGAAGTTCATATTGAGGGATTTTCACGTACCGTGCGAACTGATTGATAAGCTCTTGAAGTGCGCCAAACGGACATAACCAACCGCAGTAAACCGCGCGTCCCCACAATAATATTGTGACGGCTGCGGCACACCAAAGAATAAAGATCACAGGGTCGAGTAAGAACAGATCCCATGAGAAGTCTTTGACTAGTGCTTGTAAGAAGGTGAACACATTCACGACGGAGAGTTGTCCTCCCCACACCCAACCAATGAATACGACGGTGATGACTAAAAAGCCATGACGTAGTTGATGCATGAAGGTTGGGTGGCGAACTAAAATATCTTGAAAGAATAAGATCAGTACCAGTACTGTGATCAGTGCGAGTAGCACGATGACTTCTAGTTGCTTCTCTTGCCATACTTGTTGCGCTAGTGTCAGTTCAGGCTCTGGGGTGATGGCGTCTGGAGTATCGACATACTGTTCTAAAACATCGTATGTGGCTTTAAAGCTACTAAACACACTGTCGATTGGGCCTGTTTGTCTGCGGACGAGTAGTTCTAGTTCCCAACTCGCTCCTGGGTCAAACTCATGATGAGCCTGAATTTTAAAAACAGACATCTCTTTAAAATGAGGGTGTCCTACCGCAAATAGGTCGGTGATCCGAGTGTGTTCTAAATCTCGGAAAGAGATGTCATTATCCGCTTGCTGGACTTGTATTCGATCGAATATCCCACCCCGCACATACCCTGATCCTTTGTATGAATATCCATTGCCGAAGATAGCCACTAAATGTTCGCCATCTTTCAAATCTTTCATCAGCCAGTTATATTCTGCCTCTCCAAATAGGTTCTTACCTATTGTCGGAATATCCGCAAGCGCATAATAGATTTCGGCAAACATTTCATCTTTTTCGCTATCCGGAACGGTATCTACATTCTCGCCTTCAGTACCATTGAACGCCATTTGTACGGCTTTATTGTCGAGAAATAGCTTTCTAATTGAACCATCGCCAGTGAGATCTAGCCAAGTTCTTTCATTGAAAATATCTTTTTTGATGGTTGAAATCGGTTGAATGATATTGGTAGAGGGCTTAATGATGCCTAATGATTCCGCGGCTTTGGTTGCGGCTTTGGTTATCGCAACATTCATCACCATGACGGTGACCGTCGCACCAGATAAGCCGTCGATTGGGATGTAATCCTGATTGGGTTTTCCTCCAACCTTGATGCGGTCTTTTACTGATAGACCAACATATTGATCACTAAATGCCCATAATTTGGTTTCTGGAATGCCTGCGAGGATGATGGGTTCGTGGTGTTCTAGCACTTTGGACGCCATGTAGTCACCTTGTGGATCGATGATAACCAACATGTTGACGGGCTCACCAGAATAAGCGGGAATCCTGGCTATATCATTGGTTTCAAAAGCGTAGCCAAGTATTTCATCATTTTTTTTGATGATGCGTAGTGGTGGTTCCCCCTGTTTTTCTGAAATAGAGCTGTTTGTTGGAAAAGTCTCTTGGATCAGAGGGATTGGATCTTTGGGTGGGCTAACAAATAGAGCTTGTGCAGAGAACGAGAATAGAACGCAGAATATCAGAGAGATAAATCTTACTAGGGCAGTGAGCCTATGACATGAATATTCCATTCTTATTTCCCAGCTTCTTGCTTTATAGAACGCGCGCATGATGAATGTAGTGATGAGAGCTAAGGGTAAACAAAATACCCTTAGCAAGATTGACTTGAATCAAAGTAATTGTAATGCAGATGTTTTGATTGTGTTAAATTTTGGCGGGCTCACATATTGATGTAATTATTAATAAATAGTTGGATGTTTTGCAATAAATTGCCTAAGCCTTTAAAAAATAACCTCTTTATAAATATGGTTATTGGTGCTAGAGGGAATAATTTGATTTGTTAAGTTTGAATATTGTTATAAGTTTTATGCTGGTACGGTCGTTGATACATTGAAATAGACCCTACGATTAAGCTAAAAACCCTTGCCAAATGGCGGTTAGCCCGCTGACTAAGCACAAAATTAAAGCTCCAACGCGAATCTTTTCTTTAGGTAGGCTCTGTGTGGTCATTATTGCTAATTTGTATCCGAGCCATGAGGCGGGGATGAGAGGAATTGTGATAAACACGTGATGCAGAGTAAAGAAACCAATGGGGATCTGCACAATTAATGAAATTAGAGAGCTAAACACAAAGAAAGCAGAAAGGTTCCCTCTGAGTTGGTTTGCGTCTTGGTGTTGTAAAAGAAGCGCCATCGGTGGTCCACCGATGGAAGAGCTGGTGCCAAAAAATCCAGAGAAAAAACCTGCAATCCCCATTCTGATCGGTGTGGGTTCAATTCGAAAAGGAAGCATGCTGACCATTACCGCAAATAGAACGAGGAACCCAAGCCATAAAGACAACACATCCGTTGATACCACTAATAGTAACATTCCGCCTGCAATCGAACCGGGCACTCGACCAATGAGGGCCATTTTTAGTCCACCAATCGAGACATTTGCTCTATGCTTGAGTGCATTTAAAATTGAAATGAATAGCGCGACCAAGCAAATTGGCGCTGGAACATAATCTGGCGATAGTTGAAATAGCAGAGGGGCTGCAACGATCGCTAGCCCAAAACCAATCGCAGTTTGTACGAATGATCCCAAAAAAATGAGGAAAATTGCCGTTAAAACGGTGGGATCTAGCCAGTCAAATATCATAAATTGCCTATGTTTTTTAATTCGCTAAGCACTGGAGTTGGATCTAAAGATGATTGAAGCAAACATAGTGAAGCGAGTCGAAGTTAAAGTAAACGCAAGTATGATGTTTATGCGGTCAGTATTTTTATGGCATCTCTGTTGTACATTTTGATTTATTCCATAGAAGAAAGATTAAGTAGTTATATATCCTTTGTTGATTAGTTGTTGTTCTTGATATGGTTAATTATGCTGATTATCACATTTTGAAATCATACATTTCATTTTTAAAACGTTCACAGTCTATCTTTGATTTTGGTCATATAGTGTGGCACGTATTATATGCACTATGCGCGCAGTTCCTGTTCTATATAACTCATAGGTATTACGATGACGAATCAAACTCAAACCGACCGAAAGGTCACTATTGGGAGCTATATTGCTCTCGCCTTTGCCGTAGTGTTTTTCTCCGGCCTAATGAAATCAACGGACTGGTATGGAGCGTTAGATTTCACCACTCTTAATGGAGCGTTTGGTAAAGTTGCTTACAATGTAACGGAAACCGCCGATGGCATTGAAGCGGCAACCACATCACTGCGTGGTAAAGGCGGTAATGGTGCGCGTGATGGTTTCATTTTCGCTTTTACTCTGATCCCTACCGTTATGTTTGCACTTGGTATGATCAATGTGCTGGAGCACTACGGTGCACTTGATGCTGCTCGTAAAATTCTGACACCACTTCTTCGTCCATTGATGGGCATTCCGGGAAGCTCGGGTCTAGCTATGATCGCCTCTTTGCAAAGTACGGATGCAGGGGCCGCAATGACTCGACAACTGAAAGATGAAGGTCACCTGACGAAACGTGAAACCGATATATTCACTATGTTCCAATTCACTGCTGGCGCGACCATTGTTAACTTCTTCTCATCTGGTGCTGTGCTCTTTACCCTCACGATGGCTGATGGATCGTTAGCGGTCACTTCATCAATTGGCCTTGCTGTTATTGTCATGTTCGTTTTCAAATTTGTCGGTGCCAACCTGTTCCGTGTTTATTTAAACCTAACAGAAGGAAAAGAAGACAAAGATAACCAAAACAATGACCAGTCAGCAGAACTAAAAGAGGAGACAGCATAATGAGCGACGTTAAAGCAAAAAAACCGATGGTGACTGATATATTTGTTGAAGGCGCTAAAAAAGGTTGGGTAATCGCAACGACTTCTACTGTTCCTAACGTATTGATGGCTTTTGTTTTCATCAAAGTTCTGCAAATTACTGGTGCGCTCGATTTGATGGGAACCGTGTTCTCTCCAATAATGGCGATTTTTGGTCTTCCGGGTGAAGCTGCGGCGGTATTGATTGGTGCTTGGATGTCGATGGGCGGCGCGGTTGGTGTGGTTATTACTCTATTTGACCAAGGTATCTTGAATGGTACGCACATCGCTATTTTAGCGCCGGCTATTTACCTTATGGGCTCTCAAGTTCAATACATGGGACGAATCATGGGGGCGATCGGCACGGAAGGTCGTTACATTCCAGTGATGATTGCCATTTCAGTACTGAATGCTTTCGGCGCAATGCTAGTGATGAATGTACTTCTGTAGATCTGATTATCACTAAATCATTACAGTCAAAAAATCCCCAAATGAACGTTTGGGGATTTTTTGATTTTGATGCTATTTATCCTTGGGCGAGATAGACATTGCATTCATTCTATATTTTAAATCAGAGTAATTTTCATCTTTGATGATTACTCGATCCCTGCAATATCCCATTCGTTTTGAATTAATGTTACGCACTGAGAGGCAAACAACATATTTGGCCCAAGGCTTATCATTTCAGTCCCCAAACGTTTCATGCTGTTGTAGGTTTTTTTAGGCATTGGAATATGATCGGTTAATAAGAAACAAGGGTTATGAGCCAACTCAATATCACGTACAGAGTCTCCCTTCTTATCTAGCATATACAGCTGATAATCTTCTGCTAACTCTTTAATCAGTTTCTCAAAACTAATCGTACGAACAGTCACACCAGGCTCAACTTGTCGCTCTTGCTCTTTGGTCATGCCTTTAGATGCATCGAGTGCTCTTGCGACTGCCGCTAATAGTATGGACTCATGGAAGCCGCCAATATTAGTGATGTCATTTGAGTTGAAGGTAATCGTGCGAGAGAAGTCTTTCGTGCTTTCCAATACAAGGTGAACGATAACGTCTTTGCGATGCGATTGAGCCACAAAAATGGTGTTCATCAATGTATGAGCCAAAATTTCGGTATGGGCTTCTTGACCGACAGATTCCAATAGAAGATGGCTCTCTGTTGGAGCGGAACGAGCTCTTAAAACAAATGCACGCATGGATAAATCGCCTTGCTATAAAGTGGGTGTATTGCTGATGGTAATACCATACAGATTCAAGACGCGTATGTAACCGCGATCGGCTGTTGAAGTCAAATAGAACTGATGTTTATCCCTGCTCTGTAAGATGAGTGGCAACAATATTGGCAAAGCGTTCAACACCTTCTGCCCATTTATCGTTATCTTGATATGAGGCACAGCTGAATCTGATGCAGTGTTTGTACTGATCATGAGTGCCGAAGATAGTGCCTGGTAATACACTTATTTTTGCTTTTAAGCACTCTTGATAAATCGCGTAGCTATCGACTGCTGGTGGCAATATCAACCAAGATAAGAATGCGCCTTGTGGCCGACTGAGCTGAAATTGACCTCGTAAGTTGTCGCGTTGGTTTAAGGCTTTGATCAATTGAGTCGAAAATCTCTTTTGATTGCTGTGGTAATGCTTCTTCATCTTGCTCAAATGCTGACGGTATTTTCCTGTAGTAAGAAATTCACCAAGCGCCGATTGCATGAGGTTTAAGCTACCCATATTGTCGCTGATCAGATACTTCTCTATTTTACGCTGATACTGCCCAGCCAAGATCCAGCCAACACGTAACCTTGAATCCAACGTTTTAGATAATGAGTTGCAATAGATGACACGATTGCCTTTATTTAAGGATTTTAAACTCGGAAGCGGCGCTTCAAAGGATAAAGCGCCAAAAACATCGTCTTCGATAATGGGGATATTCTGCGATTCATCCAATAAAGCTTGCCTTGCTGCCAATGGCATACGAGATCCTGTTGGATTATTAAAATTGGGAGTGACGAGTATCGCCGCGATATCCCACATGCTTATCGCTTCTTTTAATGCCTTAATATCAATACCAGAGTCAATACTGCTAGGGATCTCGATAACCTGTAGATCTAAGGATTCCATAAGTAGCAAATTGCCGAAATAGCATGGGGATTCCACAATCACGATATCACCCGGCTTTGTTAGAGCGCGCAATGCGAGACTGATCGCTTGCTGGGCTCCGTGAGTGATCGATATTTCATTTGAATGCGCGGTGATGCCGCAATCTTGGGTGATCTTAATGAGTTGCTTAATTAAGGTGCTATTCCCCGGTGGTAACTGATAGTGGCTGGGGATCTGAGTTTGATAACGACTATGACGGCCTATCTCGGCATACAAACTGCGAATTGCAGGACCATCGATATTGGGATGAGCAGAACCGGCAGGCATCGTATGCTCGATAAGAGGCTGAGCCAAAATCGACTTAGTGACAGAGAGGAGATCAACATGGTTAGGATCGCTGACAGAAGTGAATTCAGGAAGCGGCTTTTGCTGAATGCAGTAGCCAGAACGAGGAACTGGATAGACAATCCCAGCGGCTTCTAACTCTTGATAAGCCCGGATAACCGTATTCCTGCTTACCTGCTGCTGTTGAGATAAATGGCGTATAGAGGGCAATTTGTCATGCTCGACCAAAGTACCCGAATGAATTAATTGACGAATATGCGCTTCAACATCTTGGTATTTGGTGTTCTCTTTCATTCTGTACCCAATTATTTAGCCAAAACTGTGTCTTTTTATCCCAACTGTACCTAACTACATTAGCAATATAATGTGATGACTTACTAGAGGTTTTTATGTGGGTGAAATTGATACCCGTTATCTTTGTGGTTTTATGGAGTTCAGGCTTCGTTGGTGCTCGATTCGGTTTGCAATACGCAGAGCCAGCAACGCTACTTGCGCTAAGAATGATGGCAAACGTAACCGTATTTATCGTGCTCATTGCATTTATGCGTAGAAGAGTTCCAATGGGAAAGGATTTATTACACGCATCTATTGTTGGCTTGTTGATCCATGGTTGCTATTTAGGGGGGACGTATCAAGCCATATCGATGGGAATGCCTGCTGGGTTATGTGCGTTGCTTGTTGGTATTCAGCCTATTTTAACGGCAGTGCTGTTAGTCGGGTTTTCTAATCAGCGTCTGATTGCATCGCAATGGCTCGGGCTTATGGTTGGCTTCGTGGGGATATCATTGGTGTTGATGGGAAATGTTGAGTGGCAAAATGATGAACATCAACTGGCTGCTATCTGCTTTACCTTTACAGCATTGGTTGGTATCACTTTGGGGACGCTTTATCAGAAAAAATTCTGCCATAACGTCGATATGATTGGAGGGGCGTTGGTGCAGTATTTCGCTTCGGCGATCTTATTTAGTATTGTTGCTTGGAATACCGAAACGATGGAAGTGATGTGGGTTCCGGAATTTTTTGCGGTAATGGCGTGGTTGGTGATTGTGCTGTCTGTGTTCGCCATATTGTTACTGCTATTTATGGTGAAAAGTGGTGAATCATCGAAAGTGGCTTCTACATTTTATCTTGTTCCACCAGTCACTGCCATTCAGGCATGGCTAGTGTTTAACGAGAGCTTTGATTGGCTTGGTGCGCTTGGTTTCACACTTGCTGCTATAGCGGTTTATCTAGTGGTTAGAAAACCGATAGAAAAAGAGAAAAAAATAAGTGTCGCTCAAAACTCTCAAGTAAAAGAAGGTTAGGTAAGGCTGTTAATCGTTATTCTCAGCTCCCGTCAGGTATAAAGCGTCAGCGGCAAGAGCGCCAGTAGAAAGGGTTAAGCCTGCAAACAGTATGACGCCCGCGTATTTGCTTGCAATGATAGCGATACCAAGAGCATTGATTGCTTTTTCCATAATAATTTCCTTGTTAAGAGTTAATTGAATATAACTCCAGTGTAGTAAGTGGAGAGAAAAGATAATGAGAGTTAAAGCCGTTGCTCAGAACTAGCATTGGTTACATGTTGGAAATACAACCGAAAGCTCTTAATTACAATTAGTTACAGATGTTCTGTTGGTGCTATAAATAAGTCATTAACATTGAAATTAGTGATGAAAGCTTTAATTTGATTAATTTTGGCACTCATATGTGCCGTTTATGGAAGGGGAGTTTGTTTTTCACGTGGCTGCTCCCTTCTTTACGCAGTAATTGTTTCATTACTTCTTTCTATTTTTACCAGGAAAAGTAATAAAAGCGGCTGAATTGGTCGTTTTTAGTGCTTTTTGATTGTTATGTAGTCGAACGAACAATTTATTTGAAAAAATGCTTGCACGAAACTCTTCATTCTCTATACTGCGCATCCACCGACACAGAGCAACGTTCAAACGTTCACTGAAGTCGGAGTTGATTAGGTTCAAACCTTTGATACTAAAGCTCTTTAACAATTTAGACCTATCAATCTGTGTGGGCACTCGTTGATGATAATCACTAGTTTCGTACTGTTTGTTTTCGCTTTTTAAAGCGAAAGTAAAT